>CAYUXT010000042.1:24910-25168 GCA_964448955.1 uncultured Taibaiella sp. | reverse complement strand
AAAACCTGTCCGGTACTACCTCCGGTTGGAACTCCAACACCGTCCGCACCATCAGCACCTGCCGCTCCGGTGTCGCCTGTATCGCCTTTATCTCCCTTTAATGATGACAAAGCAACCAAGTTAGTCCAACTCACGTCACCCGAATACCTCCATTGTATATATGTGCCGTTAGATTGCAGCTCTATTTCTCTGCCGTCTTCGCCATCTGCACCATCAGCCCCCGGACTGCCGTCAGCACCGCTTGCTCCAGTATCGCCT
>CAYUXT010000042.1:0-24810 GCA_964448955.1 uncultured Taibaiella sp. | reverse complement strand
GTGTCGCCCTTATCTCCTTTCAATTCTGAAAGTGCAATCAAATTTGTCCAACTTACATCGCCCGAATATCTCCATTGGATATGAGTTCCATTTGTTTGCAATTGCACCTCCCTACCGTCTTCGCCATCTGAACCGTCAGCACCCGGACTGCCGTCCACTCCGGTAGCTCCTGTATCGCCTGTGTCGCCCTTATCTCCTTTCAATTCTGAAAGTGCAATCAAATTTGTCCAACTTATATCGCCCGAATACCTCCATTGAATATAAGTTCCATTTGTCTGCAATTGCACCTCCCTACCGTCTTCGCCATCCACTCCATCTGAACCGTTGCTGCCATCTATTCCATCCGCTCCTTTCAAATCCTCTAAAGCCACAAGATTAATCCATTCCGTATCCCCAACATATCTCCATTGCATATAAGTGCCATTATTACGCAGCTCCACCTCTCTGCCATCTTCTCCGGAGCCTCCACCACCTCCCGGTACTTGTGGAGGGGTAACTTCAAATAAAACTATATGCTCTTCCTTATTAACCGTTATTTCTACGTTCATAAATTATTGTTTTGTGTGGTCGTCAATAATTGGGAATTTACCTTTAATAAAGGTCAATGGCTTACTGTCGGGAAACGTAAATTGCATATCATACAAATGCTCGCCAACAGGCAAATCCAACAAAAACTCCGATATTTTAAAACTACTTCCCGAAATAACAATACCTCCAATTTCGCCGTCGGTAGATAATTTCTTTAAAGGCTTATTCGTGAAAGCATCGCATATCCACATATCAATGCGTACTCCGGAGAGCGAAAAGTTTGGAGTAAAATTCCATTCCAAAAACATATCGCCTCTTACCATCGTGTCAAAATTCAATACACCCGGAAATGCCATAATCTATTATTTTAAAATGTTAAAGTATAAAAATCTCCACTTTCAAATGCTCCTTCTCCTAATAGCGTAATCAGCCCTTCCACAATGCTAAACTCAACACCCTGCTTTAGATAGCCTGTTCCGTTCTTATAAAGTAACACTTCGCCTGTTGGCACATCAACAGTATGCGTACTTGTGCCATTGGTAGGCTCGCCATCGCCGCCGACTCCGAATTGAATAAACCCAAGGCTTGAGGGAGGTACTTCTATTCCATCGACAGCCTCATCTACTTTTTCTTCAATGATAGCAACCGCACCCGCTACAGTAATAAATGTAGCCAAAGCTGTTGTCAGTCCTTCAATTTGGCTTTGCGAAATTTCGCTGCCTGTAGTAAGTACATTGGTAAGTAGCGCAGATACAGCAGCACTCAGTCCGTCTATATTGGCAGCAGGTATATCATCTGCCGTCTTGCGGTAGCCTTCGAGGGCAGCCTCTAAATTGCTTACATCACTCACTACCACGGAAGCGTTAATATGCTTAACGCTATCCAATAGGTCTTGCCAGTCCGTTTCTGTAATTTTATAACCAGAAACAAATTTGTCTTTAAAATATGATATTGATTGTATTGGCATTAGTCGAGTGGTAAAATAGTTGAAAAATATTGCGTATAACCTGCTGCGGTAGGTTCCCATGTCACCCCTAACCGAAGAACTTGAGATGAACTTGCAGAAACCGAAGCAATGCCCGAAAATATCTCATTGCCTTTTTGTGCATTAACAGGATAGCCCACATTAGGATAGTTGATATACCTACCTACGCTTGTTGCAAAATTCCAATCTCCATTAATACTATTAGATACCGGTATCAAGAAATGAGTTACGTGTCCCGGAAGCCCATTACCTCTGTTAATATTGCCATTAATCATTAATGTATTTGCAAATCTATCTATCTTATAAGATAGCACCCCGGAACCCGTATTGACATTAGGAGCAATATTATCCCAGGCACCTCTATGGCTTTTACCAAACTCAACACCCCACCTGCTCTCGCTCAACGTCCGCAAATCCCACAGCGCACCCGGAGCTATCTGTGCTACTCTGTTAATCTCCACATTCTGATTAGAAGCATTGCCAAATGTTAGTGGTGTGGTAATGTCGGTATAGCTCACGCCACGAGTAGTTGGTGTAAATGCACCGCCAATAAATGGCATTAGCCCAAGCGTAGGGTGCGCAATATAGCCGTCTGACACTACACCTCCGGTAGTCCAAGAACCCGATGTAAGTTCTACGCCAAACACGGCACGTGGTACTCCGTTGTTACCCAACTGAGCCAAAGCATTAATAGCATTAATATACCCATCTTGCAACCATTTGAGCCTCTCTTGCTCTAATGGGAAACCGCCCACTTGATTAAAGTCGTACCTTTTCATCTTAGAAATAAATTATTTTATAAGTTTTACCGTCTCGCTTAAAACGGTTTAAAACAGCTCTAAAAGCAATCTCTTCGTGTTCTGCTAATAATAAGTACGGTATATGCACCGTAAAGTCTGCTACAGCATATTCATTCTCTGCACTCAAGTGCAGATACTCCGGACTTGCCTCCATTTCTCTATAAATAAATACCGGTTCTGTCTCTGCTATTGTATGTATATATATTGGCTGTGTATAAATACCCTCATCAATATATATCCGCTTCAATGCCGCATCAAACCTATCATTCATTACCCTTTCCAAATGCGCCACAGTTCCAGTTTGGTATTTTAAGTCATACCAACTCTTTTGCTCCCAACTCTTGAATTTTGGGTACAACACAGCCCATACCGGATAAGTAATTACTTTTATCCAAGCCATTAGCCGCTCCTTGCGTAATCGCACAGGAAGCAACCATCTTAATAGGCGTGTGTAGTTTATATCCGTAACTGCCATTAGTTAGCTATATAATTAATAATTAGGTCTGTATTTTCGTCATAAATTCTCAAATAGCCTGCGTGTGGTATTATGCCATTTGCCGCAACAGGCGACCACGGCAGTGCTGCATAAGTACTTTCGCAAAGGTCAATGTGTGGAATTACCACACCCTCCACAGCTTGCAGCGCATCGGTCAAAGCTGAGGGAATAAATTTGCTGTCAAAGTCAATGCCTTTAATATATTTGTTGATGGCATCTAATACCGGGTTATCATTTGTGCCGTCTAATCTTGCACCCGAACTGTTGAGAATAAGCGCATCAAAGTATATGGTCAATTCTAACTTTAATTTATCCGGGTTATCATTTACAAAAATCAATCTATCGCCTGCCGCGCCCACTCTAAACATATACTCTTGAAACGCCGTAAATTCCGAACCGCCAATTGGCTCTAATGTACCACCGTCTAATCCTGCTATCTTTATTACTATACCCCCCGGAGCTTTAGAAGCTGATGCAAATTTTACTACTTGCTTGTCTTCGTCAAATATTTCATATTCAACTTCGCCGTAGGGTAGTGCATCGCCGTACTGAAACTTTTTTGCAAAGGCAGAGTACCACGAAAATGAGTGTATTTTTTGCTCTTTTATATACTGCGTTTGTTGCACCGTTACAATACCAACGATATTTTCCAACGCCCAGGCGGCCACAGCGAATACAAGACAAAATAACCGCCATATAGCTACTGCGCTTGTGCTATTGTAAACAGCTAATTCCGGTATAGTCTCTTTGTAAGCAACTATGCTGTTATATATTTCCTGTACGCTTCTTGCCATTTTAAAAAATCATTATAGGTATTTCAATATCTTCAGTATTAAAACCGGATGTTGCAATCCGTATGTTATTTGTTGCGATATAATCGCTAATGTCTTTTTTTGTTATATTTTCCAGCAATTTTAATAGTGTACCGGGTACTGGATAATCGGTAACGGATATATCGCCATTCAGTTGGGCAATTTCAAAAGCAGCCTCAAACGTGCCGCAATGCTCCATTGCAAAATCGAATAAACTTTGTCCCTGTCTTACTACCTTATACATTTAATTGAACTTTAAACACTGTTAAATCGTCATTTAAAATAATTGTTGCTTCTCCTTTTCCGTCTGCAGATAATTGCACCTTTAAGTCCCTCACAAACTTTTGAATGTTATCCACTTTTTTGCTGCCGGTAGTTTTTTTCAGGTAATTTTCAATTCCAAAACCGACAACCGGGTATTGCTTCCATTCGCCTTTTTGAGATAATACTATTTGCTCCACATCCTGGTCTGCACTTTCGCCTGTAGCAAAGTCTCCATTCTGAACGGCTAAGTCATAATTGCTATCTAAAAGAATGTCCTGCATTAATGCTTGATTTTTATGTTTTCCATATTTTCAAAATTTATTACCTGCCCGGACATTGCGCTTTGATAGGAACTTGCGCCATTCGCGCCGTTAGCTGCCGAACTTGCACCTATTGCCGTAAATGCACCCGGTAAAGCTGTATTTATAGCCTGCACATAATTTTTTAAATATTCAAGATTTTGCTCTAATTCCTGCACCTTTACCATTCCTCCGTTTTCGCCCTCATTATACACAATACCCTCATGCCTAAACTCCTGCTTTGAATCACCTACCCTCCAAATAACCTTTTCTACCTCGCTACACCCTATTACCATTGCCTGACCTCTGCCATCAGGAAGCACGGCTAAAACTTCGCTTCCTTCTTTCGGTACTGTCGTTACATAATTCTCTACATTATCGACAACATTAAGCCTTGCTCCCTGCAGAACCGGAAGCCCTGCTCGTTCAATATCACAAATACTATCCGTTACATTTACTGCCGTTCCGGTTGTAATGATTGTAGGAAAGTGTTTTCTTAGTACCGCTAATATCAATTCTTCCATCTCTTTCATTATACTGTCATTTTACGCCCGATAGTGTTTTGCCTGCTTATATGTGATTGGGCAAATTCTGCCGTTACTTTTTCTATCATATAAAAACCAGACATATCTGGGTGCAATTGGTTTCTTATTTCTAATGTGTCGCCTGCGTGAGTGTCGGGTGTTCCGAACCCGGTAATACTCCCGGTGTACCCATCGTAAGCGTACTGATTTACCTTTGCTTCTGCGAGCTGCTCCGCTCCTTCTTTACTTACCCCGACATTTACTTTTTCTTTCTTAACAACCTGGTTGTCTTTACCTGTATTCTTTCTTTCTACCCTGTGCTTCTTACCATGTTCATCTACATACTCAACCGACACATTTATATTTACATCCTCCTTTCTTCGGAACTTCAAATCGCTTTTTCTTACGTTTTTCTGCATGTCATACACTATGACCCTGTTGCTGCTTTGCCATTGAAAAGCAAACTGCAGGTCTATCGTATTGCCGGACATCCTTGCATATAATCCCGAATCTCTTTGTATTCGCTTTAGTTCTTCAAAGCTGCTACCCTGTGTTTGGTAAACCCCAAGCTCCATGTCCGGACAATGAATTGTATATCCGGGTAGCAAGTCCTTCAGAACTTCCTTTAGTGTAGCTTTTTTGTAGCTTTTTACATTGTTGTTTTGTTTCAACGGGTAAAAGTTATCGTCGCAATGGATTACCAATGGGGCTTCGGCTTCTATCTCCCTTATATAGCCTTCAAACTGCCTGGTGTAGTTATCATTATAGCCCCACTCTATATATACCTTATCGCCCGTACCAATATAATCCAACACACTTTTATCTTTCAGCTTCTGAAAGTTTCGGGGCAATGTTATCGTGGCAGTATCTCCTATCTCAAGCAGATTTTCTTCAACAACGATTTTATTGCAGCTTTCAAAACGCAGCTCCCCGATTACAATACGGCAATTCATATTTAAGTAAGGTATCATTTCTGCTCGTTGTTTAAAAAAAACTCAACGGGTTTAATGCTTCGTGCAGGAACTCTGTACCGAATGGTATCGGCAAAGCCTGCCACACCGCTGCCGGAAAAAGATTTAAACCAAACACTTGAAATACCTAAGCCCGTATTAAGCGTTTGGCTTACCACATCCTTTGCCGCAGGAATTTCAAAGAACTTTCTTAAAGTTTCCAATTTGGCAATAGGGAACTGATGTTCCTCCATATCAACCAAAATGCCCTCGATAATTACATCCCATTGCCCGTCGCCGTACCGTTCCACTATTTCGGAATCCGTACCGTTCATTACGGTAACTTCTACATTTACGCTTTTGTCCCAAGTAATGAGTGGTGGCGGGGCAAACACACTTCCTAATGAACCGCTTTTGTTCAACATGGTACTTCCAAACTTTAGCGACTCGCTTCCATATATCAGCTCCAAATCTTCAAATGTGGCGTTATTGGCAACATAGAGCTTTGCCTGTCCGGTGTACGGTATATACTGTCCTCCCGGTATTGGTTGTACCGTATTTACATATCCCGGTACAAAAAACCCTGCGGATTGTAGCCTGCTTCCTATGTCTAATAACAAATTCATTATTTAATTTTCATTCCTAACATTCCGTTTTGTGCCAACCACTGCAGTTGTTTTACTTTCTCTGTCCACAGTTCATCGCTCAACCTTTCGGGAAATGGAATGCTCATAAAAAGAGAAAGTTGTGCGTTGTACTGTCTTATTATATCCGATATATCGTCGGACTCTCCGGGCTTGGGTAAATCCGGACAGTCCTCTAACAGTTTTTTATTATAGCCTTACGAATGGGTATCAGTTCAGCAATGGCATTGACTGCCGTCAAGAACAAGTCATCGTCAGCCTTTACTTCTTCTTTTCCGCACAAGAGGCACGAATTGACAATTATTTCTTTTGCTTTGTCCGGTTGCTTATCTGCCCATTTTTCGTACTCACCGATAATTTTACGGCTTGGCACACGTGCCAGAACTTCAAGGAACTGCTCACTGTCATCGTCCAATGGCAGTTGAATAATTTTTACTTTTCTTTCGCCATGTGCTGCTTTTGCGGCAGCAATCATTTCTGGCGTTACAAGGCTTCTTACATTTTCTGCTGTTGTCATTTTGTATTATTGTTTTTATAAATTAAAAAAAATTTCTGATTCCGGTAATTATAAGGACTACTGTTAGTGCTAAAATAATTATCCAAACCCACAACTTTAATCCGGAAGCGGATTTGGATATTGAAATATTATCAGATTGCGTTTCAACGGATTTTAAGTCCGTGAACTCAACCAGTAAATTATCGTGCTTTTCGTGCCAGTATTGGGCTTCTTCCATATACCCTTTAAGGATAATACTCATAGAATCGCAATTACCTTCTATTATTACCTGTCCGGACGGCAGGGCTATGGTTCTGATGCTTATGCCTTTGCCTTCAAGGAAACTTGTATGAGCAATCGCTATTCCATCAGATGAGGTAACAGGCATCAGGTCAGATGCGCTAAGCGTGTCCCTTACCGCCCGAATCGGAATACTGATAACAGTATCCCGAACGGTACGGGTTTGGAACGAAGCAGCTGCGGATGTATTTACAATTAGCTGTGTGGCTTTAAGGCTGTCTTTAGCCGACACAAAGCTGCTGCTACTCATCCGCTTAGTAGTACGGCAGCTACACACAGTAATTGCAATTAATAGTATAATAATAAGTTTATTCTTCATCTTTAACCGATTTAACTGTTTTGCGAATATTTTTAACAAGCGATACAATCTTGCCGATAATATCAAACCCCATTCTTTTGAGATTTTCAATGATACTCCACGACTCAATAGCAATGCACACACCGAAGGTTAATTCTATGATGGTAAATGTCTTCGTACTTCCGGGTATGGAGTGCTGTGCGTCAAAAATGTAGGAGTACAAAATATAAGAAAGTATTACTGCCAACATATATGTAATTCCCTTTAGCAGCGACATTCTTAGCTTTTTAGACTGTATAAAATACGGTGCAGTATTTTGTGTGATTGATTTTTTAGACTCCTTATATGCTGCGGACAAACCTGTAATGAGGTCTATAATAAATACAGCACTAAGGAACGCAATGCCTAAGCGCACGCCCTGCAGCGCTATGAATTGAGAAACTATTAAGAATACGAACCCCTTAATAGTTGTGAACAGCGACAATAGGTTGTCAGCAAATTTTTTTATGTATGTGGCTAATGTTACCATTTTAATTGATTTGATTATTTTTTTTTTAAAAGAAGGGAGGGTTGCCCCTCCCAACCCCATCATGCAACAGACAGCTAAGCAGCATTGTTATACTGAATGTCCAAGACAAACAGTTGAAATTCTTGTGCAAGCCCCATTTCGCCGTTTACCGTTCTGCCCTGGCTCATAAACTTACAAACGATAGTATCGTTAATCAATTCGTTAAACTCATTAACGAAGGATACGTTTATATCGAATGGCGCAAGTTTTAGCAGGTCGCCCCCGGCTAATTTTTCGAGCTTGCGTACACTGTTGAGGTATAGCGTTATGGTTGCTTCACGGGTAATTTTACCCATGCTCCAACTTGTGCCTTCGGCAGCAAGGGAGTGGTTTACCTGATGCTCCTGCGAAGTGGTGTAAGTAATATTTTGTACTTCACTTTCTACCGTACCGAGCATCGTTAGTACCACGTCTGCGCTATCATAAGCCTTACCGTTTCTGCGAACTCCCGACATTTTAATTAATATTTAAAGGGTAAATAAATTAGTTTCTGATACGCATATTGATTGTGCCGTTTATTGCTCCTATATTTCCGTAAGGCACGACACGGAATGAAACCTTCAGCACTTTTTCCACGAGCAAATCGCTGTTTTTATCGACGGTAGTAACTCCGCTACTTATCCTGCCGGCTGCAAACATGTCTTCAAATACTGTGTTACCGTATCCTTCAAATTCTTTCACTATTCCGGTTGGCAGCTTCCCGGTAGCAGCATCCACAGGCTTTACTTTTTTAACCTGCGGTAATAATGCCTTACGCAGCTCTCTTTTGCAAAAGTCAAGCGTTCGTGCATAGGCGATAGTATGTTCATTCATATTGCCCTCTGCATCTACAATAACCGGAGCGCACACATGGTCATCGTTCCATCTGTAGCCGCTAATGCCGACATAAAGCATTGGGAATATATAGCCCTTAGCATCGAAGGTCTCAAGCTGCGCCTGTACCTCTACATCCTCAATCGTTGAATGAGAGCTTAGCCCGGCAATAAGCCATTTGCTTCTTAGCTCATCTGTAAGATTGCGCCTGTCAATTTCGCCGATGTTTTCGTTTATCTCAAGTGCAGCCAAAGTGCCAAGAGCCGTACCGATAGCAGCATATTTCTGGCAGTGGCTATCCTCGAAGCTGTCGGCGTATTCCCAATCCTGCCCGATTACTACACTTACCCTGTTTAGCTCCAATATGCCCGATGGCGTGGCAGGTATTGCACGCAGGTTAAGTGAAGCGGCAGCAGTTCCGGTATGGCTGCGACCTTCGAGTAGTATCTGAATTGGTCGGAAAGTGTTGTCCGCCCAATCGTAAAGGGCTTGTGCTTTTACTAATGCCGCTCTTACCTCTGACAGCATACCGTCGGTGTGTACTTCCTCGTATTCATCATCCTCCGGGTCGATGTTAAACCCGATAGCAAGGTTGTATATTTCGCCTTTTGCTTCAGTTATCAGCTTTTTAGCAAAATCCTCGTCCTCAATAAGGTCGTCCAGCTCTGTACCCAAAGGCGCAACCATCAGGTACAGTTTCGCACCACCGCCACTCATTCTGAAATACTCTCTCACATGCTCGGCAACTATTACATCGTTTGCGGAGTCGTAGTTGTCGTCAAGTCCAAGAGCCACCATATCGTTTACGTTCATCAGCTCATACACCTTGCCTAATTCGAGCTTGTCGGCAACAGCCTCACCCGTAGTCAGGAGGGCAGATGTCCTAAACGGCATTCCGCTAACACCCGCACCGATATTGCCTCTTTGTATTTTAACTCCGTATAGAGCCATTTTGAAAAAATTTAATGATTAAAAAATTGACTTTCGCCTAACATCTTACAGTACTGCCGGGCTACTCTTTGTCGTCTTCTCCGGTGTCGCCACCATCGGGTTTTTCTGCAGCTTTTTTGGCAGGGGCTTTTTTTGCTGCTGCCGCTTTGGTTTGCTCCGGTTTGGCGGCAGGGGCTTTTTTCAGCCGGGTAAGTTCTGCCTTCGCCTCAGCAACCGTTACCGTTTTATAGCGTTTTTTGTCGCCTTTTACTGAGCCTGCCGCATAGTTCTCGGCTGTGAAGATTTCGTTCTTGTCGTTTAGGAATATCTTTTCCAAAGATTCCTTATCGCAGATGGCTATTATTGCCGCCATTACTTTTATTAACTTCAAGTTAGACATAATTAAATGCTTGTTTTAAAATGATAAAATATAGATTTGAAAACAGGTAATAGGGCTGATATATTAACCTTCTTCTTCTTCCTCCTCCTCTACTACCGCACTTACAAGTGCCGCACGTGTATCCACCGCTGTTGGCAGCACAATGAAATAGTGGCGGAAATTGACAAGGTTGCGTTGGTACAAGGTGTCGTTTTCTGATTTGCTGAAATACATCAGCGTTACACCGCTTGCTTTCACTGCACGTTCTTTTACGAAAGCTACCGACGCCTCAAATTCGCCTGCAATGGCGGATGCCCCAAAAGATTTCTTTTCCAAATCCTCGTTATAAATTGGGCAGTTGTCGTACTCAAATACCTCAAATCCGTACAGGTTCGCAATCTTACCTGTGGTATAGTTGTAATACTGGTCTGCAAACTTCTGGTCGTCAATCAGCAAGTCGTTAATGTGGTCGTTGCAAAATACTAATCTGCGTCCGCGCTTGGGCAATTTTGCATTGTCCATTGCTTTTTTCAAAGCAACCACATCCTTTCTGATGAGCCTCTTACGACCCGTACCGTCATCCGCTCCGGTTGTATGCAATACCAAGCCGTCGTCGTTGTCTTCAGGGGCAAGAGCGTGGAGTGCCTTATCGTGCTTACGCTCTGCTATTGCTTCCGAGTGGCTTTGGCGAACATTGGCTATTTTGTCATAAGCAATACCGTACAGCTCATCATCTGTAATGGGCGTTGCTTTGGTCTGGTACTTATCCAGCGAAACGGTAAAGTCCTCACCTTCCAAAGCCTGTATATCTATGGGATAGGTAGTATTGTTTATCAATACATCGGGCTTTACGCCAAAGAATGTGCTGTGAATGACAGCACCTTGTATGTCTCCCGATACTCCTACCGGAGATACGTATTTACTCTGGTCTTTTATACCGTCTAAAAATGTTGCGGTGTCGGCATGAGTAACGGCTCTCTCTACCTCACGAGTCCAAATGTGTTTTTTAACTTCAGGCATTTTTTGAAAATTTTAGTTTGTGATTTGCTGCTCACGTGCCTGCCTGCGTTAATGAATTTGGTTTTGAATTTGGTTTTTGCTATTATAAATTATACGCTGCGTTCATAAGCGCGTTAAAACGTTCCGGGTTGTCCGTTTCCATTTTCTCCAAACCTCTCGGGTCTTCCTTTTGCCACTTTTCCCAATCCCAATCGGAACGGTTATCACTACCACCCTTACTCTCTTTGCCGAGCATATCCACAATTTTTGGCACACCACTACCGGAGGGCGTATTTTTAGCACTCATGCCAAGACTGGTCTGCAAGGCTTCCACACCTGCTTTTTCGCCGATTTGAACGAGTACAGCTCTTTGCTTGTCGTCGTACTTGTCTTTACGGTTTGCCTCAGCAGTATTAATGATGTGGTCAATCTGCGATTTCAGCGCAGCCGCCTGCGCGGTTTCCATATCTTTGATTTTTTGCTCCTGGCTGCTTGTATGCGCCTGCATGGCTGCTAAAATTTCGGCATCGGAGCTGTCTTCTGAAACGCCTTGTAGCTTGTACAAGTCAATCAACAGTTTTTTCATTTGCTGTGTATTTTTATTATTATTAGGTAAATTATTGACCTTGTTAAGTGAAGCGGCAAAACGGTTGTAAACATCCTCAACCCCGATTTGCTCCGGCGATTGGAGCTGCTTTAAATTTTTTACCGTAGCCGGGATAATCTCATCTATCAATCCGTACCCTTTAGCTTCGTCTGCGTTAAACCAATGGTCGTTTCCGTCCATCAGCTTTTCCACTTCTTTTTTCGGCTTCCCGGTTTTCTCCATGATGCGTTTAACAAAGTTGGCTTCCATACTTTTGAGCAGCTTTGCCTCATTCTCAAGTTGGGTGGCATTGCCCCCCAAAGACGAAACGGGTCTGTGTATCATAACAAAGCCATTATCTGCCATTGACACATGGCTGCCACTGAGTACTATCAATGCCATCATACTTGCCGCTATACCGTCTATTTGAAAATTCGTTTTGGCGGAGGCGTTGAGTATGGTATTGTAAATGACATTGCCCTCCATAACCGAGCCGCCGTAGCAATGCACACGCACAAGCACTTCGTCGTGCTGTGCGGCAAGGTGTTCAAATTCGTTGGCGAAGGAAGCGGCAGTAATGCCCCAACCCCCGATGTTTGAGTAAAATTTGATTTGAGCCTTGATATTTTTCTTTGCCATTGCCTTGTTTCGGTATTGAATCGAATGCAAAAAACCAACAACAAACTCATCAAGCCAATTAATGCTGCAACCCTTGCAATGATGTTTGCAAGGGTTGCAGTAAAAAACGGTAAAAACATTGTCCCACCTCAATTTTGGCACAAAATTGAGGCAACGTATGGCGCGAAAAAACAAGTTAGAGAAAGCCGCAGAAAGCATGTTCATCAACGATGGAGCAACCGCAAAAGAAATAGCAGAAACGCTTGGCGTGCGGGAAGCGACCGTTGGTTCGTGGAGGAAAAATGGCGAATGGGACAAGCAACGGGAAGAACATCTCGCAGCCCCTCACATCATACGCAAAATACTCATAAAAGAGCTAAAGAACGTCGCCGAGGGAAACAAATCGGGAATAGACACAAACGCACTTTCCCAAATATCCAAAGTCATCGAAGCGCAATCTTACAGGCTGTCACCACAGGTTGTTATCAGCGTAATCAAAGAGCTTGACAACTTTATGATTAACGAGAACCCCCAATTGGCAGCGGAGCTGACGCCATACCACCGCAAGTTCATAATTCACAAAATCAACAATCAGAATGGATAAGAAGTGGGAACGGTTAATTGCGGACTATGACAAACATTGCCAATATGTACACAAAGCAACACTTGTTGCATTGGGAGAAAGCGCATCTGCAAAAGCAACGAGAATCAAAAAATTAGAAAAGGATTATATCTCGTGGTTTGAGTACTATTTTCCACATTATGCAAAAGTGCCTTGTGCGCCTTTCCACAAAACACTGGCAAACAAAATCATTAAGCGCAGGAAAATAAAACTACTTGCAGAAATGTACCGGAGTGCCGCAAAATCGGTTCATGTGGGCATGGGCATTCCGCTATACCTGATGATTATCGGCGAAATGAAATTTATGCTCTTGATTGGCGAAACGGAAACAAAGGCAAAACAGCTATTGGGAGACATACAGGCTGAATTAATGTATAACCAAAGGTTCTTAAATGATTATGGATTAAAATTCAAACAGGGAGATTGGGCAGACGGTAATTTTTATACCAGCGACGGAGTTCGCTTTAAGGCTTTAGGGTTCGGTCAGTCTCCAAGAGGTCTCCGGGAAGGTGCGCAAAGACCTGATTACATAGACGTGGACGACGTGGATACTCGCAAACACGTCAATAACGACAGAATGATGAGGGAGGCGGTGGACTATATTTTAGAGGAGGTTATGGGATGTTTTGATGCCTCCGACGAAAGCCGGGAAAGATTTGTGTTGGCAAATAACAACTTCCACAAAAACAGCATTACCAACCGGATAAAGCAGGAGTTCCTTGCTTACCTCAAAGCCGACAAAGAAGCAGGAGATGAGTCGCAATATGATGTTTTGACAGTTGCGGCGGTTAAAGACCTTATAGATTTTGAGCCGACATGGGCGGCTAAAACATCTGCCGAATATTGGCGCAAAAAGTATTCAAAACGTCCACGAAGTTTTTTGAGGGAATACATGCACATACACGTGCAGGAGGGCAAGATATTTAAGCCGGAGTACATACAGCATAAAAAAATGATGCCACTCCAAAAATATGATGCGTTAGTTATATACGGCGACTTATCGTACAAAGACACCGGAGACTACAAAGGCTTATTAATGATGGGCAAAATCAAAAGGGAGTTTCACTTCATACACACATACCTGAGGCAGGCAAGCAGAAAAAATGCTGCAGAGTGGCTGTATGATTTATGGGAGCGCAGAAAGTTGAAGAAGTATAATATCAAAATTAAAATAGAAGGGCTTTTTGCAATGGACGAATTTGTTCATGAATTTGACAATGAAGGCGACAAGCGTGGATATCATATACCTGTTATTGCAGACAAGCGAGGCAAGGCTAATAAGTTCGACAGGATTGAAAGTACCGAAGGTTTTTTTGAACGAATGTGGTGCTTTTTCAACATAGACGAAAAAGACCATAGAGACCAAATCGAACTCATAGACCAATATTTAGCATTTGAGAAAGGGTGCGGTACTGCCGTTGATGGACCCGATGCCGGACATGGAGGATTTGACGAACTAAACAGAGCCGCCTTCATAGAAAAATTTGAGCCTAAAATTACCCTGCGACAAAGTGCAGGTACAAATAAATACTGATATGTCAAGATTTTTAAAAACTCCGGACTACAAAATGCAGATTAAACCGGAGATACAAAAACTGTTAGTTGATAATCCTTATCAGCTCCAAAGAGCCGAGGACACTGCTATAAGCCAAATAAAAAACTGGCTCAGCGCACGATATGACTGCAATGCTATTTTCCAAGCACCCGGAGAGGATACGGACACAAGAGACCCTTTTATCGTAACAATTACGATAGATATAGCCCTGTATCATCTATATGCCCAAACGGGCAACAGAGATATACCGGAACACCGGGCTAACCGATACCAGGATGCTCTTGATTGGTTAAGAGAAGCAGGGCGTGGAGAAATAACCGCCAATTTGCCACTATTGCCCGATGAAGGTAACAGCGGAGATATAATAATCAGTTCCCGACCACCCGAAGACCAGAGATGGTAATTTAAACACGCTTTAAAAGATTTTTAAAATGAATGTACACAACGCCCGGATAGGGAGGCAATACAACAAATACCGTGGGCAGCTATCCAAAAAGGATATAGCCATTATTACCAAAATAGCAGGCGAATTTACAAACCGCACAAGGCAAAACATAAAAGACTGGCGACTTGCTATCGAGGCGGCAGATGACCCCACAGAACCACGTTGGGCAGCAATACAGGATTTATACGAATATCTGCGACCCGATGCCAACGAAGGAAGTGCCATTGAACTGCGCAAAGGCGTTACCGAAGCCAACAAGTTTTTAATTGTCAGCAAAAAAACCAAAGAGGAAGACGGAGACAAAACGGAACAATTGGAAAAAGAGTGGTTCTTTAACCTTATTGGCGATGCATTAGACCATATATTTTATGGTTACTCCGTCATTCAGATAACCGATGCCGTAAATGGTTTATACTCACTCATCCCACGCCGGAACTTTGTGCCGCAAAAAAGAATGATATTGCTCGAAAGCAACGGGACAGAGGGCATAAGCATAGACGACCCCGCCGTAAAAGGCGGTATTATATACGTGCAGAATCAATACAAATGGGGTATTATGAACGATGTAGTACCGGACTTGATTTGGAAAAGAAATGCCCGGCAGGCGTGGGCTGAATTTTCGGACAAATTCGGGTTGCCGTTAATGACCGCCACTACCAATAAGGGAAACCCTGAAGACATTGCACGTATTGATGCCATGCTTGAAAAACTCGGACAGGCGGCAAGAGCCGTACTACCCGAAGGCACTACATTGGATATTAAGAACGAAGCCAAACAGGGCGACCCCTACAACGTATTTTTAAAACAAATGGAGTACTCCGATGCACAAATTGACAAACGGTTCTTGGGCGGCACAATGGTAAGTGCAGACGGCAGCAGCCGTTCACAGGCTGAGGTACACGAGCGAAACCTTAACTATATACTATCCGAAAAGGATAGGCGCAAGGTAGAGTTTATGGTAAACGACCAGTTGTTCCCTATATTAATAAATGCAGGCTACAACCTTAGTGCAGAAGACAGATTTATTTTTGACCGCTCCGAAGACTTAGACCTTAAAGAGCATTGGGAAATCGTATCCGGATTAATTGAAAAAGGATATAATATTCCCGAAACGTGGCTGTCCGAAACCTTCAATGTTCCTATTGACGGCAGGGATAACCCCCAACCCGGAATATTTGCCACTGCAGGACAAAATGCACTGTACAAGGGTTTTTTCGGCTAAGCCCCACGAGTGGGGCTATTACCAAGCGTTTGCACGATGAGATTTACTCATCTGTATGCCCTCATTGCGGAGGAGTGGAGCAAACAGCCTCCGGTTTTAAGATGAGCATAGACTTGGAAAAATTACTCGGCAAAGCCATAGGGCTGACACACAAAGAGCAGCCCGATAAAATGCAAACCAAGCTTGCCGACGAATACGCCTCAACTTACGGAGAGGCGGTAAACGAAGGCTACGGCAAAAGTGCCTTTGAAGTGGAATGGGAAAGCCCCGACAGGAAAATGATACAGCACCTGCAGAGTAATGTTTATGAGTTTAGTCATGCCAAAACACATGAGCAGCTAAAAGCACTTACCGCAGCACTGTATGATAAAGATGGGAACATTATACCTTATAACGAGTTTAAAGAAATAGCAGGGCGTATCAATAATGAAATGGCTATAAGGCACTTACAGGCGGAGTACAATACAGCTATTGGCAGCGCACAGGTGGCGGCACGGTGGACGGAGTTTGAGGCAATGAAAGACATTTACCCAAATCTTATGTATGATACTGCAGGAGATAAAAGAGTAAGACCGAGCCATGCAGCATTAGACGGAGTGGTAAAACCTATGGACGATGACTTTTGGGACAGGAACACGCCGCCATTGGCGTGGAACTGCCGCTGTACCATAAGGCAGGCAACCGGAGGCAGAGCCATAACTCCTGCGGATAAGATAGCGGAGCCAGACGACACGCCACCACTATTTAAAAAGAACTTTGCTAAAGGTGGTATGGCATTCCCTCCGGAACATCCATATTTTAAAAATCTGCCGGAAGACATAAAGGTAATCGCCAAAAAAGGAAACCCCTACAACTATACTAAAATTTACAATAGCGAAAACGGGGGCTATGTATATAACAGCACTATGAGCAGAGCAGCGGCTCACGAGTTGGAAATGGCACAGTCGCTTGCAGACAATGGCAGAAAAGTAATTTACTTACCCGACATTAATCCACACTCAAGTGCGCAAAAAAAGTTAAGAGAAATGGCACTTCCTAAAGAGGTGGCTAAAACATCTAAAAATGTGGATGCAATGGTGGACGGTGTACTTTTTGAATTTAAAAAAGCCACGAGGAACACTATTGCGGACAGGATAGAGGAAGCATTTGGAAAATGCTCACGACTTGTAATTAAAACGGAAGAACTGACAAAACGGAACTTAAAAAATTACATAGAAGACTACATGAATAAAAATCCGGATGTTAAAGTTGAAGAAGTGATTTGGATTAACAGCGACAACGAGGTTGTTACTATTTTATAAAAAGAAAAAGAACCATAAAGGCTCTTCTCTAAGTGCCGTGGCACATTAAGTATAATGTACCTCCGCACCGCAAAGATAAACAAATAATTAATAATACAAAAAATTATTATGGCAACGTCCAAATTACAACTGCTTTTAGAGCTACCCATTAACAAGCTGCGCAATGCACTTGGCGCAGCGAAAAAGACCGTAAACCAAGCTACAGGGCAGATGAAGCAAAAATTAGAAGAAATTAAACTTCCAACCCTTCAAACAAACCAATTTAGGCAAAAGCTAAAGCAGACGAGGGACATGGTAAGTAATGCCGTGGATAGCGTAAAAAGCAAAATGCAGGGTTTGGCAAGTGGCAGCAACGAAGCATTTAATACAATGTCTGAACGAATACCCGGACTAAGTGGAACGCTTGCCACATTAGCTAACCCATATACGTTGATTGCGGCGGCTATTGCTGCAGTTGTAATTGGTGCAATAAAACTTAGTAAATATTTGTTTGAGCAGTCAAAAGAAATTGCAGGGCATCAGCAAAACATTAGGGCAACATTTAGCGCAACCGGAGAGGAACTCAAAAAATTGACGGCACGAACAATGGCGACATCAAAAGTGTTTGAGAAAGATTTTAAGGAAATTACAGTTGCCGCAAATGCTTTTTTTAAAGAATTTAAAGAGCAAGGACTTACCGCCGAAAAATCACTTACATTACTTCAAAAAGGGCTTATCGTAACCAATGGGCTTATGGATATAGACAATGTCCGGGAATACGCATCTCAGCTTAGGCAGGCAGGGCTATCCGCAGAACAATCAATCTCCATTATTTCGGCACAGGTATCACAGGGTATTTTTAGCGACAAAGGTGTTGACGCAATAAAAGAGTTTGGGCTAAGGATTAAGGAAATGACACCTGCGGCTAAAGACGCATTGAAGGGATTAGGTTTAAATGTCAACAGTTTATTAAACGACTTAAACTCAGGCGCAAAAAGCACATTTCAAGTTATGGGAGACGTAACTAATGCTATGCAGCGGGCAAGCGTTACCGCACGGCAAACAGCTATTGCAGACCTATTCGGCGGTCCCGGAGAAGACCTTGGCGAAAGGGCATTATACAACATCACTCAAATAAATACCTCGCTTGACGAACAAATTAAAAAAATGGGCGGTTTGGCTGCCCATCAGGCGGAGCGGTTACGGTTAGAAGAAGCCATCGCTCTGAAGCAGCAGGAATATGCCCCTGCTCTCAATGAAATTAGTCAAAAACTTGAAATATTACAATTAAAGGGTAAGCTATGGTTTCACGAAACTATTGCAAAAGGTATAGAATGGCTAATGCAGTACAAGGCAGAGTTTAAGGTTATTTACAGTGTAGTAAAATCCGCATTGGGCTTTTTATTCAATTTGTGGATGGTACAGTGGAAAATATCTTTTAGCCTGTTTATGACCATAGTTAAAACCATTATTTACTCAGTAAATGACATTAAGCTCCAGTGGACTTATGTTTTTGATACAATAAAATACGGATTCCAAATGGGTAAGCTTTATGCTCAAAATTTTGGCGAGTATGTTATTGGGATATTTGGCAATATTGGCAGAGCGTGGGAATTGGTAAAAAAGTTTGAGTTTACGGCTGCAAAAGAAGCCCTGTTTGCCGACATAACAACTGGAGCAAGCAAAGAGATTGACAGGCTAAAGTCGGAAAGGGAAGCATATAAAACCGATATGATAAATCAGCAGCAAAAACTCAAAAACGATTACCTAACCGGATTAAAAGATACTTGGACTTGGAATAAAAAGAAAGCCACAAGTACAGAAACCGATAACCCATTACAACCTGAAGAACCGGGAGGAGGCGGAGAAACACAGCCTTTACCGCCGGGTGGAGGATTATCGCCATCGCAGGGAGTAGCAGCCGTTGCCGGGCAAAGCCAACAGGTACGAAATGTATCTATCCATTTTGACAGTTACATTAAAGGCGATGTGCTAACCCAAAACACCACCATCAAGAATATGGACAAAGACGAGCTGATGCGATGGCTTGGAGAAAATATGCAAAAATTAATCAGAAGTATGGAACTCAGCTACTAATGGAAAACAAAGATTTCAACAACAAAATAGACGCTCTTGATAGAGTAGCCGCAGAATTACCCAAACGTTGTGGTGTGGTGGCTCTTAATTTTATACACGACAGGTTTAAAGCACAAAACTGGATTGGCTATTATGCCGAACCGTGGAAGCGTCGTAAGAACCCGACAAAGTGGGGAAAGGTTAAGAGGAATAGCGGAAGGGCTTTGCTTGTAGATACAAGAAGATTGCAGAGAAGCATAAGATTAGAAACCGCAACACAGGAGCATATTATCATAGCTACCAACGAGCCTTACGCTAAAGCCCACAACGAGGGCTTTAGAGGTACTGTACAACAAAACGTAAAACAGCATACCCGCAAGCGCACAAGACCCGCAAGAACCAAAACAGGTAAAAAGAGCAAAAGAGAGGTGGTGGGGAGCAGCACCGTAAAAGCGCATAAGCGTACCATACGGCAAAACATACCACGCAGACAGTTTATGGGCGAAAGTCCGTACCTACTCAAAGCCATAGAGCGAGAGGTAACCGCTCAATTTATGAAAGCCTTAAAATCGTAATAATTATATGAAACAACTTTTTTTAAATATCTACAACGCATTTAAAAATGCTGAAGGGGATTTTAAGGCAGCCGGGTTAAAGCCCATTGCCACCATAGACAGATATAGAGGGCAGCCTTTAGAACCGGAGGCGTTCGAGTATTTCGAGCTGCCTGCTGTATTTATCGGCAGGCAAACCAACTGGACGGAGCAAACTGACGTGTGGCAGGGTACACTTAACTTATCGTTCCATATAGTTACCGACTACCCCGGCGAAACAGGCAGCCAATACACCAACCACGAGCAGGCACTGAAGTACCAGGACTTAATAACGGAAATACGCAAGGTGTTGGACGGCTTTAGCTCCGGGCAAACAAGCCGCCTCAGCCGTAGTACAGATACCGAAGTGGATACCGGGGTAATAGTATATGAGATACTGGGCTACGCCTGCACATTCTTCGACGATGCCGCCGTACAGGATTGTAAATATATAGATACGGAAGACAACGAATTAGAAATGTTGGGAGGATTGGTAAAAAAACTGAAATAGAAAAAGGGTGGCAATCTCGCCACCCTTTTTATTTATATCGGCTCAAAATACCGCTCTTTTATTTTGCGGAGCTTGGCAATGTACATTATATCGCGCTCACCACCTCGCATAAGAGGCAAATAACTACTACTAAAATACTCGTTGAGTATCGTTATAGCCTTAACCATACCTTCTTGCTTTAGTAGATTAGCAACAAGGGCTGCTCTTTGCTCCGGCTCTATATCATCTACCAATGGTATTACTTCGTCCTCATTTTTATCTATTACTTCCGGCAGGTGCTTACCCGCATAGTTAAACCCTATACTCATAATGCACCTCCTTTGCCTTTAGACAGTAAATCAATAACTTTAGATTTATTTATAGGCGACTTATTTACCATCTCATAGATAAGTAGCATTTCGGAATCTGTAAACTTATAAGTATAGTAATCCCCATCGGATTTGGGCATTTCTATTCTGAAACAATCTCTATAAACAATATCTATTCTTTCTATAGAAGGCATTCGTGTTAATGTTTTCAATATATTGGTAAATCCTTCCGCATTTATAAACCACGCTTCACTTTTTCCAACAAATCGCTTAATCATATTATCTAAGCCTGCTTTGGGCTGAAAACTCAAACCGGATGCTCCTTCGTAATTAATAAAGTTCATAATAGGATTAAATTTAGAATAGACACACCCATTTTCAAATACGTTGTGCGTGGTTTTTCTACCCAATGGAGATACAAATACTTCGCCTTCTGCATAAGTAGCAGTTTGAGGAATGTATTTTTCGATTGGCTTTTCGCCATTTCGTAGTTCGTCCCACTCTACGACTAATGTTGCACGAGCTTCATCATTAAACTTGCTGCCAATGTACATACACTCGTCAAAAGTAAGTTTGTACATAGGATTTCTTTTTCCCGATGCATCTTTATATTCACTGAGCGCAAAATTGCGCTCAGTGACTTTAGTCCACGCCTTTTCCATATTACGGATTGCCCGCATTACATTATTGTGTCCCATTCCAGATATTTCGGCAATATGCAGACTGGTCATTGTTTGCTCCTTTATAGACTTAGCTGGTCTGTTGTCTGGCTTTTTTGTGAAAGTCATAATTCAAAAAATTAGACAGCAATCCCCCGATACTTAGGTGTGACTTTCGATTTTACGCTGGGCGCAGAACCAGTACAGTTGTTTCCTCCTGTACCACCATATAACGGGGGATTGCCGTTATGAAAATTAAAATTTAATCTGGATTTGCCCTGATTAGTAAAATCGAAAGTCAGGGCAAATATATAACTGTTTTTTATTTTAGCAAAAAAATTAATCTAAAAGCAATTCGGAATCGGGAGGGCTTTTAATCTCATAATAGGAATGCTCATCATCATATTTAGTCCATTTGTAGTGTACCTCTTTAACCCTTGACAGGCGCACAGATTCAGCAATGTTTTGATGAAATTCCTTAATGTTTTTATTTTTCGCAAACATAACGCCAGTAAATGTGAGAATTTCTTTTTTCTTCCCTGAAATTGATACTTCAATATCGTGTTCCCACATTATATTTCTTAAGATTTCCTTTTGCTTTTCTCTTATTTTGGGAAAGTTCTTTACTTGAGCCTTTGATGATGCTTCCCTATATTTATTTAGGGCTTTTTTTACAGATACATCTTCTGACTTTTCCGCTGCCTTGACAAGTGCTTTTGACGGCTGTAAAAGACCGATTGTTAGGGCTAATTCTTTTGCGTCTTTAATATTAGGTATTGATTTCTCCGTGTCTTCCAAAAAAGAAATAAATCCATTAATTTTACCCACAAGACTATCAGGGTATTCCAATAATTTTTCATAATAATTTCCTGTTTTGTTGGATTGTAATGCGTCCTCCTTCCCCTCATCCAAATTTACTTTATTATCACTATCAGAAAAGCAAGTTCCTATAATGCCAATTACGATGAACGATAGGAAAATAATACCTATCCATTTGAATACTTTTTTCATTTTTAAAACATTTTTTTAAATCAAATAATTGCACAAGATAATAATTAATCATTCGTCGCCAAACAGTGTCATTTGGTTTGGCGGTATGGTGTTTTGTCCTTCCTCTAATTCTCTGCGTTTTACGGGTACATTTACATTAAGCCAGTTGTACATCGTCTTAATGCTTATATTGAACGGCTCTTTTATGTGATTAGTATAAATCCACTCGTTACTGCGCTCGTCGGCAGCATAATGAGACCATACCTCCTGCATCTTTTCTATCCTGTCTAATAAGTTAGATTGATTGTACGACATTTTTAAACTCCTTTTAAATAAGATTTATATACATTTTTAAACTGGGTTACAAGTTGCGGCAGTTCATCGGCTGTGTATTCGTTTAGTTTTTTGTGCAGATAACCAAATTTTGCACACCACCCATTTACACGCTGCATATCAATTTTACCATTGGGTAATTGCCATTTCATTTCGTGCGCCATAGCAATGATATTTTTGCGCATTTTCTCACCCGGAGGAGGCGTATTGTTATTGAGTAATTTATTAAGGTCAGTCAAGAGCTGCCGTGCTTCGGTAATGTACAGCCCGGTAGTGGTGTCGGTTCTGCCTTTGGAGTACCGGAGCATAAGCTCTGCCTTTTCGCCTGCCGAGTATTTTTCGCCACGCTGGTTGCCAATTTTTGTCAAGCATACATTAATGGCTTGTATTTGTGGCTTTGTAATAAAGTTGTGCATATTATACAGTTGAGAGTTGAGAATTTACAGTTGAGAGCTACATTTTTTTCCAATCGTTTAAAAATTCTTTTGCCTTTAGCCAGGCTGCTGCAATTTTGGGTTTGTACCAGTTGTCGTTTCTTTGGCAGTATTGGCGGTATGCTTTGGCTGCCTGTACTGCTTTTATTTGGTCTGCTTTGGGCATCTTTTTCCATATATCGGGGAGCAGGTGGGTATTGCGTTTGTATGGGTACTCCCGGTTAAAGTCGTCGAGGCTTACTTCGTAGTCTTCTTGTATAAGTGTAAGGTTAGAGGTGGTTTCGAACCAAGGTATAAGGTCATGTATAGCTAAAGGTACATTTCGGTAGAACCATTGGCGGTACTTGGACTTCATCTCACAGTCTTGTGTGTCTATACGCACGAGTGTATCGTGCATATAGATTATTACTACACTGCCAATATATCTATTAACGGTAGATGCTATTAGGAATTTTGTCATAGTTCAATTAAATTAATCGGAGATTGTATTTTGGAAATCAAGCTCATTTATTTTAACAGGCTCGGTTGCCATTTTTTCAAAATAGCGCAAGAACACATCTACACAGCTAACATAATTATCAATACTATTTTGTCGGTATCCTTTCCTTTTAATTTCGTTCCTAAACATCTCTAAATACTTTGGAATATTCATAACGCAAGTGCTTGTTTTTAAAGGTTAAATTTGAGTTGTAATATATATTGTATGTTAGAGAGCATTTAAACAATCCAACGTAACTTCAATCATTTCATCAGTTAATATTGTCGTTCTGTAAAATGATATTGTCAAATATCCAGCATCATCAACGTTGCACCATTCCACACGACTTATTTTTTCACTGATTAAGCTGTATAGCCTATGGCAATCTTCTTCGCTAAAGTTATTTATGGTGCAACTTGGCACACCAATAGAACCTTGAGTGAGTTCCAAATCATCAAGAGAAAAACGCTCTCTAACAACAGATAAACTCAATTGCTTTCTGTATTCTTCAACGATTGCCAGTGCTTTTTTATATTGTTTTTCAGTAATCATAAGTTCTGCCTTTTAAGCCGCAACTGCGTTTATCCAAACCGTTATAGGAAATTTTATTTTTCCCCAACGCTCCTAAGATATTGAGCAGAAAAACAGCCACTAAATCCTTCAAGAAAAACAACTTCTTGCTTTCCTCTATCTAAGTAACTATCAGTTTGACAAGTCCAAACCTTACCTTTGTTTTTCTCAAATGTTGCTTCATAGCAGTTGAACATTTTCACTTTATCGCCTTTTTTGAAAGTGGTTGTTTTGTTTTCTTGAATGTAATTATCTGTTGTCATTTTTAAGTTGTTTAATGCCACCGCACAAAAAATAAAACTATCCTATAACAAGCGGTTGGCAATATGCCACAGGATAGTGCGTGTAGAAATTTTGTCCGTTGAAGTGGTACATCGCCAACCGCTCCAACGTTACTCTTTGCATTTATAAAATGCTTCCTCTTCTGACTTGTGAACGATAAGGG
>CAYUXT010000041.1:0-25176 GCA_964448955.1 uncultured Taibaiella sp. | reverse complement strand
CCTCTTCAGATTAGAAAAACTTTTTGCTTAATCCCCAGAAAAATAATGTGAGCCGAAATACCAAGACGAACCTATATTAAAGCCACACTAAACGGAAAATATTGGGGTGAAATAGACGAGGATTATTCAAACCAATTTTCATATTCCAAATTCTTTGATTTCAATATTTATGAAGTAACGCTAAATAATGCTGAATATTCAAATTTACCATTTGAAATAAAAGAGGATTACAACCTCCCAAGAGAAAAACTACCTAAATTATTACACACAGTTTTAAAAAAAGACGGAAAAGAATACGAAGTCAATTTACTTGAGCCTATTTTTGAATTAGGTTCAATAAAATTCAATCGAAAACTACATCAAGACGAAGGAAACGAAGTTTTCGGAACTATCGATGCCGTTGTTACAGGTTATATTCTTGATTTTACCAAAGAAGTTTATTTTGAACCTGAATATATTGGTACAATTCACGAAACCACTCACATTCCAGGGGTTGAAGAACTTATACTTTATAAGACCAATGTACCGACAGGAAACGTAAAATATAAAGGCAATTACATAAATACAGAGAAGTTTTTATCTAATTATAAGGATACATATTGGGAAGGATGGAAATACAGTAAACCTTCAACTACCACAAATACTGAAGGATGTTTTTCTTCTGTAATCGGTTTATTGGCAGGAATTATCGGTATTGCTTTTCTATTGATGATGTTGCCCCAAATGGCAGTTATCTTGCCGTTTTTTCTTATTCTACTTTTACTAAACCTAATTCCAACGAGATTTTTCAGTTGGTTGTTCCGTATAATCGGTATTTTACTTTTGTTAGGATTTGTGGCAAGTTTATTTCATTTTTTCAATACTGCCACAACACGAACTTATATTCCAAAACCAGTTGTAACAGAAAAACCCGAAGAACGAAAAACACACACAGAACCAATCATTGACACGCTTGACAACAAAACCGTAAATGACACGATAATTAAGCATTTCAGAGTTTGGCAGGATTATGAGGGAAATCAATATGAAGGAATAATTTGGACGATAAAAAGTGATTTCGACAATGCCAAATATTTCAAAAACAACTTGGTTTTAAATTCAAATTCATCACGAGCTTACGATGAAATGATTTACCGCTTAAAGGAAAATGACAAAGACAATTTAAACGGAGTGTATCAGTTGTTTGATAGTATCAGGCAAAAAGAACAACTGTCAAATGTGAAATTTGCGGAGCTAATCGTTTCCTTTGTGCAGGACATTCCATACACGGTTATTGTTCCCGAAGATTGCGACCCAAATTTGTATGATGATGAATTTATCAAAGAATACCTCTCGTCAGCCGATGCTCGTTGCGATGGTTTTGAAAAATTCGGTATCAATTCGCCTGTCGAATTTATGTCAAACTTAAATGGCGATTGCGATACAAGAACATTGCTTTTATATACAATGCTCGCACATTATGGCTACGATGTTGCTTTATTCAGCAGTGAATATTATGCTCATTCCATAATCGGGATAAATTTACCGATAAGTGGCATTGCTTATCAATATCAAAATCAACGCTATGTACTTTGGGAAACGACAGCACCCAATATCAAAGCAGGTGTTTTACCAAAAGAAATTTCAAACTTAAATTATTGGAGAATATCATTAAAATCAAAATAAAATGGATACAACAAAAATAATCACGCTTACCGTAATCGGAATTATTGCAATGGCAATATCCTTGACCGTTACACAACTTTTCCTACGAAAGGCAAAATCAAAATCGGAAAACGAGGGAAAAATAAATCTTGCTTATGGTATTCTGTTTTTGACTTGGGTCATCGCTTTTTCATTGCTCAATTTGAAATCTATATCTGTAATGAGTGAGTATATTGATACGGTTTACAAAACCAATTCGGCTAATCATTTAGCAGAAATAGCAAAGACAAGTGTTCTGTTCATCGGCTTAACCAATGTTTGGTTAATACTTTGGTATTTTATCACTCAAGCATTTTCTCTACTCATTGCAGGAAAAAGGACAGATGTAAACGAAATAGAAAACAATCATTACACTTATTTTCTGATGAAAGGCATCGTCTTTATCGGTTTTATTTATTGCCTAATGCCTGTTTTTGAAATGCTTTTAAGAATATTTTTACCAAATATTGAAATCCCTTATTATCGTTAATTATGAAAAGAATATTTATTTTTTGGGCAGTAACATTAGCTTTGAGTTCTTGTGTTTCAGAAAGTGAACATCAAAGAATTATTGATGAGAAAAATGCACTTTCTATTGAAAATCAAAATTTAAAAAATGAACTAGAAGAGATAAAATTTGGAGCACCTAATTTACTTTCAGACGGAAAAAAGTTTTATCAAGCAAAAGACTTTTCACAGGCAAGACAGAAATTTCAAACGCTTTTACAAAAACACCCCGATATGCCTCAATCTATTGAAGCTAAAAATTATCTTGCCAATATTGACGAAGAAGAACTTTGGCAAAACGCATTTAATTCGGAAGAAATTAGTAATACAGAGGATTACATAGAGAAATATCCAAAAGGAAAATATATCAAAAATGCTATTTCAAGAAAAAGTGAACTCAAAAAACTAAATATGCAAAAAGCTTACGATGACGCTGTAAGCAGTAATTCATCGTATGCTTGGAGAAGATTTTTAGATGAGTATCCTGACCACCCGAACAAAAGTTCTATTAATGAAAAGATTATACGCTTAGAAGTTGATGAAATATTAGGCGACAGAGAAACAGGACGGATACCTTCTTTCGATAACTACAGTACAAGCTCTTCTTCAAATTCATCAGTAGAAATTACCAATAATACAGGCTGTAATCTGACAGTTCGTTATAGTGGAGTTGAAGCAAAAATGATAGAAATTCCATCAGGTGGAACAAGGACGGTTTATCTATCAAGCGGAACTTACAAAATTGCCGCTTCTGCTTGTGGTGCAAACTATGCAGGTACTGAAAGTTTAAGCGGAAGTTATGGCTCAACCTTTTACATCAGTAGGACAAGATATTAACAATGGATAAAATTATAAAAATAGTTCTCGCTGTTTTATTTTTTATCTGTTTGGCTGATATGCCTTATGGATATTATCAACTTGTAAGATTTGCAGGACTTATTGGCTTTGCAATTCTTGCCTATCAAGCAAACAAAAAAGACAGAAAAACTGAAATGATAATTTACGGTGGACTTGCTTTGCTATTTCAACCGTTTTTTAAAATTGCATTAGGCAGAGAACTTTGGAATATTGTTGATGTCGTTGTAGGCATAGGACTTTTAATATCAATATTTATGAAACCGAAAACAAATTAGAGTTAAAGCCGATTACTTTTGAACCCTAACATCAATTAATCAGTATAATTTTCGCAACTTTGCACTATGGCAAAAATCAATGTAAAAGATACGGAAATAACGATTATATCGGTTGAGGAGCGGGATTATATTTCGCTTACAGATATGGCAAATGCCAAAGAAAGCGAAAGCCGAGCTGCCGATATTATCAAAAACTGGATAAGAACCCGTTATACACTTGAGTTTTTAGGAACTTGGGAACAAATCAACAATCCAAATTTTAAAGTGGTGGAATTTGACCACTTTAAAATGCAGGCAGGTTTGCCAAGTTTTGTTTTGAGCGTTTCGGAATGGATTGATAAAACAAATGCCATTGGAATAATTGTAAGAAAAGGAAAATATGGCGGAACGTATGCACATAAAGATATTGCTTTTGAATTTGGTTCAGCTATAAGTGTTCCGTTCAAACTGTATTTGATAACCGAATTTCAACGACTAAAAGAAGAAGAACAAAAGCAATTAGGTTGGACAGCTAAAAGAGAATTAGCAAAACTCAATTATCATATTCATACAGATGCGATAAAACACAACTTAATTCCGCAAGAACTTTCGTCTGCACAAACTTCAATCATTTATGCCAATGAAGCTGATGTATTGAATGTTGCTTTATTTGGAATAACTGCAAAACAATGGAGAGAAGCAAATCTCGACTTGAAAGGTAATATCCGTGATTATGCAACAATCAACGAACTGATTTGCTTATCGAATATGGAAAACCTAAACGCTGTTTTCATCAATGAGAAAATTCCGCAAAAAGAACGATTGATAAAACTAAATAAAATAGCAATCCAACAAATGAGCATTTTACAAGACGTTGAGAAACGGAAACTATTGAAGTAACGGAAAGAATTTGCCAACGCTTTTGGTGGCACATTAGCAATTTTCACAAGCCAACCGCACAAACCAAAAATTACAAAAGAACCGCCAACCCACCACGACACAAAAAAATGAAACGAAATGAACAGACTTAAAAAGGCACTAGGCATAACATAAACTGTGTAAAAAAACCAAACATTTTAAACCTCAAATGCGAGTGGTAAATTTGCCTATAAAAATAGAGACTTAAACATAAACATCCATATAGCAACTTAAAATGTTTGTAATATCAACTTTATTATTTGCTTTATTCAACCCATTAGTGCAACAACCACATTTTTACCTTACTAACATCAATTTTTCGACCTTACCTAACAACAATATTTTAGTCCATTAATTCCTTCTCGTTTACGTTGCTGTTCTTTAATAATTCAATCACTTATTTTCCCTATTATTTTCCTTAATTTTGTAAAAAGTTCTAAGAAATAATTTTCAAAAAATGATAGTAAAACAATTATATACCAACTGCCTTAGTGAAGCAGCGTATTTTATTGCAGATAATGGCGAAGCCGCAGTTATAGACCCGCTGAGAGATATTGAAGAATATTTGCAATTAGCCAAAGAGCATAATGCTACTATTAAATATATTTTCGAAACGCATTTTCACGCAGATTTTGTAAGCGGGCATTTAGATTTAGCCAAAGCTACAGGAGCTAAAATTGTGTATGGTGCAGCAGCTAAAGCCAAATTTGACTTCTATCCGGCACAAGATGGAGAGATATTTAATATCGGAAATCTTAAAATTAAAGCCATACACACTCCGGGGCATACATTAGAAAGCACTTGTTATTTACTTTTCGATACCGATAACAAAGAGCATTGCATTTTTACAGGAGATACATTATTTATAGGCGATGTAGGTCGTCCCGATTTATTCAGTGGCAATCTATCTAAAGAAGAGTTAGCAGGTATGCTATACGATTCTTTAAATGCTAAAATAAAAACCTTACCGCCACATATTACTGTATATCCGGCACACGGTCCCGGTTCTGCTTGTGGTAAAAATTTAGGCAAAGAAACTTTCAGTACTCTCGAAACACAATTACAATCCAATTACGCATTACAAGACCAAAGCAGACAAGAGTTTATAGAAACTGTAACAGAAGGCTTAGCCGTACCTCCTGCTTATTTCCCGATTAATGCCTCTATCAACGCAAAAGGTTACGACAGCTTGGAAGAAGTAAAAACCAAAGCATTAACACCACTAAGCATAGAAGATTTTGAAGCGAAAATAAAAGAAGATGCCATTATTTTAGATACCCGTAATTCCTTAGATTTTACTTTAGGTTTTGTACCACAATCTATCAGTATTGGCTTAGATGGCAGATTTGCAGAATGGGCAGGCAGTATTTTACCTTTCGATAAAGAAATAGTTTTAGTTACTGAAAATGGCAAAGAACACGAATCGGTTATTCGTTTAGCAAGAGTAGGTATTGACAATGTTTCTGGTTATCTGCAAGGCGGTTACGAAGCGTGGCAAAATGCAGGTAAAAAAATAGATATGATTATTGATGTTACTGCCGAAGAATTAGCTATGGATATACCTTTCGACACACTATTACAAGTATTAGATGTACGAAAAGTTACAGAATTCGACGGAGGACATATACAAAATGCACAAAACATTCCACTCAGTGAAATGACTAATCCGCTTCATTTATCGGGTGTAGAAGATGAAAAGAACGTTTATGTACATTGCGCCGGTGGCTATAGAAGTGTAATAGCTTGTTCTATTCTTAAAAAAGAAGGTTTTCACAATATCCGTAATGTATTAGGCGGATATGGAAAAATTAAAGAACAATCTAACATTAATATTGTTACTTCGCAAAATGCAGGAATGCAGTCTTAGTTTCTTAAAGCAGCAAAACAAAAATTAAAAATGGCACACAACAATATCGTTGCAATTCATAACGCCACTATATATCAAGGCAAAGTACCCATTTTAGAAAATATAAATCTTAAAATCGCTAATGGCGAGTTTGTGTATCTTATTGGCAAAACAGGCTCCGGTAAATCGAGCTTACTCAAAACGCTTTATGGCGACCTACCTTTAAAATCGGGCGATGGACAAATAGCCGATATAGAAATAAAATCTTTAAATTGGAAAACAGTACCTGTTTTGAGAAGAAAATTGGGTATTGTATTTCAGGATTTCCAATTATTAACCGATAGAAATGTAAATGACAATTTGGAGTTTGTACTTAGAGCTACCGGCTGGACAAACAAAAGACTTATTAAGGAGAAAATAGAAAACGTATTGGACAAAGTAGGCTTACATTCCAAAGGCTACAAAATGACTTACGAACTCAGCGGTGGCGAACAACAACGTGTAGATATAGCTCGTGCATTACTCAATAATCCACAACTTATCTTAGCCGACGAACCTACAGGTAACTTAGACCCCGAAACTACCGATATAATTATGCAGCTACTTTTAGACATCAACAAAGAGTTTAATACAGCAGTGCTTATGGCTACACACGATTATACTATATTACGCAATTATCCTGCAAGAGTAGTAAAAGTAGAAAATGGCGGAATAGCAGATGTAGAAAGCTAAAAAATTTAACTTATATTTTCAATTAAATAATACTATTCAAAGACGGAATTTTTATAATTGCGGTTTTGCAAAAATACATTTAACTTTGCATCATTATTTTGCATCAAATAATAGATGAAGACAATCAACAAAATAGTATCAATTACAATTAATTGCAAGACATTCTTCAATACTTGCAAGGGGTCTTTTTATATCCACAGCAAAGCCTTTATCAAGTAATCCCTCCAATATATTTATTATTATTCTACGGAGGGAGATAATTCCATACAGTTACTAAAAAAGATGAAATTATGTTTCAGAAATATGAAAACATAATTTACGATAGTTTTTTATATATATAATTCATTTAATAATGAGACCAACCATTTCGAAATCACAACATCAGGTATTGAAACAACTCGTTGAGAATCCGCTAACTTTTGCAGGAACAAAAGAAATAGGGCAATTGACCGCAGAAATAAATAGAGCAGAAATATTACCCGATGATGAAATTCCATCAGAAGTAATTGGGATAAATTCCTTTTTCATAATAGAAGAAATGAATTCCAAAAAGAAAATGGAACTTACACTTACGCTACCCGACAACTCAGATTTAAAACAAAAGAAAGTTTCTGTTTTATCTCCATTAGGAATAGCATTAATTGGATTTAAAAAGGGAGATATAGTAGATTGGCTATTGCCTGTAGGTGCAAGAAAGTTAAAAATAATAGACGTACAGAATCCACAAAATTGACGATAAATAAATTGGGGGGAGTTAGGGGGGTAAATTATAATAATCTTAATTAATATGCGTAAAACTTTCATTTTAATTTCAACACTTGCAATAATAGTAACTTTTTCATTATCATACTATTTGAATCCTAATTGGTATGTAATGCTATCTATTGTTTTATTGCTTACATTTTTGGGCTATTACGATATGTTCCAAAAAAAACATTCCATAATGCGAATATATCCTGTTTTAGGGAGATTGCGCTTTGTAATGGAAGAGTTACGACCTAAAATATATCAATATTTTGTTGAGTCCGACATAGATGGTCGTCCAATAAATAGAATAGACCGCTCTACGGTTTACCAAAGAGCAAAAGAAGAGAATGACACTATGCCATTTGGTACTCAATTAGATGTATATTCAGAAGGTTATGAATGGTTATGTAATTCTATGGCACCAAAAGATTTTGATTCTTTAGAACAGGATTTGCGAGTTTTAATTGGGAATAAAGATTGCTTACAACCATATTCTTGTAGTATTTATAATATTTCCGCTATGAGTTATGGTTCTCTTAGTGCTAATGCCGTAGAAGCAATGAATGCAGGAGCTAAAATAGGAGGATTTGCTCACAATACAGGAGAAGGAGGGTTAAGTCCATTCCATTTAAAACATAAAGGAGATATTATTTGGCAAATAGGTACGGGTTATTTTGGGTGTAGAACAGAAGATGGCAATTTTGATGAAAAGCTTTTTTCTGAAAAATCCAATCATCCTAATGTGAAAATGATAGAATTAAAGATTTCTCAAGGAGCTAAACCAGGACATGGAGGTATTTTACCTGCATCAAAAAACACACCTGAGATAGCGGCAATAAGAAGCATTACCCCCCATACCTTAGTAGCTTCACCGCCATACCACAAAGCCTTTAGTACTCCAAAAGAAATGGTATTGTTTCTTCAAAAATTAAGAAATTTATCCGGAGGAAAACCAGTTGGTTTTAAAGCTTGTATTGGACACAAAAGCGAATTTATTGGAATTTGCAAAGCCATGATAGAATTAGATGTTTATCCCGATTTCATTACAGTTGATGGTGCAGAAGGAGGAACGGGTGCGGCACCTCAAGAATTTTCTAATTATGTAGGGGCACCATTATTAGATGGATTGGATTTTGTGAATAATATTTTAGTAGGTTTGGATATTAGAAAACACATAAAAATATTAGCATCGGGAAAAATCATTACTGGTTTTCATATAATTAGAGCTATGTCTTTAGGTGCCGATGCTTGTTATTCGGCACGTGCTATGATGATGGCGGTAGGTTGTATTCAGGCATTGCAATGTAATACCAACAAATGTCCGGTTGGCGTAGCGACACAAGACCCTAAACTTACTGTTGGATTGGTTGTGGAAGACAAAAAACAAAGAGTTGCTAATTTCCATAAGAATACAATAAAAAGTGTTGTAGAATTATTAGCAGCTTCGGGTTTAGACAAAAAAGAAAATATAACAAAATCGCATGTGTATAGAAGAATTTCGTTTCAGTCTATGTTGACTTATGCTGAAATATTTCCTAGTTATGAACGAGGTTCATTCCTTAGAGAAATTCCCAATCGTTACAAAACTGATTTTGATTTTGCAAATGCCGATTATTTTGGTTTTCCAAACATTGGAAGTTGGAGCAATTAAAAATTTTATCTTTTACAGAAAACCAAGCTCTAACTTTGCTTCATCGCTCATCATATCTTTGCTCCATGGCGGGTCGAAAGTTAGTTGAACATGCACATCATTTATGCCTTCTATGTTACTTATTTTTTGCTGCACTTCTAATACTATATCGCCGGCTACGGGGCAGCCCGGTGCAGTAAGTGTCATTACTATATCCACATTATTGCCTTCTTTAATTTGTACTTCGTACACTAAGCCCAATTCGTAAATATTTACAGGAATTTCCGGGTCTTTTACTGTGTGCAAAACATCTATAATCTGATCGTATAAATTCATATTTTATTGCTTTACTATTCTTGAGAAGTTAGCGCAAAAGCATACATTTTCATTTGCTTGAGCATTGCATTTAGCCCATTGCTCCTTGTGGGCGACAAATGGCTATGTAAACCTATTTTATTGATAAAATAAATATCGGAATTTACAATTTCCTTTGGAGATTGATGCGACAATACAGAAACCAAAAGACTTACTAATCCTTTAGTAATAATAGCATCGCTATCTGCAGTAAACAACACTTTGCCATCTTTATAATCTGCACGAAGCCATACCTGCGATTGACACCCTCTAATAAGATACTCATCTGTTTTATATTGATTATCTATTAGTGGCAGTTCTTTACCTAACTGAATTATGTGTTCGTATTTTTCTGTCCATTCTGTATAAAAAGAAAAATCATCGATTATTTGGTCTTGGATTTCGTTGATTGACATTATTGCGATTTGCTATTATCTTTAATACCATTTACAAATTAAAATTAGTCCAAATCCTCCCTTTCCCAACATAGTAGTGTCTTTTGACCAACAACAATTCATTGAATTATTTTACAAATATAAATGGTATAATTTTTTATTTCGATACAAAGTTATGGTTTTAAATTTTGTACGAAAGGTAAATACAAAAAAAGACTGCCTTAAATTAAAGACAGTCTTTAGAAAATTAGCATTCGGAATTATTATTATCTTAACAATAAAACATCACCTTTAAAATTAAGTGGCTTACCGTCTGGCATAACCATTTTTATCTGATAAAAATATACATCTTGAGGTGCAGGTTTGCCTTCGTAATTACCATTCCAACCTATTTCTGGATTTTGCGTTTCAAAAACCAAAATACCTTGTCTATTATAGACTTGCATTAACATAAAGCGTTCGAAAGTAATATTCTCCACTTTAAACACATCGTTTAATCCATCACCATTAGGGGAAAATGCATTAGGTATAAATAAATTATCCTTATGAATTACCCTAACATTTACAAAAGCAGAATCTATACAGCCATATTTATCATAGCCAATTACCGAATATTTTATATCTTTTAATGGTTTTGATTTTGGATTCTGTAGTACGGGGTCGTCTAAATAATCTACAGGATCCCAAGACCACATTATAGCATTGCTACGTGTAGTTAGTTGTATTTCATCACCATAATTTACTATTGTATCCATTGGAGTTACTTCTTCGAATTGAAATGGCGGAACTACCGTAATAGTAAAACTATCAAAACCTTGACAGCCCGCACCCGGAGTAGTAGCTGTTACCAATTTAGTATAGTCGCCCGGAGGAGCAAAAAACTTATTGACGAATGATGTACCATTTCTTAAATATTCCGGTGTTTGCCATTTAAGGCTATAATTAATACCCTCTGGCTCTACATATATCTGCAATTCTAAAGAATCGTACTGAAGACAAACAGTTAAATCGTTGGGTACAATTACAGTAGGATAAGGCTCTACCACAGCAGTATAGCTTACCGTTCTGGAAGGACAGGTACTTGGCGCACCAGGCCAAAATGCCGTTAATGAATATTTTGTAGTTACCGTGGGGCTTGGCGTAATGGTAAGACTATTAGGGTTAGGAATAAAATTTACCGGTTCCCAATAAAAATCCAAGCCACTGGGTTCTATTAACTGTCCTGTTATAGTAATAATATCATTTGGACAAGAAGTATCTGGAGGAGTAATAATAGCTACTCCTATAGAGTCTTTTATAGTTACATTAATAATTTTCAACAGAGATACCGTATCTCCCGATACTCCTGGCGTACAAGACAGATTAGCATACACTTCTATAACAGCTTGCCTATCTCCCGTAGCAGTCGAAGCTAATCTTGGATTAATAATAATACTATCTATTAAACGCCCAGAAGGTATTACTAAAAGACTATCTATATAATCATAGTCCTGACCATTAATGGCATTACCTGAAAATTTAAGTGTATATTCAAAATCTTCATCTTCTACATTAAATAACTCGAAATATACTTTGCCGGAGAAACAGCCTCTATATAAAGTCATAGAAGTATCTTGAGGATTTCCACCCCCACTACCCAATTCACAACTTCCCATATCGGCAGGATTAACAGTGCCTGGAAATGGTTGCGGAAATGGTGTAACTACAACAGTATCTTGACCTATTGTACCATTCTGTAATCCACCTCCATTATGAACAAAAAGTTGATCGCACACTATAGCAAATCCGCCTCCTGAAGCTGTGTTACTAACCCCTGTTACCACCCATTCTTTTAATAATGTACCTGTAGGAGAATATTTTCTGAGCCAAGAAGGTGTTTGGCATCTTAATATATAAAAATTACCGTCTTTATCTCCAACCAAATCGTAAGGACCTCCACCGTTAAAGCCGGGAACAGTTACCGCCAATACAGCGTTTCCGGTACCATCGTATCTCCAAACCTCTCCAGTACCCCCAACTAATCCAAATAAATAATCTCCACCAATACATAAATTCAATGCAGCATTAGGCATAGTATGAGTAGTAGTTACCCAAGCAGTACCGTTATAATAGGCTACATTGTTACCATTTAGAGCATAATATGTAGGAGAAGCACCATTAATATCAACTATGTTTTTACCAACTGCCAAACCTCCATAAGGATTTCCTATTGTATTTAAAGATGGATTAGTTCCAGACATAGGTTGATTAGGATCCCAATTATAAATACTTGCACCGGAATGTATATATACATATCCGGAGCCACTGCTTAAACACACAGGCATTTGCGCAAATGCACTTAACTTGAAAATGGAAAAAACAATAAGCAATGCAATGCTATAAATAAATTTGTTTTGCATAAATTAAATTTGCAATTATTTTTTGGATATTTTTTTTAAAATTAAAGCGTAAAAGTATTGTAAAATTCAATGAATTAAAAAAAAGTTTTTACACACAATCTAAAGACATAAACATAATTAATTTGGTTTGGTATTTCTTAAAGTATTTTCCCAAAAACGAATATAAAAATAACACATACCTACGGCGAAAACTTATTTTTAAAATTACTTTTTCCCTTTCGCAAAAAATTACTTAATATTGTATCACTTTAGGGGTGCCAACGAGGCTGAGAGTTATACCCTTTGAACCTGATGCAGCTAATACTGCCGTAAGGGAAAAGTGAAAATTTTTTTTTTCAGTAGTTCTCACCTCGCATATTCCTAATTTATTCGCAATAATAATGTACAGAAACATTACAAAATGAATGTATTTATAAATAATATCTCACAAATAATAACCGACAAATCTACTTTGTCGCAAATAATATTGGAACAACTAAATAATAAAACTAAAGGTATTGCAGTTGCGGTTAACGAAATAGTAATTACTAAAAACCAATGGGAAAATTATATACTAAACGAAAACGATAAAATACTCATTATAAAAGCAACTCAAGGAGGATGACGGTAATTTTGAATTTTTAATTATGAACTATTCTCTTGCGAAGCAAAATTTTGAATAAAGAGTAATGATAATAATGATTTTTATACATTAAGAAGTCAATAATAATACAAATTTACACTATCTTTATAGACTAAATATTGATCAACTATCAACTATCAACTATCAACTATCAACTATCAACTATCAACTATCAACTAATAAAATGGCTACTAAAAATAAAGATTACGCACCAAACCAACAGGTAATAACTACTGGAGCAATTACGGGTTCAAAAAAGATTTATGTAAACGGCAAAATACATAATATTAAAGTTGCTATGAGAGAAATTACACTCTCTCCTACTAAATTAACCAATGGGGAAATAGAACACAATGCCCCAGTTACCGTATATGATACAGGAGGATTATATACCGATGATTTAGCTCAAATCGATATAAAAAAAGGGTTGCCTCGCCTTCGCGAACAATGGATTGTAGATAGAGGCGATGTAGAGGTGTTAAATGAATCAAGTTCGGAATACGGTAAAGAACGTGCAGCCGATAAAAGCCTTGACCATCTTAGATTTGAGCACATTAAAACACCAATGTGTGCCAAAAAAGATGCAAATGTTTCGCAACTACACTATGCCAAAAAAGGTATTATTACTCCCGAAATGGAATACATAGCTATTAGAGAAAATCAAAGAATAGATGAGCTAAGATTTCAACTTAATGGTAGTTACGAATCAATGACACAGCAACACAAAGGCGAAAGTTTTGGAGCAAATATTCCTAAAGGAATAATTACTCCCGAATTTGTAAGAGACGAAATAGCTGCTGGCAGAGCCATAATACCTAATAACATTAACCATCCCGAAAGTGAGCCAATGATTATTGGTCGCAATTTTTTAGTAAAAATAAATGCCAACATAGGAAATAGTGCCGTTACGTCGAGTATAGAAGAAGAAGTAGAAAAAGCAGTATGGGCTTGCCGCTGGGGTGCAGATACCATAATGGATTTATCTACCGGTAAAAACATACATGAAACACGTGAATGGATTATCCGAAACTCCCCCGTTCCGATTGGTACAGTACCTATTTATCAAGCATTAGAAAAAGTAAATGGTAAAGCCGAAGACCTAACTTGGGAAATTTTTAAAGACACTTTAATAGAACAAGCTGAGCAAGGTGTTTCTTATTTTACAATTCACGCTGGAGTATTGCTCCGTTATATTCCATTAACCGCAAAACGTGTTACCGGAATAGTGTCGCGAGGAGGTAGTATAATGGCAAAATGGTGTTTGGCGCATCACAAAGAAAATTTCTTATACACACATTTTGAAGAAATATGTGAAATTATGAAAGCTTACGATGTTGCATTTTCTTTAGGCGATGGCTTACGTCCCGGCTCTATTGCCGATGCCAATGATGCCGCTCAGTTTTCGGAATTAGAAACCTTAGGCGAACTTACCAAAATAGCGTGGAAACACGATGTGCAAACAATGATAGAAGGTCCCGGACACGTACCAATGCACCTGATTAAAGAAAATATGGACAAGCAATTAAAAGAGTGCCACGAAGCTCCATTTTACACTTTAGGACCACTTACAACAGATATTGCTCCCGGTTACGACCATATCACATCTGCCATTGGTGCTGCTATGATAGGCTGGTTTGGTACAGCAATGTTATGTTATGTTACGCCAAAAGAGCATTTAGGATTACCAAATAAAAAAGATGTGAAAGATGGTGTAATAACTTACAAGCTTGCTGCACATGCTGCTGACCTTGCCAAAGGACACCCTGGCGCACAATACAGAGATAATGCACTTAGTAAAGCTCGTTTTGAATTTAGATGGGAAGACCAATTTAATCTTTCCCTCGACCCGGATACTGCACGCGAATATCACGACGAAACCTTACCGGCAGACGGTGCCAAAGTAGCGCATTTTTGCTCTATGTGTGGACCTAAATTTTGCTCTATGAAGATTACGCAAGAAATTCGTGATGCACACGCAGAAGGGCTTTTCGAAAAATCAGAAGAATTTAAAAGCAAAGGAAGTGAGCTATATCTTTAACCTATAACACAAGTGCAATGCTCAGTGAATACCTATAACATGTTTATCATTGAATAAAAGAATGGTTTATATCGTGCCTTGCACTTATACCAATATGAATTTTATATTACCCTAAAATCCAAAACAAAATATCTGCACTAATCTATATTCTAAATATTTTTTTACAACCAAATATTGTTTTTTTGAAAAATAAAAAATATATTTGTTGAAACAATAAGGAGATGAACAATATTATGCAAGCACCAACAGTAATAGCAAAAGAAGAAATAGAACAATTAACATTAATTGCTGCTCCCATTGATAACTCAAAAAAATGGGAAAAAGATTTGTCTTATGCACTTAGATTAGGTAATGAATTTAAGTCGAAAACTGCCATATCCTTTAACACTTCAGACGGCGAACGTACCGTAGAAACTACAGTATGGTCTCTAACAGATAAATATGTACAACTTAAAGGCGCAGTATTGATTCCGTTACATTCTATTACTAACGTACATTATTAATTTTTCCCTTACTTTGCAGCCAATATGCGTATTGCTGTAAACACAAGATTATTATTAAAAGGCAAATTAGAAGGCATCGGTTGGTTTACAAACGAGTTACTTTCTCGTGTGGTAAAGAATAACCCCGAGCACGAATTTATCTTTTTCTTCGACCGTCCATATCACGAAGATTTTATTTATGCACCTAACGTTCAGCCTGTGGTATTATCGCCGCAAGCGAGGCATCCTTTTTTGTATTATATTTGGTTCGAATGGCAAGTAGCCAGAGCATTAAAAAAATACAAAGCAGACATTTTCTTTTCTCCCGACGGTCAGGGTTCTTTAAGAAGTAAAATACCTAATCTTATTGCTTTTCACGATTTGGCATATTTACACTATCCCGAATATATGGATAAAATGCACAAATGGCATTTCACAAAGTTTTTCCCTAAATATGCTCAAAAAGCAACAGAGATTATCGCCGTTTCGGAATATACCAAACAAGACATTGTCCAAAACTATAAAATACCTGAATCTAAAATTAATGTAATCTACAATGGTGTAAACATAGCATACCAACCCATTAGCAGAGAAGAAAAGCAAGTAATAAAACAACAATATACAGATGGCTGCGAATATTTTATATTCACATCTGCTTTGCACCCTCGCAAAAATGTAATTAACTTACTCAAAGCGTTTGTAAAATTCAAAAGAAGACATCGCACCAAAATGAAATTGGTAATGATAGGACGTATGGCGTGGCAGACCAACGAAATAGAAGAAGCGAAAAATTATATGCCGTACAAAGAAGATGTAATATGGTTAGGATATGTAGATGTAACAGAACTATCCAAACTTACTGCTGCTGCTTATGCAATGGTATATCCTTCTAAGTTCGAGGGCTTTGGTATTCCGATTGCAGAGTCTTTGGCTTGCCATATTCCTGTAATTACATCTAATGTATCTTCTATGCCCGAAGTAGGTGGTAATGCTGCATTGTATGTAGATCCACAATCGCCAGAAGATATAGCCGAAAAGATGGGCATAATGTACAAAGACGAAGAACTTAGAAATCAATTAATTGCCAACAGCAAAATACAAACAACAAAATTTGATTGGGACAAATCCGCAGCAACACTTTGGGAGTTAATGAAAAAGTGTAGTGGAGTAAGCCAATAAAAAATTATTTTATCAACCCATTGCTTTTTTTCTTCCCAAGCACTCCTTTGACTTTATGCCACACTCGTAAATAAGATTCTTTGGTAAATATGGGAGAATCGTTGCGGGCTTGCCAAAGTATAAATGCAGCAATAGGAATTAAAATAAAAGTAGAAAGCCATATTCCTTGCCATACAGGCACAGCTTGCTTGGCTGCTAATTTTTCTCCGGTACTCGATGTTATAAAATACACAATGAAAAATCCGATTGCAACCACTACGGGCATACCTAAACCACCCTTACGAATAATGGCTCCAAGTGGCGCACCTATTAAAAACAACAACAAACACGCAACAGTAAGTGTAAATTTTTGATGCAAAGAAATTTGAAACTTTACTCGTTTTTCGTACTCAAAAATTAATTCTCTTTTTACATCAGAAAGGCTACGCTGTATATTCCTCACTGCCGAAACTGCTTGTTCCAATTTATGCGTTTGTGCACTATCCGGTATTAACTCTACCAAGGATTTTTCGTAAGCAATTACCGGCAGAGTATCGCTTTTTACTTTTTCAAACAATAAGCTATCGTCTTTTCTATTTTGATACCAAACCAAATATGGCTTGAAATACCTATCTACACCACTATAAACTTTTCGTTCCCTACTTCCCGAACTATCTATTTGCCCTTTTAGTTGGACTATATTCATCATTTCGTGGTTATCGGTAAAGCGGTCTTCTTCTGTTCTCGAAAACGAAAAATTAGACATATCAAATGATTTGTACCAAGTTCCAAAGTGCATTCTGGTTTGGTCTAAACTACCTTTATTATTGCTTTCTTCGTAACGCCAACCATTATTGAGTTCAAAAATTAAATACTTGCCATTAGCAGAAGAATACATTTTACCACTATCGGCAAGCACTACATTTCTATTGCCTTTGCCTTCGGTATGGTCGTAAATTACGACATCTCTTATGGTTTGTCCGTCTTCTTCTTTTTTACCTACTCTAATAGAAAAATTGTCTATCTCTCTATTAAATCGTCCGGCATTAATGCTCATTGTAGGCTTAGAATTACGCATATCGTATAGCAACGAAAATGCTTTAAGATTAGTTACAGGAATTACATTATTATTAAAGAAAAAAGCACCAACCGAAATAAAGAAAATAAAAATGGTAAGTGGCATCATAAATCTAAAAAGAGAAATCCCCGAAGACTTAATAGCAACCAATTCGTAATTTTCGCCCAACTCTCCAAAGGTCATAATAGAGGCTAATAAAATGCCCAAAGGCAAAGCTACCGGCACTAATGTAGTGGACATATACAGAAGCAACTGAAGCATTAGCCCTGCACCTAAACCTTTACCTATCAGCTCGTCCATATACAACCAATAAAACTGAATGGTAAATGCAAATAACACCAAAATAAAAGTAACAAGAAATGGACCTACAAAACTCCGAATGATGAGCCAGTCTAATTTTTTAAGTCTAAATTTCATTGTTATGGTTTCTGCTATTCGGATATTAATAATCCGTAAAAGGTAGTGGTAATTTTAAAGAACGACGAATACTATTGTATAGTACGTAAGTTAAATTAATTTTTATTAAAAATGCAATTAGTAATTAACTTTCTTTTGTCTCGGTTGCTTTATTTTTTTTATACCATATATAACCCAAAATCCCTAAAAAAGTTACAGGGATAGCAGCCAAATAAAGAATGCCGCCGTTTAGTCCTTTGGCACTTTTGGTATCTAAATCAGAAGCAGTTTTAGAACACATTGCACAGCCTTGTGCCATTGCATCTAAAGAAACAAAGGCAAACATTATAATAAGAAGGATAAATGCTTTTTTCATTGAAAAATATATTTAAGCAAATACATTAATAGCACAAAATTAAATAAATAATTCCACATAAATTGAATTAAACAATTTTATCATATACATTGACTGTTGTAATATTAACAATGCAAGGACACAAGCATTTTAGCCATTGGTTATCTTACCAAACCAATCTTGAAGAGCTAGGTTGCCTCAAGATAATTTTTATCGTACATTATCTAAAACATTAAATCTTCATAATCGCTACAAAGCAACTGTTTCAAATTGTGGTAGCGAAGGACAAGAGAGTATCAATCCATTTGCATTTTGAAAAATACTAATAATTGGCTACCTTAACAATATCAATAGCGACAGAGCATTACTCCATTTTTGTGCAGATAGCTTGAGTGTTCGTTTGTTTTTGGGTTATTAAGCTACCGTTTTGTAATACAATGAATAAAGAAGTATGGGCAGCAAGAGGATACACTTAGGAATGAAAAAGAAATACGAGTGGTAAAAATTGATGAAATACACAGCTATATTGATTCAAAAAAATCATATCTGGATTTGGATTGCTATTGATAGATATTTCAATCTAATCGACGCCTTCGTTTGGGGCAAAAGAAATAGGGCAACCTCTAAAAGATTTTGGGAGAAAATGGTAGAGAAAAGCATTGGTAAGATAATGACCGATTATTAGGAGGCACACGTAGATATGTTCTTCCCACGAGGAAGCATAGTCAGTCTAAGACGGGGTTACAACGGTTTGTTGTGGCATTTTTCAGCACGGATGTAACGAAAAACATATTACTCAAAGTGTTTGAATATGCTTAGAAATTCAATACTATTTATTACTAATACAGAAAAGGAACAAATAGATTGATTTAATTCTCATTATTTAATTACTAATTCCATTTAAAATTCACACATGTATAAAGAAAAAAAATGACATTATATTATTTCATTAGCATAATACTCTCTCTTGACTTAATAAACGCCAAAACCATACCTGTCAATAACTTGCCAATTGTAGTATTACTTAATCCATCAGCTCTTTTTGCCACCCCTTCGGGTAAATGCAAATAACGTACATTTACATTTGCAGCACTATCGTAAATATATTTCATTGCTTGCTGAACACTCACTCCTATAGGACTTAAAGCACTGCTCAAAACATTTTCTATGGCATCTATATCTAATTCTACACCATAGTCATTACCTTGTACAAACAGCAGCGAATTAGCTATAGCTTGCTCCCAACTTATATTTTGTCTTAAAAAAATATCTTCCCAATAGATGGCTTGTAGGTTTTCATCTGTTGCAAAAGCCGAAATCATACTTTGGTTATTGTAGGCTTCTTGCATTGCTAATACAGCATATTTAGCTAAATAATGTTGATGATAAGCATATTTAAATCCATTACCACTGTGTCTGCCTTCCATTTCTCTAAAATCTGCGTGTGCATCGAGGTTTACTACATTTATTGTTTTCTGAAGACCCAAATACGTACCCTTAATAATCGGCAGCGCATTGTTATGCCCACCACCTATCGCAATAGGTATTTTACCGGCATTTACAATTTTTTGAATTATCGGAAATACTGCTTCATCAATTATTTCAGTATGCTCTCTAAGTTGTTCTATTGTAGCATTTTCTGAATTTTCAATTACAAAATGCCCTAATAATAAAATGTTTTCCGCTTGTATAAATTGATTGTATTGTGTATTTACAAACGATTTTAAAAATTCGTTCCAAGCAGTTTGTGTACCGCCTATACCTAAATTAGCCCTAACTCCTATGTCTTCCGGTATGCCTAATACTACATATCTAATATCTGAGTGCTTTAGATGATGTTCCCAATGTTCGTTGGGGAGCTTTAGCATTGCTCCTACACGCTGCTCCCCTACTCTATCATATAAAAAGCGGTTAAGGTTATCTTGCGTAAAAAGCTGTAAACGACATTGCATTTGTCTTGTTTTTTAATTTATTTAAAAAATACTTGTGTAGCACCATTTCCATATTGTGGCATCCAATCGGAGACATAGTAATTAATTTGGGTGTATTCATTTAATTTTTGGTGTACTTCTTCTTTTAATTTTCCGGTACCCACTCCATGAATTACCGTTATATAATTTTGACCACACTGAATAGCATTTGCAATTGCCTTTTCTAAAGTTTCTAATTGAATGGTCAGCATTTCATAGTTAGACATTTTCGAAAAACCATTAACCAACTTCTCTATATGCAAATCTATTTCGTACACAGGTGAAGCAGGAGTAAAATTTGTATCATTACTTATATTGGTTTTAGGTTGCACTTTGGAGTCGGTTATTTTCTTTAATACACTTAAATCTAACTCTTTTCTTGCATTTTCATTTTCGGTTTTCAACTTAGATAATTCAGCATAAGAAGATAGTTGGATAGAAAAAGTAGGTTCGTTTTTCTCTTTAATTATTCTTAAATAATCGAAAAACTTAGCGGGCTTCATTCTAATGCTATCGTCTATAATTGCTTTGTCGGCATTGGTTTCTGTTATTTTCCATTCAAACTTCGGAATTTTATTCAGTATATCTAAATTAATATCGTGTAGGTAGAATTTTTGAAATGGTGTAACAGATGCTTTAATACTGAAAACACTACCTATTTTTAGAGAACAATTATATTGTATCGTTACGGCATTTATGGTTTCGTTGAGAAAATATATTTTTATGTTATTGAGAACATCATCGAAGCCATCATTAACAAATTCGGGTAAAAAAGAAAGGTAATACCCTTTACTTTCTTTATTGAGAGTAGATTGTTTTTCTACGGGAATATTAGTTACATCTAATTTTTGTGATGAAGATTTTGCCGATTTTTTTTGCATAAACCAACGCAAGTAAGGGTGTTCTATATCATCAATAAATACCGGAATTTTAGTACCGCCAATATTCACTTCTATCATTTCTTTATCTATATACGCAGAAACAACACCTTCTTCGTCGGTTTGTTTCATTATTATTTTATCGCCAATAGAAAATTTCATTTTAAATATTTTATTTCTCGCAAAGAATGTTTTTTCTCGCAAAGTACGCTATGTAGCAAAGTACGCAAAGATTTTTGAATTAATTCACACAGAGTTTATTTCACACAGAGTTTATTGAGTTTTAAAGTTCACAGAGTTTATTTCGCAAAGGTTGCTAAGAATCAAAGTTGCTACGCTATATTTTAAGTTGTTTTAGATTATTCCTCCTATCATCGTCAAAAAGACAATGGGAAACTTTATTTAATTTTGAATTTTGAATAATTTATTTTAACCTGTAAGTACTAAAAATATTGTCGAATTGTCGAATTGTTATTTTTGAATTTGCAAATATTCATCTACCGATGTAAATAAAAAATCGGGATATTCTTTAGTAAATTTTCTCTTGACAAAACCACCCAAAAGCGGACGTGGTGCCGGTTGCCCAAGCGACGCAGTTTCTATTGCTTTTAGCTTGTATTTTGCATTAGGGAAATAACTAATTACTTTTAAAGCAAGCTCTACCCTATTCATATAATCGCTACTACAAATATGGTAAATACCTCTTTTATACTCTTTTAACAACACATACATTGCTCGTGCTATGTCGTACGCATTAGTAGGCGAAGCAAACTGGTCGTAGGGTAAATTAAGGGTAAGTTCTTCGTTATTTTTACACTGGCTTATTATTCTTGCTATAAAATTTTTGTTGCGCTCTTCATCGCCATATACATTGGTAACTCTCAGTATTAAAGAATCCGGCAAAACAGATTGGGTAATCCTTTCTGCTTCTAATTTATGTTTGCCATAAACAGATAGTGGATTAACTGCTGCATCTTCGGTATATGGTCCCGAATGTCCGTCGAAAACATAATCTGTAGATAAGAGCACAAATTTAGCATTGCATTGTTTGGCTATTTTCAGCAAATTAATAGTACTCTGTACAGTTTTTTGGTAGCTTTCGTCTTCGTGTGTTTCGCAATAATCTACGTGTGTAAGTGCGCCACAATGAACTATTACATCTGGGTTAAAACGAATAACGTCGAAATTGTCGAGCGCATCGGGATTAAGTGTGTCGAAATATTCGGTATGCATTGTAGGATAGCTCAAATGGGTACCTACAACATCACAGCCATTTAATCGAAACATTCTTAAACAATTACCTCCAATTAACCCAGAAGCTCCGGATACAAATATTTTCATTAGTCTAATTTTCTGTTTTTAAGTATGAACAACAAAAGTAATCAATAAAATGCAGCGGGTGTATGTATTGTAGTAGATTACGATTATTTTTAACTAAATTTCTTTATTGCAATTAAAATTCTACATTTACTAAAAAAAATATAGCTATGGAAATTAACCATCATTCCGAACAGCAATTTTTACTTGCAGACGATTTAATAAAAGATAAAAACTACGAATCGGCGGTAGATGTATTGCACAATATTTTGTACGAAGACCCACATTTTGGGAAAGCACACAATCATCTTGGATGGATTTACGAAACCAAATATAAAAATTACAAAAAAGCGGAAGAACATTACAAATTAGCAATGAAACTGAGTCCAGATTACCCTGCAACCTACATTAATTATATTTATTTTTTGTACGCTGTAGGTAATTACAATGAAATAGAAGATCATCTACTTAAAGCAGAACAAGTAGATGGCGTAAGCAAAACCACTATCATAAATGAATGGGGTATTTATTACGAATCTAAGCAAAGGTTTGATGATGCCATAGAAAAGTTTAAAGAATATTTGGCTCTAAGTTTTGATGATGCAAGTATAGATGCAGCAGAAGCTTCGATAAATAGATGTAAAAAGAAAAAAGAAATTTTGGGAAGTATATAATTTAAAAGCTAGTATTAGTAAAAGTTTTACAACTAAATTATAGGTCGATTTATGTTGACTAATAAATTTGAAAATGAAATCACTACTTAAACTATTATTAAAATCTATTGTAACTTTTGTATTGTTAGTATTACTTTATCTTGGCTCGGAATATGTGTTATCGAGCATTACGGTTAAGGCTAAAAACACCACTGACAAGCAAGATATTTCCATCTACATACTTACCAATGGAGTGCATACAGATATTGTAATGCCTGTGCATTGGGATAGTATGTATTGGAATAAACTATTTCCTTATTCGGATACACGCGCTCAAGATTCTTCTTTAAATTATATTGCTATAGGATGGGGCGATAGAGGGTTTTATATGGAAACTCCGGAATGGAAAGACCTAAAATTTTCCGTTGCATTCAAAGCTGTTTTTGGACTTGGCAAAACCGCATTACACACTACTTATTATCAATATATACAAACAGGAGAAGATTGCAAAGAAATTAAACTATCTGCATCTCAATATCATAAACTATGCTCATACATAATCCAAAGCTTGCACGATTATAATATGCTACAATATGCAAAAGTAATTCCTACCGATGCACAGTACGGCAACAACGATGCTTTTTATGAAGCCAAAGGAAGTTATAGCCTATTTACTACTTGTAATACGTGGGCAAATACTGCACTAAAGCGTTGCGAACAAAAAGCATCACTATGGACTGCATTTAAAAGAGGTATATTTTATCAGTATAAATAATTTCCATTACATCATAGGTTTAATCATAATTTCATTAATAAGTATATTTATTATTAATTTTGACCTTTAACTTTAAATATGGCTTCAGGATTTTTTGCAATTTTAGACGACATAGCTGCTTTAATGGATGATGTAGCCGTTTCCAGTAAATTAGCAACACAAAAAACAGCAGGTATTTTAGGCGACGACTTAGCCGTAAACGCAGAAAAAGCTACCGGGTTTCTCTCTTCTCAAGAGTTACCCGTATTGTGGAAAATCACCAAAGGCTCCTTTCTCAATAAGCTCATCATTATCCCTCTTGTATTTTTACTCAATGCTTTTTTGCCCGATGCTATAAAAATTATATTAATTGCCGGTGGTTTGTATTTAGCTTATGAAGGAGTCGAAAAAATTATAGAATGGATTTTCCATCGTTCACATAAAAAAGAAAATGCTATAAAAGAAAATGAAGAAAATAATAATGAAGTAGAAAAAAATAAAATTACATCTGCCATTAAAACCGATTTCATACTTTCCATAGAAATAGTGTTTTTAGCTTTTGTAACGGTAATAAACAAAAGCATAGAAGTGCAAATAGCAACTGTAGTAATTGTATCGATAATAGCCACCATTGGCGTATATGGCATTGTAGCCTTAATAGTAAGAATGGATGATGCCGGTTATAAACTAATAAAACATAGTAATAACAAAGGATTAGGTAACTCAATTGGCAATGGATTGGTTAAAGCATTACCATTAGTCATTAAACTATTAAGTATCGTAGGTACAATAGCTCTGCTAATGGTATCTGGTGGAATTTTCACACATAACATAGAGCAGTTGCACCATTATTTTACAACCATACCTTCTGTGTTCAGAGATATGATTTATGGATTAATTTCAGGATTACTAACCCTACCGATAATATTAATCGTGAAAAAATTATTGCCTAAAAAAATTAGTTAGTTGTAAAAAAAGGTATCAACAAATTCACTTCGTAGTGTTGAACTCTTTCTATATTATTTGTACATTGCAACATTACCCTAACAAAGCCTAAATTAGCATAATATGAAAAACCTACTTTTTATACCTCTAATTTCAATAGCGTCCTAAACGATATAAAAAAAGAGAAAGTTTTTGTAACTCAAATTA
>CAYUXT010000040.1:0-25706 GCA_964448955.1 uncultured Taibaiella sp. | reverse complement strand
AAATATATCTTTTTAGGAAATTATTGGTCTTTATTGTAATTCACTTTGGTATTATCTAAATTGGCAAGCACGTCATTAATATCACTTTTTAAGGGATTAGAACTACATAATAGCCCTTCTATCTTCTTTACAAACAAAGAAGAAGGCAAACTGTATTCTTTCAATAATAGAGAATTAAAAAGCCGATTAGAGATAATAAAACCTACTGCCTTTTATGTATTCAACGAGCAACCCTTAATTTTGTTTTTTGACCTATCAGAAAATTACGATGCTGATAGAGAAAAGGAAATTCATAAACAAGTATGGTCATTTGACCAAAGTCCAATAATCTTTATTGTAAGAGCAGATGAAATAAAAATTTTCAATGCCTTTGCTTACAATAAGAAATATGAAAGATTAGAAGAAATAAAAATTTCAAAGGAAGAAATTGAAAAACAATTTTCATTTTGGAATTTGCAAAGTGGCAATGTTTGGAATTGGTTACAAGCTGAATATTATGATAATAAGAACATTCAAAAGAAAAGAGTAAATCAAAAGCTATTTGAAAATATAAAATTCGTAAGGGAGAAATTAACTAATCTAAATGCTATCAATAACCTTACAGAAGACCAAGCTAACACTTTAATATTAAGGCTTATATTTATTAGATAGAAGAGTGAAAATTGATGAAACTTATATTCAAGGTAAAGAATTAAGGGACAAGAGAAAAAGTCTTGTAGATTTAATTAAAAAACCAAGAAAACTAAATACTTTTTTTACTTGGCTAAATGACAGATTTAACGGGGTATTGTTTAAGGACATAAAATTTGAGTTGTCCAAAGAACAGGCTAAAGATTTAGCAGATATTTTTAAAGGAGAAAAGGTAGAAAAAGACAATCTATTTTATGGAATAGAGCCTTATTTTGAAATTTTTGACTTTAGTATAATACCTGTTGAATTGATAAGTGGTATTTATGAATCCCTAATAACTAAAGCAACTCAAAAATTAAACTCCGCTGTTTACACCCCTTTGTTTTTAGTGGAATATGTATTGAAAAATACCGTAGATGATTTTTTTCAAAAGAATAGTAATAGGTCAGAAGTTAAAATTTTTGATCCCGCAGTTGGCTCTGGAATTTTTTTGGTACAAGGTTTTAGACGAATGGTAGATAGAGAGATAGAACTCACCCAAAATGATACAGTAAAAAAAAGCAGACTAAAAGAAATAATAGAACAAAACATTTATGGTATTGATGTTAATCCGCAAGCACTTAATGTAACTTGCTTCTCTTTATACATTGCCATCTTAGATTATCAAACCCCCAGTACAATTATAGACAATTTTCATTTCCCCAATTTGATTGGAGAAAATTTGTTTGAGAGGAGTTTTTTTAAAAAAGATAGTCTTTTTGATAAATTATTAAAAGAAAAGAATATAGACTTTATTTTGGGTAACCCACCTTGGCAAAATAATAAAGATAAAGAACATTTGGATTGGTTGAAAAATAAGAATTTATTAGATATAATAAGTGATTATCAGATTGCACAATCCTACACATTAAGAACAGAAGAGTTTTCAAGTAAAAATACCAAGTGCTGTTTTATAATTACTAGTAAAGCAGTATACAACAATAATGCAGGCGGTTATAGAACATATTTTTTAGAAAAATTTTTTCTTACTAAATGCTTTGACCTATCACCAGTTAGACATTTAATATTTAAAGGTGCAGATAGCCCAGCAATGATTATCAATTTTCATTTTGCTGATGATGCAAAAACCGAAAATAACATTGTAGAACACCAATCTCTAAAGCACAATATTTTTATTAAATATTTTAAGACACTGATAATTGAGAAATTTGATGTTAAATCCATTAAACAAAAACATTTTATTGAAAATAGCTGGATGTTTAAGGTTGCACTATATGGTGGTGTATTAGATTTTCAATTGTTAAAGAAATTTGCAGTTGGTAAAAAGTTACAAAATGTATTTAATGAAAATAACATTCCATTCAGTAAAGGAATATTCAAAGGGACACCCACCAAACAATGGGACTTTTTAATCGGTTTACCAATAATTAAAAGAAAAGAAATTGAAAATTACTATACCCCAATAAAAAACACATTTGAAGTTTTAAATAAAAACACAACCTTTTTAGAAGCAGGTAGAGACAAAGAATTATTTAAGGGGAAAAAAATACTAGTTCAAAAAAGCACAACGAATAGGATAAAATTTTCAAGTATTAATTTTGATGTGGCATTTGATAGTACGGTATATGGAGTTAACTTTAATAGTGATAAAAATAATTTGTTTGAAATATTTTATGCCCTATTAGAATCTAATTTTTACACCTACTTTCAGTTTTTAACTTCTGCTGGTTGGGGGATTTATATACCCGAAATCTATAAAAGGGAGCATCTTAATTTCCCTTTCATTGAACCAACAAAAAATGAACAAAACAGATTAGTCAGCATAGTCAATAATTTTATTGAAACTTATCAAGAATTATACAATCAGCCCAATTTAGGAAATATTCAAGGGGATGAGTATGGGTTAAATTTAATAAATCCCATTATTGAAGAAATATATGATATCAATACTTACGAAAAAGACTTAATTAATTATGTCTTAGATGTTTCGCGTTATCAATTCCAAGAAAGCAAAATTCAAAAGGTAATTCGTAAAGTTCACGATGACCAAAATGTTTTAGAACGCTATATAGATGTTTTTATAGACCAATTCAAAGGACTTTACAAGAACGAATACCTAAAAGTAGAAGTATATGCTTTGGACTACTTTATAGGAATGAATTTTGTCTTTACAAAAGAGAAACCAAAGCAAACTATTATTTTCAATCAAACCGAAACAGACGAACAGAAAATCTTAAAAATTCTTTCGGAAAATCTTACTATTTCTAAAGTATCGGAAAAGATATTTGTACAAAAAGACATTAAAGGGTTTGAAGAAAACTCATTTTATATCATTAAGCCTAATGAATATAAATGCTGGCATAGAGCAATGGCTTGGTATGATGTAGCGGAAATCAAAAAGACGATTGAAGACGCCGAAATTGACTACCTAAAAAACGGTTTTAATGACTAATAACGCTTCTAAGTTCATACGGAATAGAGGCGTTGATATTATAGCTATTACCGCCAATAGAATAGATGCTATTGTGTGGTATGTTGCAGAATGTTATCAGTTAGTTTGTAAGGATAAGCCAAAGTATGACTTCAAAAAACTAAAAATAACAAGTAAGATTAAACAAGAGGATTATTTAAGGTTTAGATTAGTTTCTGATTACTTACGGAAAAACAAACCTCTCATCAAAAGTAAATGTTCTGATTTATCTGAGATACATTTTCATTGTGAGGAGCAATTTGAATATTTTGATACAATTAAAAAGAAAAATAATGCTGATAAAATTGACATAACTGTAAGTGGAATAGCATTACAAGAATATTGGAACGACACAAATGATAATATCTATTTCGCTATTGAGAGCAAAAGAATAAAAATACTTTCAGATTGTGAAGATTATACTATTGACACCGAAAAGTTTGCTATTAGGAATTATCCAACACGACTTCCATTTGAAGGTCAATTAGCTTTTATTGAAAGTAGTAAGTTAAATCACAATTCTGTTTCTATTGAAATAAATAATAGATTTCAGAAACGGACTAAACTCACAACAATTCAAGGATTAAAACAATTTGATAGACATCCTACATTTAAGGGTTGCTACCAGTCTATTCATACTAAGTACGGAAGTCCGAAGGAAAAGTTTAAAGTCGTACACTTCTTGTTTGATTATTCTGATTTTGTAGAAAATTAATAATAGCTTTTGCCAATTTCATTTACTCTAAATACTTTTGCATCGAAAAATTAACAGTAATTTAAAACCATAATGGATATTAACGAAAATCTTTACAAAGAGTTTATAAAGAACTTTCAGGAGGAAAAAAAAGTTAATGAAGAACAGATTAGCTTATTAGATCCACTTGCAGTATCTATGAAAAGCAATGCTATTCGTAGAATGTTTCAGAATTGGTCATTAATACTTCTCGAAATTGCATCTTGGTTAGCAGCAGTAATGTGTGTAGCACTAATTGTATTGATGGACAAAGTATATCCCTTGAGTGTACTCCATAAAATATTTAAGTCGAATGATATGCCCATAGCGTTCCAATATCAAGATTTAAAAGGAATGTATTGGGCTGTGTGTGGATTAATAGCATTGTTGTGTGTTTTGTTTATCGTTATTGCAAGAATGATTTCGACCATTAGAAGAAAAAACAAAGTGCTTGCCATTGCTGCCAAAAATATGAAACAAGTAGCAGAACAATTATTGCGCAAACGCTCTCAAAACGAAGCAATGCAACTGAAATATCCTGCTGAAATTCCAAAACAAAACGATGGTATTGTTTCCTTTTTTTCTAATCCACTCAATAACGAAGACGTTATACTTTAAATAAAAATTCAAAATACAATCTATGCTTTTTGAGAAAATTCAAGACGCTACTAATTATTTACGTACCCAAACAGACCTTGTACCCAAAGTAGGGATTATATTAGGTAGCGGATTAGGTAGCATAGCATCGGAAATTACCAATGCTAAAGATGTAGCATATAAAGATATTCCGCATTTCCCGGAAAGCACAGTAGAAGGACACGAAGGAAAATTGATTTTCGGCACACTCAACGATGTGCCTGTAGTGCTTATGGCAGGCAGGTTTCATTATTACGAAGGCTACGATATGCAACAAATTACTTTTCCTGTGAGGGTAATGAAAGCATTAGGCGCAGACACGCTTTTTGTTTCTAATGCCGCAGGTGGTATGAACACTCAATTTAAGATTGGCGATATTATGCTTATCAACGATCATATCAATCAATTTCCCGAACATCCTTTAAGGGGAAGTAACGATAATAGACTTGGTACTCGTTTTCCGGATATGAGCAAGCCTTACGACAAAGATTTGTTAGCTAAAGCCAAAACTATTGCAGCAGAAAATAGTATTGAAGTGCAAGAAGGTGTGTATATAGGCTTACAAGGTCCTACTTTTGAAACCAAAGCAGAATATTATTGGTTGCACGTTATCGGTGGCGATGCCGTAGGTATGAGTACCGTACCCGAAGTAATAGTTGCTATTCACGGAGGAATGAAGGTGTTTGCGGCAAGTATTATTACCGATTTAGGTATTGGAGATAATATTCAGGAAATAACCCACGAAGAAGTATTGGAAGCGGCAAATATTGCTGCTCCTAAATTAGCTAAAATTGTTAGTGAGTTGGTAATGTTTGTTTAGTAATGTTTTATGTTACTCCTTTAAATAAAAAATAATGAAACAATTTCCTTTTTACATCTTCATAATCCTTTTGACATTATTATTTAATAAAAATAGTAATGCGCAAGACCTTGTAAGCTCTTGGGTGGGCGGATTACAATTAGGAGAAAGAACTATGCCACTGGTAATGAATGTAGCAGCGCAAAAGGGAGAAATGTTGACCGTAACTTTAGAAAGTCCAATGCAAGGCGGTAAGGATATAGAAACAGATTCTGCCAAGTTGGTAAATGGAAATGTGTCTTTTTATATAGCTGCTTTAAATGTCCGATTTGAAGGAAAAATTACACCAGATACATTAATAGAAGGTACATTTACACAAAATGGAATGTCTTTTCCCCTAACTTTTAAAAAAGGTAAATATACTCCTAAAAAAGTTGTTCGTCCGCAAGACCCGCAAGAACCATATAGTTATTTTGAAGAAGACATTTACTTTGAAAACATAAAAGACAGCATTATTATTACCGGCACGATTACAGTACCCAAGCACGTAAAAAACCCACCCGTGGTTATTCTAATTTCCGGCAGTGGTCCGCAAGACCGTAACAGCGAAATATTGAACCACAGACCTTTTTGGGTTATTGCAGATTATTTTACAAAGAATGGCATAGCAGTATTACGATACGATGAGCGAGGCGTAGGGCAATCTACCGGAAAATTTAATGGTGCTACAAGTTACGATTTTGCAACCGATGCGAGTTTAGCAGTAGATTATTTAAAAACAAGAAACGATATTGATGCAAAGCGTATAGGTATTCTCGGACATTCGGAAGGTGGCATAGTAGCACCCTTGGTGGCGACACAAAGAAAGGATATTGCGTTTTTAATTTTGCTCGGAGCACCGGGATATAATGGTGCCGATATATTATTGATGCAACAAGAAGAAATTAGTTTGGGTATGGGTATTAGTAAAGATACTGTGGCTGCAACTAAACAATTTAATTCGGGATTATACAAAATACTTTTAGAAGAAAAAGACGATAAGCAACTAAAAAATAAAGTTGCCAATTATGTAACCAACCAAATGCAACAAAATGGTGTAACGGATAAAAAAACCATTGACGAAGCAATAGACAACACTTTACAGATTTATACCGAAAAATGGATGCTTACTTTTATGCGCCACGAGCCTATTCCTGTTTTAAAGAAAGTAAAATGCCCTGTTTTGGCGATTACAGGCTCTAAAGATTTGCAAGTGCCGGCTACAGAAAATTTGGCAGCCATTAAAAAAGCTTTAACCGAAGGAGGCAATAAAAAAGTTACCGCTATCAATTTACCTAATCACAATCATTTGTTTCAAGAAACGGAAACCGGATTACCTTCTGAGTACGAAACCATAGAACAAACATTTTCTCCAATAGCATTAGAAAAAATGTTAGAGTGGTTACAAAAAGTCTTCACCCAATAATTTTCTTTGTTTTAATGGTAGTTTAGCAACTATAAGTCGGTACGATAAATCTATCAATTCTTTGTTGGTCTTTTCAGAGAGTGTTTCTATATCTAAACATGTTACCCACTGATACCTTGCAAAGTATGGTGCTTGTATAAAATTTTCGAGGTCTGTCCATTCTTCAAAATATTCTTGTCCTACTTTGGCAGTGCCACGCAATGGATGGTCGTCTAAACTTATCGCAAAAAATATTTTCCCGAAAATACAAAAGCATAATAAGTTTTCAAACTTAATCTCTTGTGTGGTTTCTTTTTTGCTCAAGCAATATTCTGTTATTTTATCTAATTGCATACTAAAATTAGCATTGGAGGTTTAACACAAATTATCCTTCTGATTGTATTTCTTCATAATTTTTTTCTACATCACCTTTTTGATTAAAGCGATAAGAAAAAACGAATCTAACACTTCGTGGTCTCCATTGGAAATCGCTAAGACTATATAGGTATTCTGTATTTGTTACATTTCTCCACCTACGACTATTAAAGATATCTCTTACATTAAATCCGATGGTGCCATTTTTATTTAATATTTCTTTAGACACCGCAATATCTGAATGAAAAACAGCTAAGGTCTTACCTTGTGGGTTTACTCTTGGAGCTTGATAGTTTACAGACAATTGGGTGCGTATATTTTGAGGCAAAATTAAATTAATAGCCGTTCTATTGCTCCAGCTGAAATTTTTTGTTTTAAAATCTTTTTGGTTAAAAACACCACTTACAATTTCTTTAAAAAAGTTAAATCCGGAAGTTATTCTTATTTTTTTGGTTGGATGATAATTAGCATTTAATTCTAATCCATAAGCGTTTCTATCGGCAATATTCATAGGTATTCGATAAATTATACCGTTGTTATCGGGTACTGCCATACGCTCTATCTTATTGCTTGTATGCCTGTAATATAGCGAGGTCAATAAAGAACCCGAAGTAAAATGTTGCATCATTCCTGTTTCTAACGAATGTGTAAATTCGGGTACGAGTTCGGCATTGCCTATGCGCATTTCTCTATTATCTCCAAATTTGGTAAAAGGCATTAAATCCCATTGACCGGGACGGCTAATACGGCGACTATAGCTTAGCTGAAAAGTTTGTAGCCCTGTATGCTTAAAGGAAAGTGCCGCACTCGGAAAAAGGTTAAAATATGGAGGACGTACAGATGGTAATGCATTATTGGTGCGTTCTGTATGAATATTAGTATATTCTCCTCTTAAGCCTGCTTGCATGCCGAATTTGCCAAATGAATTAGACGCGAGTGCATAAACTGCATGTACCGCTTCCCGATAGAGAAAATTATCGTTAAAGTTTTCTGGCATTTCCCATTTGTTGTTTTTCCACTCGGAAAATCTAAAATGGTTTACCATATTTCTCGTTTGGCTACGAATTCCAAATTCCATTTTACCTTCTTGTGCAAATGTTAAAACCAAATCTGAATTAAATAAGTAATTGTTTTCTGTAATGTACGTTTTTGATTTTTGTAATAATACATCTTGATGTTTTGTTGATGTTTCGTTGTAGTCTGAATTTTCTAAATCCTGATCTTTAAACCATCTAAATTCTGTATTCCAATAATTATCTTCTTTAGCGAATTTTTTTCGGTAAGAAAGGATGGTTTCTATATTGTCTTCAAATTCGGTATTGAATTCGTGTCGGGTATCTGTGTTAATTACTTTGTCATTGGTTTCTAAGTTTTCGTAAACCCTGTCGTAAAAGTTGTCTCCTAATCCGCTTCTTAATCTAAAAGCAGCAGAGATTGTGTTTGTAGCATTAATATCATAATCGAAACCTATAGAGGCATTATGGTTTGTTTTTTTTCGCAAATGCTTATATATCTGCCGATAAGTAAATGCCGTATCGGCATTGTTTAATTTCTGGTATGTATTACTTGTAGCCGGATTTTCGTTTCTATTAATATTGTAAGAGGTATATATTTTGTACTTGTTTTTTTTATAGTTTAGGTTAAACCCTGCTCCATATTCCGGAAAATAACCAATTCTGGAGTTTACAGATCCGCTCCAGCCGGCTAAAGAATTTTTCTTTAAAATAATATTGATTATACCTGCATCGCCCTCTGCATCGTAGCGGGCAGATGCATTGGTAATGATTTCTACTGTTTCTATCATCTCTGCCCTTAATTGCTGTAAGGCATCGGCAGAAGATGTAAATCCAGATAATTTACCATCTATTAATATCCGCACATTTTGGTTACCTCTCAGGCTTACATTGCCTTCTGCATCTACACTCACAGAAGGGATGTTTTCGAGTACTTCAGAGGCATTTGCTCCTTGGTTATTTATATCTTCGCTTACATTATATACACGTTTATCTATTTTTAATTCCATTAGATTTTTTTGGCTAACTATTAATGCCGACTCTAAATTAAACGCCATTTCTTTTAAAGCAATATTCCCTAAATCTGCATTGCCTTCAGATTGTAATATTGGTACAGACACTTGCTCTAATCCCGAATAATCAATTAAAAGGTAATAAGCTCCCGGTGCCATTTCTAATGAAAAGCTGCCACTTTCTTCTGTAATATTACCGATTACAAATGAAGAATCGATACTGTTAAATATACGAACATTGGTAAATGGTAATGGCTCTGATGTATGGTCAACTATTTTGCCAAATACAGTAAGTTTTTGTTGCTGAGCGATTGATGTTACCGAAACGAACAGCATAAAACATAATACCTTAATAACCTTCATTGTGTCTTTATTAATTTAGAAAAATGAACGGCAAAAGTATTACTTCGCTTCATCTAAAAATGAAAATCTAAATTGTTTAACCCCTATTTTGCTAATCTCAATTTAGGTAATCATAGTTTTATTCATTTATGATATAGTCCTTACTAACCGTAAATAGCATTTTTTCTATTCCGATATTCTTACCGTACTTGCTCCGTGGTAAGAATGATACATACCATTATACATAGCATCTGCTTGTACCGGTCCTAACTTATACGTGCCCGGCGATACCGCTCTAACCATATAATAAAACGAACGCGCATTTGAAGTAACTGTGGTAAATAAATTTATCCTATCGTCGCGTACATCTGTATAATCGGGAGTGTAAGCATTTTGTGCATTTTCTACCCATTTCATTTGTCCCATCTGATTAAGTCTGGTGTTTTCTATCTCGAAACCGGCAGGTAGCATATCGGTAATTACTACATTTTCTATTGCAGATTTGTATTGCCCCTGTATGCTTATTTTCACTACAATTAAATCGTTTTGTTTGAAATTAAAATCTGTAATAGGCTTTCCTTCTTTGGTATAAAATGTTCTCCTTACCGACATATACTTATCTTCTTCTACTATACTTCCGTCGGCACTAATGCCACTTACTTCTTTGAAATAATAAAAATTACCTGTGCCACTCACTTTTAATTGCAAATCTGCGTTAGCTCCCAAATTATTTTTTAAATCTATTTTGAGCGGTTCGCCATTAGAAGTTCCCAATGTTTTGCCTTTGCCCGTAATCGCAGCTGTGGCTTTGGTTGATGCTGCTTTTCTTGCAATTTTTCCTAATGCCAAAAACCCAAAACTACGCTCTTGTGTATTAAGGTAAGGCTGCGTTAGTAAATCTTCCGAAAGCTGTTTGGATAATTCTGCAACTTGCGAACTATTAGGGTCTGTATCTAATAAGGCATTTAGCGAAATGGCTTTATCTCTTATGTAAGAATAAAAGCTACCACCGAATACACTTTCCGATTTTTCGCCTTCAAATTTTGGTGGTAATACTTGCAATGCTTTTTCTTTTTGTCCGCTCAGCATAAATGCTGCAGATAAAAGATATTGCCCATCGAGGCTTAACATTTCTACATTGCCTTTGTAATAATTCATAAAGCTATGCTCCGGCTTTTTAGCCAATGCAAGCACGTATAAAGTGTATGGTATTTCTTTTGCGGCTATCTTTTTTGAATTGGCTTGCCCTTGTAGATAATAGTCTATTGTTTCTTTCTTTTTGAGCCTTGTTCTTAGATATTCATACAACTTGTTCAAAATTTTATCATCTACTTCGAAACCTGCATTTTTAGCTTCGGTTAAAAAATGTGCAGCATATACAGACCCCCACCAACTTTCGTAATTGCCACCGGGCCAATAACTCAATGAGCCATTGTAAAACTGCATAGATTGTATTTTCAATATTGCTTGCTGTACATTGTATGATGGTGCAGCAGTATAATTAGTTCTACTTTGTAATGCTTTTACTAAATCTCCAAAATACATTTGTGGAAAGGCAGTAGAAATAGTTTGTTCTAAACATCCGTGCGGATACTGCACTAAGTAATCTAAACTTTTAGAAAACTGTACCAAAGGCGAATTGCTTACCAATAAATATCCCGAAACGGTATTATCCAAAAAGTTACTTGTACTTCCGGAAATGTTTTTGTTACTACCCGCTTTCACTACACCACTTTCAAATTGTTTTTGTATAGATGCCGGCGGACGAACTGCCAATTCTGTTTCATTAGTAAATTTTTCTTTTAACGCATTTACGCTAACAGTAACTTTTCCTGCACCTATTGCATTAGTAGCAGCAATGTCAAACACAAGTCGTGCTTCACTTTTAGCTTTTATATTGATGGTTTTCGTACTTGCATTTTCTACCGAAAGCATATTATTGGTACTTACTTTTACGGTAGCTTGAGCATCTTTGTTTGTAGTATTGCTGAGCGTTACAGGCATTTTAGCAACATCGCCCGGACTTAAAAATCGAGGTAAGCCCGAACTAATAATTATGGGGTCTGCCACTGTAACATGGCTATCGAAACAACCAAAACCATCGTCTTTGTAAGCAACTGCCATTACGCGTAACTGTCCCGAAAATTCCGGCACTTCTATTTCGTAAGTTACATTACCATTGCCATCGGCTTTTTTTATGCCACTCCAAAACGAAACATTTTTTACTCTATTAACAAAAATCGGATTTACCCTATTTGCCATTTCATCATCTGCACCATCGCCACCGGTACTGGAGCGAGTGGTTTTGTATTCGGGTAAGAGTAGTGGATAAATATCAAAACTATTTACACCCAAAGCCATTTTTTGATAGAAATATTTAAAAGGGTCGGGGCTTTTATAGTCTTTAATTTGTAAAATGCCTTCATCTACCGCAGCTATCGTAACGAAAGCATTAGGTTGTGTTTTTACAGTAATTTTTTGTTTTGTTTTAGAACGGCTATTACTTGCTACTGCCACATCTACGGGGATATTATTTTGTGCTGCATTAACAGGAATGTTTTTAATTCCGTGCGCTACAGTAAGCGGCAAATCGCTGGCTTCCATAGCTCTGAATAGCGTAGCAGAAATGTAAATATTAGGTAGGTGTTCTTTGCCGATTGGCAATTTTAAAGTTGCAGATTTGTCCTTTGTGTTGAGTAAGTGATATTCCAAAACTTTATCGCGCTCTACTGTTACCAACATTCTACCTTCAAATGGTGTGGTAAAAAGGATATTAGCGTGCTCTCCGGGAGTATATTTTTCTTTGTCTATTTTAATAGTAACATTGCCTTCGTTATTTACTTCAAAAGAGGTTAAATCTGTATCACCACCTCCGTAAGCATAAAAGGTTTCAGACACATAATTATCGTTTTCTCCATCAGAGATTCTTACTTCGTAAGAGCCGCTAAGCGTTGGGGTAAAAGTAAAATTAGTGCCGTTTTTATCTATGTTTATTTTTTTACTCACTACCGTTTTTTCTGTCCATTGCGATACATAACGATAACTGTTTCCCGATTGTTGAATTACATTTTGCCATTCTTTTCTAATCACATTTACTTGAGCAGATTTGTGTACAGGCACACCATTGGGGTCTAAAGCCGCAAATGTAATATTAAGCGGAGCACGCGTGCCTACATAGCTGTTAAAGTATTTTATACCATAAAAAACATTTTGGGTAATAACATCGAAATTTGCAAATCTGTGTACCGGTCTGCCGTTTTCGTCAAAAACGGTAGCACGTACACTTCCTTGTAGTAAGCCTGCAGCAGCTAAACGTTCATCATCTAATTGCAGCTTTTCGGTAATACTTCCTTTGTCATCAGTTTTGCCATTACGAAATACAGAGCCGTAGTAAAAGTTTTTGTTGATGTAAAAGTTGTAATCGTCGTAACCTTTGGGGCTAAATGATTTTTTTCTCAGGTTAAATTCTATTTCGTAATTTCTATTGATAGCAGGAGTTCCAAATAGATTGTCTGCCTGAACAGAAGCGATTAATTCATCGTCTATTTTATATTTTTCCTGATTAAGTTTTAAAACATTTTTAATGCGGTCCGGCATAAAATCTTCTATACTGAAATTGTAATATTGCAGCACCACATCGTTTCCTGTAAGTAATTCTAAAGTATAGTTTCCGGTAATGGCTGTATGCGGAATGTCGAATTCGGTTTCGCAACTTCCTTGTTCGTTGGTAATTTTTCGTTTGGTGCCAAAAGTCTTGCCATTAGGCATCGTGAGTTTAAACTTCAGAGGCATTTCATTAGGAACGCTTCGGTCTTCGTTTCTAACAACAGCACTTGTTTTTATGGTTTCTCCCGGTCTGTAAAGATTGCGCTCAGCATATAACCAGGCATTAAGCCCTGTACTGTTAGCACTTCTTCCTCCTACATCAAAGCGAGATGTTTCTATTCTGTTTTGTGGCAACCAAATGAAATTAAAATCATCTCCTGCTTTAGCTGTTACCATTCCGATATTAAAACCTTTTGCTTTGTTTTTTAAATCATCAAATACGGCAACGCCTTCACTATTGGTAGTTAATGTATGTACTTGTTGGTTATTAGTAGATACAAAAGATATTTTAGCACCACTAATCGGAGTTGCATTTTTAATAGAATTGGCAAAAACATACATTTTGTTTTCTTCCGATTTTACGATTAAACCAATATCCGAAAGAGAGAGCATTTTACTGCTGCGTAGCCATCTTTGTTCATCATTAGAAACCGTAATTACATATAATCCGTTGTAGTCTTTAAGCCTATCGCTAAAGTCTAAATTTAAGATGCTTACGGCATTGTTTTTGGGTAGGTTTTTGGTTTGATATGATTTATTAAAAACGGTATCTCCTAAGTTATAGGTATCGAAATATTGGTACTCGTAATACTCATCGCTTTCGTAATCGTAATCGTAACTCCATCGGTTGCCTTTGTTGAGCAATTGCAAAATGTTGTTTTCGTAAACTTTTACAACAGTAACATTTACGTTTGCTACATTTACTAAATTAAGCGCAAGGTTTTTATAGCCTTTAGAAGATAAATAAATGCCTTTGGTATTGGCAAATTTTATAGATGGTGTAAGCTCTCCAAAATAAACCATCTCTGTAAAATCGGCTTTGAGTTTGCCGCCAAATGCCCCTTCAATTTCTTTTTTAATAGTGATGGTATAATTTTTGTCTGTAGTAAATTCTTTTGATATAATTGTGATGCCTTGTTCGGTAAATTCCATATCGTAATTCACTGCCGGTTCTATTTTAAAATGTTTTTTCATTTGCCCTTCTTCTAAAATAGGCTGTGAAGTATATATAGCAATAACGCCTTCTGAGCCTTCGTGGTGGGCATTAATAGAGCTTATACTTAATGAGTATCTTGAGTGAACAGTTGCAGTAAAAGCAGTATCGTATTTGCTTGCATTTTCTGCTCCCGAAATAGCTATACCTTTAGTTAAACTTACATTTACTTCCGAGTCTTCGTCGCTTTCTGTAATAGGTAAAAACTGAACCGATAGTGTTTTTCCTACTCCTGTAGTAATGTTGTTAAATGCAATGTTTTTCCCTTGCGATTCTATTTTTAGTTTAGATGCTGCTTCTTGTAAATTTACATCATAGTTAAATGTAAGGTTCATTTGTGTCATTACATTATTATCTACGCTACTTCTGTTCCATTGCGAATTACTTTGTATTACCTTTAGCGATGGCGTACTGAAGGTTATATTTTCTTTTGAAATGTCAATTTTATCGTTGCTGTGTTTTAAAATTTCGGAGTTTAGTTTTACGGTATAAGTGGTATTAGGAGCAAATCCTTTATTGGGCGAAAACACCAGCTCATTGCTATTTGTCCATCTGTATGAGCCATCTACTTTAGGCGAAATGTCGAGATAGTTTGATGTATCCCAGGCTTGCAACAGACTATCGGGGCATAGGTTTTTATTGAACTGAAAGCTGATGTTTTGCTGTAAAGCAATTTCGGTATCGAAATTACGTTCGGTTATTTTTAAAAGATTTTTATTGCCACAGGCATATAGTAAAAATGCAAGGCACAATAAAGCTACTGTGCTTATAGCTAAGTTTTTTCTTTGGGTTGCCATCATGTTTAAAAGAGATTGTTTGTGTTGTAAAAGTACAATATTATTTTACGTCTTTGCAATATATTAACGATTATGTTTTTCTAAAATTGTACCAATCAATTAATTTATTTTATTAAATTGTTATGTTTTCCGAACAACAATCATATTTGTTATTCCTTTCCCAATATAGGCTGGAATTAAATCCGACAGAACTAAGCGAAGCGTTCTCAGGAATGCAAATGTAAAAATATAAACGAAGTGAGTAAAAGATATGGCAACACATTAATCGAAAATTCAGTAACAAGTATTTTATAACATTAGCAGATGTCAGTATTTTCTTTACGGAAATTATTAATGAAATATCAACAAAAATGATAAAATCTATATAGGGATACTGTTTTTTAGCTTTGGAAACTTTTTGGATTATTTAAATATTCTCTTTTGTATTAATTGTTTCAGTGAGTAATTCATAGTTGTGCTAATCTGTATTTCATATTGGTATAACCTAAAAAAAATAAGGTTGTCTAATTTTAGACAACCTTATTTTTTTTTATTCTTGAAAAATTATTTCTTCATAATCTTTCTTGTAATTGTTTCACCATTCATGTTTATACTAATTAAGTAACTTCCTGATGGTAAGTCATTAATGTCAATTACAAAAGTATCTCCATCATGATAATGTAATTTATTAACTATATTACCAAGTATATCATAAATTTTCACATCAATATGGGCTTCTTCTAATGGTTTTATAAATTTTACAGTTAGATACCCACTTGTAGGATTAGGAGAAATGGTAATGTTGTTCTCCAATTGTTTATGATGTACAGTAACTATTTTACTTATAGCGGTGGTGCCATCATTATCTTTAATGCCTAATCTGTAAAAATTATTACCCGGATTGGGTTTTTTGTCAACAAAACTATAATTGTTTACTATGTTATTGCTATTATTTACAGCTTTAGTTTGTCCAATATTTTCCCAATTTAAACCATCACTACTGCGCATAATTGCAAAATAGTTTACATCAATTTCTCTCGTTGTTTTCCAATCTAATTTAGTAGTTGATTTTTCGGCATATCCATTAAATGTGAGAATGCTAAGGGGTAATGGTTCGTCTGATTCTATCGTATATGGAACTGATGCGCTTGTAATACCTGCAGCATCTGTAATTGAATAAGAAAATCCAATAATTCCTGTTGAAGATGTGCCATTTCCGGCTTCACCATAAATTACCATTTTAGAAACATCAAAATCTGGAATGGATATTGGTCCTGCTGAAGGATTGATTTCAACAACATTGGTGGTACCCCCAAAATCATAATACAATTTAGTATTTGACTGAATAGAATGAATGTTAAATGTGGTGCCGGTATTAGAATTACAAGCGGCTAATCCAGGGCAATCTTCATGGTCGGAACCCGACATAGAACCACCTGTAGAATAGCCGACAAGAGCAGAAGAGGTCATTGGGATTGAATAATAGTTAGGGATATAACTATATCCGGTTGGGGGAGTTGAAGAAAAGGCATTTAAAGGGACATTAGTAAACTCTTTAGCATCAGCTATTGGCGGTTGTTGTATTCCCAAATTTATATTTTCTACAATTGCTTCAGATTCTAATATGCCAAATCTATTTATAGAATTTACAGTATCGCTAAGTCCAACATTTGGAATAATGCCAATTTGCTCTCCTGATGACACCCAACCATTAGGTAACTGTGGCATATAGGAACCAGTAGGTGAAGTATGTAACACTACCTCCCAAGTACCAACAGGTACGTCTGGAAACACATACGAACCGTCACCTGCTACCGGAACTGTTGCATATACAGCACTATTATCATTACCAAAAGGATATACTAAACTTACATACATACCCGAGTTAGGCACTCCCGAACCATTATTGTCAACTAATCCATCATCATTAATACCATTGCCATCGTGCACAATAGTTCCTTCAATAGATCTAACCCCATTTGGGGCGGCTGTAGAAGGTCCAGATACTCCAAAATTTGCATCCGAAACATCACTAACAAGGCTAATTGGCATTCTTCCATTGGGGTAATGAGGATCAATATTTTCTCCTTTAGTGCCCCCTATTTGTGCGCCTGTAAACCTCCAATCACTATGTAAATTTTCATTTGGTGCAGGAGAAAACAATGTTCCGGGTGTAGCTGAAATTTGAATAGAATAATTCCCTGAAGGTACAGGGGCAAAATTATATACACCAGAAGAATTAATTGTAGTTGTGGCTATTACGTAACCCATTTCATCTAATAGGTTTGCATACATAGTAGTACCTCCCGGATTATTTAGCCCTGTACCATTCACAACACTATCTAACATACCATTATTATCGTGTAATAACGAACCGGATATTGTATATACCGCACCTGCGCAATTAGGAATCGTAGAACCACTTAATGTAAAAGTTGTAAGGTTACCATTAGTAGTTCCGTCTGCTTTAGAACCATTACGTACTCTTCCTGCATAATAAAAACCTACACCCGAATTAGAAAACGCAATAGTATGAAACCCACCCATCTCTATATTGGAAATACCCGAAATCCTTAATGTAGGTACATTCACTTCAGATGACGCTCCTGCACCAATCATACCAAACTGATTATTACCCCAGGTATATAAAACTCCACCATGAGTAAGCGCAGCTACAGAATAATTACCGTTAGAAAATCCATTATTTGAAGAGAGTTTTCTCACACTACTAAGGGTAGTTATTTCTTGCCATTCTTGTTGAGTGCCTACACTGCCAATTCCTAATATCCCATTTTGGTTAGCTCCTAATGAATATACTTTACCATTTGTACCTAACAATATCTGTGTTGCACCTGTAGAGCCGGATTGGATAATTTCCCCGCTTCGAGGTACGATTGTAGCTGTAAAGTCATTATGTAAAGTGGCTAAAGTCGCTCTGCTTCTTGTAGCTGATGATGTATTATTACCTAAAAATGTATTTTGTCCCCAAACATACACTTCTCCTGTACCTGTTATTGCCATTGCACTTGTTCCGCCAAAGCTCAACTCTTTTACATTAGTTAGTACCGGAAAGCCACTAGCAGATGTGGTTACCTGATGCCAATTAGAATTTAAAGACGCACTAGCATCGCCATATACACTTACATGGCAAGCACTGCCGGATCCAGCCTTAATATATACTTCTCCGTTATTTGTTACTATCGCTATACCGCCTCTCGACGAACGAATAAAACTAATATCCCCACCATTTACTCCAAGGGGCAATTCTAAATATGTCATTCCAACTTCGGTAGCTATAGAGTTTCTAATAGTGTTAGCACTTCTTCCCCAGCCCCATACGCCTTCTGTTGTTAGAATCCACATTTGTGAAGATTGATTTACCGCATCAGATGTAGCACTTGCGGCAACTCCGCGAGGATTACCATTGTATTCGTAAAGTAAAGTAGGTTCGGTAAAGTGTTCGCCCGGAACTGCCGAACTCGAACTTTCGCCCCAATAATTTACATTTGGCTGTCCGTTAATTAAAAGCATACCATGATTAGAAGAGGCGGCAAGGTCATTTGCCGACGGTGCAGCGCATCCTATAGGGGGTGGTGGTTCGCATAAGTAATCATTTGGCGTATTAATACAATCAAATTCTGTTCTAGCTCCACTAGAAAGGGAACCGTCCCCCATACTTCCATTTATTAGATGCCCGATATAACAAAATCTATTACTTCCTTTTAAGAAGGATACTGTAGTGTGTCCACCCATGTGAAAGTAACCTACTTTTGCATAATTGACATTAAAGTTTGGAGGAACTGTAGGTAATAAATATTGGGCAGCACTACCCCCTAACATACCCGAGCTATTTTCTCCCCAAGTATATAATACGCCATCTAAGTCTAATGCTCCTATAGAATAATATTGAGCACTATATACGTATGTACTGTTAGTATTAATTTGGATAATATTCTCTAAGTCTCCGGTATTATTAGCATTTCGTACTGTTACCCAATTAATTTGGTCTGTTTGGTTATTTTGCCCCAAAATGCCATATTGACCTTCTCCTATTGCATATACTTTACCATTATCTCCTAATATAAATTGCGATGCACTTTGAACTGTTGCAGTAAAAACTGTCCTTGTTATAATTCTAACATCTACAGCCGTTACACCCGCAGGTAATGTGTTTATAATTGCTGCTCTATTTCGGTCTGCATAATATGGTGAAGTACCCGGAAAAGTACCGGAATAAACTCTTTCACCCCATACATATACTTCATTATTGTCTCTCAATGCCATTAATGCTTTTTGGCTATAAGATAATTTTGTAACTTTAGATAAAGCCGGATTGCCAGCTGCAGTTGTTGTTACTTTATGCCAGGAACTGTTCATTGCAGCACTACCATCGCCATATCCTAATGCAGAGCCACCACCAGTAGTTGCAGCATTCTTTATATAAACCTCTCCGTCGGTACGACCGGCATTATTAATTTTGGTTACTATTGCAATACCACCACCCGAAGCTTGTATAAATGCAATATCGGAGGGCAATAAAGCTGTTCCGCCTTGAGCAACAGAAGTGGGAGGTAAAGCAATTTGAACAATTACCCCATTAGCTCCATTCCCTATGGTTCCTCCATTGTCTGCCCCCCAACCATACAATCCCGTAGTTGCTAATAAAAAATGCTGATGACCACCTGCAGCTGTACTAATACTACCTGCTGCAACTGTTAATGGCGTGCCGTTGCCATACGTGGAAGGAGGTAAAGTTAGGGGCGATAAAACATTAGCATTGCCACTAAGATGTGTTGCTCCTTGCCCCCAATATCGTACATTACCTTGATAATCTATCATTACAGTAGTGTGAAATGACGATGCTATACGCGTAAGTTCGTTTGGATCGGGACAGGTAACTTGAGCTAAAGAAACTAATTTTGAAGTGATGAAAAATAAAATTAGCCAAATTGTATTGGTTTGCTTCATAAATGATTATTTTTTTATTTGATATTTAGTTACTAAATGAAATGTTTTTTTACAATTAAAACGAGATTTATTTTATACTACATACGCATGGATTTTTATATGAATTAAATTAAAAATATTAATAGAGTGCTTGTTTTTAATAAAGCATTTTTTTTGTATATATTAGTTTTAATAAACTATTGAAATGTTTTATTAAATAGGGGAAATGCATAAGCGTTTATTGCTATATGATATATAATTAGCACAAAGGAAAAAAAATAAGTAAAAACTTTCAAAAAAGATGACCTCTTAATTCACCACATTGTTTTTTAAATAATTGTATAACAATGAAATAAATAGAATGATTAGAAAATATGTGTAATTTATCATTTAAATAAAATTATTAAGATGTAATAATTCATCTGGAGTATTTGGATATACAAAACCATAAAAATCAAAAAAAATATTAAAAAATAGTGCAAATTGAATGTTTTTATATGCAAACTCACTTTGTTACATAGGATATAAATCGAACAGCTTGCATGTAGCTATTTATTATGTGTATTTGTTTGGCGGGTGCCTTACGATAAGTCTGCATTAAATTATACTAATCAAAAACCCTAATTAGTATATATTAAAAATCATTTTGGCATAAAGTCCATAAACAAATACATTAAAAGAAACGAGAATTTATATTGTCGATTATCCTAAAGTAATCGCAACAGAAATTGACCTAATGTTTCTGAAGGGGGTACGGAAAATCTTTTCCTTAAATTCGTAATTCGAGATTCTATAGTTCTTAGCGACTTAAATAGATATTGGGATATTTCCTTATTTGTAAATCCAAGAAAAACATAAGCACATAATTGTAATTCAGTAGATTTAATGTCCGGGAGTGTTTCTGCCAATTTTTGGTGAAACTCTGGATAGACTTCTTGAAAACGAATATAAAAATTAGGGTGGTTGTCTTTTGCGAGGTCTATTACCTCTTGAAAAGAATCATTGATTTTTTCTTTTAATATCTCAGTTTCTTGGGCTTGTTTAACAATTATATCGCTTTTAATTTTCAATCGCTTTTTTTGAACATTAATTTGATTATTTTTTTTCTGTCTATAGATATGCAAAACGAGTATTGCAATTAAAACTGCAAATAAACCAAAAAGCAAAACTGAATAAACTATTGTATAACCTTTACCTCTAACTCGATTAATTTCTTTTTCCTTTTTAGCAATTAAATTAAGAATAGTTTTATTTCTTCCTTTTTCTTCTTCTTTCTTCAAACTATCGAGGATATCATTATTTAGTCGTTCGTATATAATTTCATTAGTTTTGTCTCCTGTAATTCTGAAGATCCTCGTTTTTGCTTCGTAGATTATTTTTAGAATGCTAAAAATGGAATGATTTTTCAAAATGCTTTCTGCATCATTAAATTTAGCTAATGCTAAGTCATTTTTTCCTTCTTTTTCGTAGAGTTCTCCCAGACGAGCATAAGCAATCGCCTGTACATAAGAGCTTTTTAATTCAATGCCAATATTTAAAGCTTTATCAAAATAATATCTGGCAGAATCAAAATTTGCATTAGATAAATGGAAGTTTCCTAACTTCTGTTTTATCTCTGCATCTTTAATCATTAATTCTTGTCTTGGAAAACTATCCGGAAATGTTAAGTATGCATTTTCAACCAACTGATTTGCCTTTGTGTGATAATAATAAGTAGAGTCTTCATTGTCAAAAGATAAAAAGGCCTGTTTGTAAAGAATAATAAAGTAGTAAGATTGTTTGTTAAAATCGCTAATGGTTAATACAAGTTTGGTAATTTGTTTGTACAAATCTTTAGATAGTATGGTAAACCCTAAATCATAATTATTATTAGCCTCTAATAAAAGTAAATTAAAGTTGCCTTCCGGATTGTTTTGTAAATAATTTTTATACTGTTTAGCTTTTTCAATAAACTCAATGCTTTTTTCATAATCACTACAGTCTGCTAATATTACAGCAATTGTGTAATTGCCATAGTACAAACCATATTCGTAATTAATATTTCGAGAAAGTTCAATTGCCTGATATGCAGTTTCAATAGCTCCTTTAAAATCGCCCTCAATATGGTTTTGAAAATATGTTTTTAATAATAGACTGTCAATTTGTTGGGTTGTTTGTGAAAAAGCTAAACTGGATAAATTATAAATAAAAAATAGTAAAATAATTGGTTTTAAATAAATGTACATTTTATTGGTTTTACAAAGCAAAACTAATACAAAGTTTTATACATTCGTATAGGTAAAATGCAAATGCATCTTTACGAATTGCAATTGGGTATAATGTATATGTCGAATATAATTACTACCTTAGTGCTAAATGAAACCATTGTATTGTATTTTGTTTCTTTTGGTCGTGGTTAACGACTTCAATATTTTTGCCCAAAATACGCCCACTAATTTCGAGCAAAATGATACTTTGATTTCATTAGCTAAAAATGCGTATGCATTAGCTTCTACAAATTCGGATTCCGGAATTGCTTTATCTAAACAGGTATTAAAATTAGCGCAACAAAAAGATAACAATTTGGCTATTGCAAGTGCTTACAATGCCTTAGCTTGGAATTATTACAAAAAGGGCAATGCAGATTCTTCTATCTTTTATTACAAAAAAAGCATTACTACTGTAAATAAAATTGGAGACCCTCTTTTAATTTCTCGGATAAATTGCAATTTAGCTTCTGTGCTTACTTCTCAAAGCAAATACGAAGAAGCCTTAGAATACTTACTCATTGCAGATTCTTATGCCATAACTTCTAAAAACAAATCGGTACAAGCTAATGTAAAAAGACAAGAAGCAATGCTTTTTCGTGTGCAAAAGAACAACGAAAAAGCAATTGTAAAATTTGGAGAAGCGATGTCTTTATCTTTAAGTGATAATGATACCCTAAACTTCATTAATGCAGGAATAAACCTCGGAATATTATACAATGACATTAAACATTACGATAGCAGCTTGTCTGTACTCTATAAATGCTTAGATTTTGCTCTTAAAATAGACAAAGCAGAAACACAACTTAATGGCATTTACGAACATTTAGGCGGTACTTATTTTGCCAAAGAAGAGTACTCGCAGGCTTTAAATTATTATTCTAAATCTTATGAAAATCACAAAAAAGCAGGTAGTTTCAACGATATAGCATATCTTGGTTATAAAATTGGCATTACTTTCAATGCCGTAAAAAATTATACTAAAGCCGAAAATTACCTATTGCAATCTTACCAAATCGCAGACAGCCTAAACCTATCTAATTACCAATACGAAATAGCGTTATCATTGGCAAGCGTATTACATCATTCACACAAATGGAAACAAGCGTATAGCTATCTAAAGATAGCGACAAACATAAAAGACAGCTTAAACTTAGACGAACAATTAAACCGCGTAGCCGACCTTCAAGCAAAATATGAATCAGACAAAAAAGAACAGCAAATAACACTACTTACTACCGAAAAAAAATATTCGAGGCTTATTAGCTTTATAACTTTAATAAGTGCCATATTGGTAACCGTAGTAGCTTATTTTTGGATAAACAAAATAAGATTACAAAGACGGTTAAGAGAGCAAAATATCAGAACTAAAATAGCAGGCGACCTACACGATGACATAGGTTCAGCATTAAGCAGTATCTCGATGATTACCCAAATGGTTTCCGATAAATTAGAAATAGAAAACAACAAACATGCAGCCTTGCTTCGCAAAGCAGAAAATAATGCCAAGTCTATAATAGAAAATATGGATGATATAGTGTGGAGTATTAACCCTAAAAATGATGAGTTTAAAAATCTTGAATTAAAAATTAAAGAATATGTTTTTGCATTAATGGAAAGCAAAAACATAAATATTGAAATGAATTTCGAAAAAGGAATTGAAGATCTAAAACTGAATATGGAGCAAAGAAGAGATTTATACTTGATTCTCAAAGAAGCATTCAATAATATAGCTAAATACAGCAATGCAAACGATGCTTACCTTAATATTATCCAAAAAAACAAAATAATATCCATTGCAATAGAAGACAATGGTTCGGGTTTCGACATACATAACAATACCCATACAAGTGGAAATGGAATTAAAAACATGTATCAAAGAGCTGCACAACTTAATGCTCATATTAACATAGAATCTAAAATTGGAAGTGGAACAAAAATTACTTTACTCTTCGAAAAGTAAAATAGAATCCTCAAAAATAAATGATGTGTGTTTTCAATCTTTAATATAATTTTGTACTATACCAGAACACTAATCTATGGTAGAAGACAACAACATAAAAGTTGCCAGCTTTGAAGACAACAAATTCCTTTCTGAACTATTGTCTATTCTCATTAACGACACTCCAGGATTAAAACTTACTGGTGCATTTCAGCATTGTCGTCATGCGATTAATCACTGCCAAACACATAAACCTAATGTAATTCTTATGGATATTGAAATGCCGGATATTACCGGCATAGAAACAACTGACCTCATTAAAAACAATTTTCCTGAGATACAAATTTTAGTACTCACCACGTATGAAGATAGAGATAAGATTTTTGGAGCTCTTTGTGCCGGAGCATCGGGTTATATTTTAAAAAAATCATCTAATCAAGAGATTGTAAATGCAATAAAAGAAATCCACAAGGGCGGCGCACCTATGACACCTCAAATTGCACGCAAAGCATTAGATTTTTTCTCCTTAAATAAAAACAAAAATACTTCCCAGAATTTCTACAATCTTACCCAAAGAGAATTAGACATAGTTAAACGACTGATTGAAGGCGATAGCTATAAAATGATTTGTACCCACCTTAATATCGAAATGGGAACCGTAAGGGCTCATATAATGAATGTGTATAGAAAATTACACGTAAACTCCAAATCCGAAGTAGTAGCTAAAGCTATACGGGAACAAATAATTTGATACGATTACGCCCCTACAGCACCATATCATATATTTATACTATTGACTACAATAGATTAGTTGATGAACTTTGCTTTGAAAATTCAAACTATTTATTTGTAGCGTGTTTATACATACGCTTATGCACCATTAATTGTACAGCTAAATAGTGTTTTCCTGTTTTGTTTACAATGACTTTAGATTAAGTCAATTCTTATTTACCAAAACTATTTTTATGACTAAACAATTACTCTTCGGTTATTTATCTATTCTATTTTCGATTACTTTTTGTAATAAAAGTATGGCACAACCCGCCAATGACGAATGTATCAATGCAGTTTCTCTATCCGTCAACTCTGGCATGATGCCTACATTAGTAACTGCCGGCAGTACGGAGAATGCAACCCAAAGTCTAACTCCTTGTAATGGATCTTCTGCAAATGATGTATGGTATTCTTTTACGGCAACTCAAACCTCGCACATTGTAAAACTGAGCAATATTGCAACAATAGGTTCTGGAAGCAATGCTAGGATTTTTGAAGTATTGGACGGGTGTGGAGGTGCCAGTATATATTGCTCTTCACCAACTTTAACAGAAACTAAATTAAACGGACTCAGCATTAACAATACATATTATGTACGAGTGTATGCAAGCGCTGCGAGCGTAGCAATTTCGTTTGATATTTTTGTTTTAACACCACCCCCTCCTCCTGCAAACGACGAATGCATTAATGCTACAACTTTAGCCATAAACACAGGACTTACTTGTACCACATCTACATCGGCTACCA
>CAYUXT010000039.1:0-26023 GCA_964448955.1 uncultured Taibaiella sp. | reverse complement strand
CTCCCCATTGTCATTCCGACGCAGTAGGAATCTCTAAGTATTTATTAGTAGTCTAATTGGTAGAATTACGAATGAAACGGATATCTATAATCTGTAACCGGAACGTAAGTTTCTTTAATCGTTCTTGCGCTTAACCATCTGTAAAGATTAAGTGCCGAGCCTGCTTTGTCGTTAGTACCTGATGCTCTTGCACCGCCAAAAGGTTGTTGTCCTACTACTGCACCTGTGGGTTTGTCGTTGATATAGAAATTACCAGCGGCATTTACTAATGCTTTGGTCATAAATTCTATACTTGCTCTGTCTTGAGAGAATATAGCACCTGTTAAAGCATAATCCGATGTGGTATCTACTATTTTTAAAGTCTCCACCCAGTTTTCTGCATTATAAGTATAAATAGTAAGTACTGGACCAAAAAGCTCTTCGCACATAGTTATATAATCGGGGCGTTTTGCTTCGATTACTGTAGGTTCGATAAAATAACCTTTGGATTTATCGTAACTACCACCTGCAATAATAGAAGCATCGGGGCTATCTTTTACAGCATCTATATAAGATGCTAATTTGTCAAAAGATTTTTCGTCTATTACAGCATTTACGAAGTTGCTAAAATCATCTACTATCCCCATTTTTAGGGTTTTTAGTTCGGTTAATAATTTAGCTTTAACTTCTTCTGCAATATTAGACGGAAGGTAAGCGCGAGAAGCGGCAGAGCATTTTTGCCCTTGATATTCAAATGCGCCTCTTAATAAATTTGCAGCTACTGCATCTGGGTTTGCAGAAGGGTGAGCAAATACAAAATCTTTACCTCCTGTTTCGCCTACTATACGAGGGTAAGCCTTGTATTTATGTATGTTTTCTCCTATTGTCTTCCACATAGTTTGAAACACTCCCGTACTCCCAGTAAAGTGTACCCCAGCAAAATCTCTGTGGTTAAAACATTTGTCTCCGATAACAGGACCACTAACATATACTAAGTTAATAACACCATCTGGTAATCCTGCTTCTTTAAGGATGTCCATAAATACAGAAGCAGAATATATTTGTGTATTAGCCGGTTTCCACACTACTACATTGCCACACATAGCAGGAGCGGCAGGTAAGTTACCGCCAATAGCTGTAAAGTTAAATGGTGTAACTGCAAGTACAAAACCCTCCAATGGTCGGTATTCGGTGCGGTTATTTAATCCTTGTGGCGATACTGGTTGTTGGGTATATATTTGACTTAAAAAGTGTACATTAAATCTAAGGAAATCGATTAGCTCGCAAGCACTGTCTATCTCTGCCTGATAAGCATTTTTGCTTTGTCCGAGCATAGTGGCGGCGTTCATTTTGTATCTGTATTTTCCGGCAAGAAGCTCTGCGGCTTTTAAGAAAATAGCAGCTCGATGTTCCCAACTTGTAGCAGCCCATTGCTCTCTTGCTGCTAATGCTGCGGTAATGGCTTCATCTACATGGCTTGCTTCTCCTTTATGGAAATGCCCAAGTAAATGTTCCCTCTCGTGTGGAGGATAAATGTTTTCAGTATTACCGGTACGCACTTCTTTACCATTAATATACATTGGTATATCTCTTTTGGTAGATTTTAGAGCCGCAATGGCAGCCTTTAACTCTGTAGTATCTTTAGTGTTTGGTGCGTAATCTTTTACCGGTTCGTTTTTGGGTAAATCAAAGAAAAAATATCCGTTGTTCATGTTTATAAATTCAAAATGAAAAAGTAAAAATTCAAAAAGCAATTCGACAATAATTTTAGGACGCAAAAGATAAGTTAAATTATCAACTATCAATTATCAACTGTCCATTATCAACTCTCAATTAAAAAGGTAAATCTCCTCCGTCGGAATTGTTTGTGTTAGGATTATTGGCAAATGGTGCTGCTTGTGATTGTTGTGGAGGCGGTGGTGGTGGAGCTGCTGCTTGTTGTGGTACGCCGGCAGCAACATTAGCACGCTCTACTCTCCATGCATTAAGGTTAGTAATGTATCTTACCACTCCATCTTTTTCCCATCTATTACCGCGTATGTTAAAGCTAACTTTTATTTGCTCTCCGGGTTGAAACTGGTCTATAACTGAACAGCTGTTATTAACTAATTGAAATGATGCATAATTAGAATAAACCATTCCAGATGCTGTTTCTTCTGAAATTTCTATTATAAATTCTCTTTTAGAAAAATTATCTTTTATTTGTTGTGTTGGGTGAACTTCGTGAAGTCTTCCTATAACTTCTAATGCCATAAAATAATATTTTTTTGTTACAATTAATGAAGTAGCGAAGGTAATAAAAAAGGTTTAAGAAGTTATATTGTTAGTTTAATTTTAATTAGTTATTTGAAAAAAGATAATAAGAAAGTTGGTATAACTATAAAGATGCTAAACGAATAGGTAGTCATAAAGATTGTTTACAATTTATTGGGTTAACAGAATATGTAGTATTAAAAGTTAAATTGCTCTTATCCATTTATAAATTCCTACTTTTGGTAAATTAAATTTGCTCTATCTATATTTATATGATTAAGCTATTAGCAATACCATCAAAAAATTTGCTGCAAGCGGTAGCTTGTATTTTAAGCATTTTATTTCTGGTTTCGTGTAGTAATACTAAATATCTTGCCGAAGGAGATAGTTTATTTATAGGTGGAAATGTTACGGTTACAGATACATTTTTAACTAAATCCGAAAGGAAAGATATGGAAACTTTTCTGGAAGAGAATATACGCCCACGCCCTAATAAGACTTTTTTGAAAATGCGGATTAAGTTGTATTTTCATAATAAAGCAGGGGAGCCTCAATCGGAAAGGGGAGTTCGGAATTTTATAAGAAACAAATTAGGAGAACCCCCTGTACTTGCTCGCCATTTTGATGTAAATTATGATGCAAAACTTTTGGAAAACAAAATGCATAATATTGGTTATTTTCAATCTTCTGTAAGTGGTATTACAACAGAAAAGAAGAAGAGAGTAAAAGTACATTTTGAAGCCGCAACCGGACCGCAATACAAAATAAGAAAAGTTTTTTTTCCACAAGAAGGTGGCGATGTAAGTTTAATTGCTACCCACATTACAGAATTAAAAGAAGAATCTTTTTTACAACCCGATAAAGCTTATAATTTAGATATTATTAAAGCCGAAAGAGAACGTATAGATGCTAAACTAAAAAATATTGGGTATTATTACTTTAACCCCGATTATATAATTGTAAATGTGGATACAGGTGTTGGAGATAATTTAATAGATGTACACGTAGCCTTAAAATGGGAAGAAATGCCCCGAAATGCGGAAACACAATATACGATTAACAACCTTACTATTCTTCCGAATTATAGAGTATCTACCCGTACCCGTACCAATACAGATAGTACCCGAGCGCGTACCCGCACAGCCCGACAAGAAGATACAACCATAGTAGATATGGGCAGTTATCAATACAAAATTGTAGATAGACAAAAAATGTTTCGTCCTATTCTTTTTTATCAATCTATGCAATTGCACCCCGGAGAATTATACCACAAAAAAGACCATCACTTATCACTTAATAGATTGGTAACAATGGGCAATTTTAAAATGGTAAAAAGCGAGTTTGAAGTTGTAAGAGATTCCATATTTGGTAGTAACCTATTAGACCTAACTTATTACCTTAGTCCATATCCTAAAAAGTCGTTTAATGCCGATTTAAACGGCTTTACGCAAAATGATAGTAGGGCTGGTTCGAGAGGTAGTATTAGCTGGCGCAATAGAAATACATTTAAAGGTGGTGAACTATTTGTAGTGAAAGCTTTGGGCGGATTTGAAATTCAATATGGTGGAAATGCCCGAAGACCCAATACTTACAATGGCGGTATCGATTTCAGTATGAATATACCAAGATTTATTGTCCCTTTTATTACAGTAAAACCATCGGGTATGTTTGTACCAAGAACAATAATTAGTACAGGCTATAATTTTTCGCAAAGAGGGCAGTTTTATACTATCCATTCTGCTAATTTTAACTTTGGCTACAATTGGAAAGAAGATATAAAAAGAGACCATAAGCTAAACCCTATAAGCATTACTTATGTACGTACCGATACACTCAATGACATTTCTAATTTAAACATTAATCTGAGTAATTTGGTATATAATGGTTTTATTATTGGTAGTACTTACGAGTATGTATTTAATTCTTCTGCAGACGATAACAAGAAAAAACATAATTTTTATGTATCGGTATTAGGAGATATTGCAGGTAATATTTTGGGTATTGTCCATAATACTTCTTTAAATGAACCGCCCAAAAATATTTTTGGTTCTCAGTTTGCACAATATCTTAAATTTCAGACAGACTTTAGATACTATTACAAACTAAGGCCTCATACAATGTTTGCTGCAAGATGGCTTACCGGCGTGGGGCTTCCTTATGGTAACTCTTACCAATTACCTAATGTGAAACAGTTTTTTAGTGGTGGTAGTAATAGTTTAAGAGGGTTTCCTCCAAGGTTGGTAGGTCCGGGTACTTTTCATGTTACCAATTCGGATTTTATTGAAGTATTAGGCGATATTAAATTGGAGTTAAATGCAGAGCTACGGGCTAAATTATATCAGTTTATAGATGGAGCTGTCTTTGTAGATGCTGGTAATATATGGATGCTACGGGATAATCCTAATTTTGTAGGAGGAACATTCAATAATAATTTCTTAAATGAACTTGCAGTAAGTGCAGGTTTAGGATTACGTTTAGACTTTAGTATATTAGTCTTACGCTTAGATTTTGCATCGCCGATACGTAAGCCATGGTTAGCACAAGGTGAGCGTTGGCGTTTTCACGATTTAAGTTATGCTATTCCCGAATGGCGTAAAGAAAACTTGTTTTTTAATTTAGCTATCGGTTATCCGTTTTAGTACCCGATGCGTAATATTATTCACATTGGCATATATTATCCTAAATGTATGCACTAATTCAAGCTCCTGAAATCCACAGGTACTAACTTGCTTACGCCAGGCTCCTGCATCGTAACGCCATAGATAACATCTACTGCTGCCATTGTTTGCTTGTTGTGCGTAACGATAATAAACTGAGAGTTGTCGCTAAACTTTCTAATCATCTGCGTAAACTTACCTACATTGGCATCATCAAGTGGAGCGTCCACCTCATCGAGGATACAGAATGGTGCAGGTTTAATTAAATAAATAGCAAACAAAAATGCTGTGGAAGTAAGCGTTTTTTCTCCTCCCGAAAGCTGTGTAAGCGTACTCGGTCTTTTACCTTTGGGCTGTGCGTAGATCTCAATACCGCTATCCGCCACGTTTTCGGGGTCGGTAAGGCGAAGGTCTGCATTGTCGTCTTCGGTAAATAATGCTTTAAATACTTTTACAAAGTTCTCTCTTACGGCATCAAATGTTTCTTTGAATTTGGCATTGGCTGTATTTTCTACTTCTTCGATAGTAGCTAAGAGGGTATCTCTGGCGTTTTCTAAGTCTGTTTTTTGCTCTACTATAAAATCGTGTCTTACTTTTATTTCGTTAAATGCTTCGATAGCCGTAGGGTTTATTTCGCCCATGTTATCCAGACGCTTTTTGAGCCTTTCGGTTTCGGAATTTAGTTCTTCTATGCTCAGTTCATTTTTTCTTTCTTCCTGCAAAATATCGTCTAAATTCACTCTAAACTCTACGCTCAGCCTTTCTTTCATTCCTGCTACCTGCAGCTTCATTTCGTTGAGTTGCTCTCTAATGCTATTGAGCAATGTTTCTGCTTGTTCTTTCTCTCTACGCTGGCGGCTTATCTTGCTTTCGTGTTCGCTGATGCTGTTTCGGAACTCGTAAAATAATCTGTCTTTTTCGCTGAGGTTTCTTTCGTCTTTTTCTTTTTTCTGTAAGAGTTCGTACAGTTCGTTATCGCCAAAATGCAGCTTGCCGCTTGTTTCTGTAATCTGCTGCGCTACTTCTTGTAATTGGTTTTTGTTTTCTTCTACTTGCTTATCTAAGTCTTTTAACTGATTTTGACGGAAAGTAAGTTCTTGCTTTAGGTTATCAATTTTGCTTTGCTGACGAGTATAATTAATATTATTATCGTTGTAAGTACGAGAAACAACATTGTAAGTTTGTTCTGCCTGAGAAAAAGACGTTTCGGCTTCTTTAATATTGGCTTGTAATGTTTTTAATGCTTCGTTTATTTGCTCCAAAGCAGTGCGTGTATCGCTAATGCCGCTTTGTGTATCATTGAGCTGTGCTTGCAAATCCGTTATTCTGTTTTCTGCATTTTGGTTAAGCTGCTCGTAGTTTTCTATGCGGTTGGCAATATTTACAGATTGGTTGTTAAAGTTGTTTAACTGTTGGCGTAATTGCTCTATTGCTTTATCGTTTAACTCCTGGCTAAATCCGGAAATGAGTGCTTGTGTGTCTTTTACTTCTTGCTGTAAAGAAGTGGTGGTTTTGGTAAGCGTTTCTATTTCTGTTGCTAATCTTTCTAAGTTTTTGGCACGCCCTATTTTATTACCTTCAAAAAGACCAACGCTACCACCGCCCACAGTAAATTTTCCTTTAAGCACATTACCAGCTTTAGATACTACTATAATATCTTCTGGATAATTTTCTTGAAGGGCTGCTTCGCTTTCAGAAATGTAAACATTTGCTAAAAGGTGATTAGCTAATTGTTGGTATTGTTCGTCGGTATTTACTAAAGATAATGCCGGTGTAAGCCCTGCTATATCTGTATTTTTCGTTGTTGTTGTATTTTTTATTTTATCTAATAAAATAAAATTGGCTTTACCTTTTTTGTTGTTTTTGAGTAGATTAATAGCTTGAGCTGCCTCGTCTATATGCTGCACAATGTAATAATTGAGGTAGCTGTCTAATACATTTTCTAAAGCTGTTCTGTATCCTTCTTGTACCACAAATACGTCGGAGAGTAGGGGAGCGTTATTGTTCCATTCTTTGTTTTTCTTCAGAAACTTAATGCTATCCGGGTAGCCTTCGAGGCTTTCTACTAATGATTTAAGTAGTCCGTGTTCGTTTTTCTTAGCATCTAAAATTCTGTTTTCTTCTATTAATTTGGAGCGTACAGCTTCTAATATTTCTTGTTTGGCTAGAATATTGGCTTTCAATTCTTCTTGCTTCGCAATCATCTGCGCCAGCTCTTGTTGCTTGGCTTCGAGCTTAATTTTTATGTCTTCTAATTCGGTTTGTTGGGTTTTTATCTGATTGGTTCTTTGTTCTTTTTCGTTTAAGATTTGTTGCAAAGATTTTTGGATATTAAGCACCGAAGTATCGGCTACAGCTACTTTCTTTTCTGCATCAAATTGGCTTCGTTGTTCTTTTTGGTAATCATTTTTCTTTTCTTCCAAAACCTTTTTCTTGGCATCATAATCGCTGCGGTGTGTGTCGAGTTCGCCACGCATTTTTTCTAAAGAAGTTTTTAATTCTTCTAAAGATTTGGTTTCGGTTTCTATGCTTGTTTGAGATTGTGTAATATTCTTTTTAAACTGCTCCGATTGTGTATTGGCGTTATTTAAAAAGTGGTGTAAATTTTTTTCTCTTTCTTGCAAATAATCTAAACGCTGAGTGGCTAATTTTTTATCTCCTTCTAACTGTCTGACGCGCGCTATTAAATCATTGAATTGTTTTTGGAGTACGTTCAATTCTTGTTCGCTGTGTGCCAATTTTACTTTATTGGCTTCGATTTGTGCTTCATCGCCAGAAATTTCGGTTTCTATTTTTAGTTTTTTGTATTGCTCTTGTTCTAATTTTTCGTTGAGGTCTTGGTATTTATCATTAAACTGCTCGAGCGATGCTTTGGCTAACTCTACGCTTACTTCTTTGTATTCGTTTTTTATCTGCAAATATCTTTCTGCTTTTCGGGCTTGGCTTTCTAAAGTGCGTAGGTTATTACCAATTTCAAACAGTAAATCTTCGATACGTGCAAGGTCTTGCTGTGTGCCGTCTAATTTAGCTTTGGCTTCTTTTTTTCTGGTTTTATAAATAGAAATACCTGCTGCTTGTTCGAGCATTCGCCTACGGCTACCATCTTTATCTTTGATGATGTCGTCCACCATACCGAGTTCGATAATGGCGTAAGAATCGTTGCTTACTCCGGTATCTAAAAAGAGATTATGAATATCTTTTAACCTACAAGCTACGTCATTAAGGCGGTACTCGCTCTCTCCGCTTCGGTAAAATTTACGGGTTATGGTTACTGTTGTAAATTCGGTAGGAAGGAGATTTCTGGTGTTTTCGAAAGTAAGTGATACTTCTGCCATACCAGATGCAGAGCGACTTTTAGAGCCGTTAAAAATTAAGTCTTGGAGGTTATCGCTTCGTAATGATTTTATTTTATGCTCGCCTATTACCCATCTTATAGCATCTACAATATTAGATTTGCCACAACCATTAGGACCCACTACTCCTGTAATGGGGTTGTCGAGTATTACTTGGGTTTTATCTGCAAAGGACTTAAAGCCCTTAATATCTAAAGATTTTAGTTTCACTTAAAATTGAATTATTTGGATTTGATACGGGAAAAACATTTCTGTTCATCTAATATTTTGGAAAAGTATATAAAAATGAATGGAAAATTAATTTTTCGGAGCGCAAATTTACAAAAAGGAAATCAGATTATACACTTAAATAAAATGTGTAATTTATTATTTTTGATGAAACAAAACCTATTTGGGTTAGTTTATTTTTCTTGTGCTTTAAAAGAAATGGTATTTGGAAACAAACACCAGTCACGAAAATATTATATGTAATTGTTTTACTTGTTGTTAAATCTTTCAAAATGGGCTTTTTCTAAGGCTTCTCTATGGTCGGGGTGGGCTATGGAGATTAAGAGCTTAGAGCGTTGTTCTAAATTTTTACCAAATAGATTTACAGTGCCGTATTCTGTTACAATATAGTGTGCGTGACCTCTTGTAGTTACCACACCTGCTCCATTTTTTAAAGCGGGCGTAATTCTCGAAATTCCTTTAGAAGTAACAGAAGGTATTGCAATAATTGGTTTTCCTCCTTCGGAAAGTGCGGCACCTCTCATAAAATCCATCTGTCCGCCAATGCCCGAATATTGATAAGTACCAATGGAGTCGGCACATATCTGACCGGTTAAGTCTATTTCTATAGCACTATTAATGGCTACGACCTTAGGGTTTTTTAAGATAATTGTAGGGTCATTAACATAGGCTACATCTAAAAACTCTATAGAAGTATTATTATGCAAAAATTTGTACAGTTTTTTTGTGCCGGCAGTAAAAGAAGTAACCGTTTTGCCGGGTCGTATCTTTTTGTATTTGTTATTAATCACTCCATTTTCTATTAAATCTATTACACCATCAGAAAACATTTCTGTATGCAATCCTAAATCTTTATGGTTGTGAAGGCATTTTAATACAGAATCTGGAATAGCACCAATTCCTGCTTGTAATGTTGCGCCATCTTCTATTAATGATGCTACGTTATAGCCAATTTTTTCTGTAATTGTATTTGTTTTAAGGCTGTAATCTAATTCGGGCAATGAGGTTTCGTGCCAAACCATTGCATTAAATTTAGAAAAATGAATATTGGCATCACCAAATGTTCTGGGCATATTGGGATTAACTTGTGCAATTAAAATTTGAGCGTTTTTACTTGCCGCCCAAGCAGCATCTATTGAAGTGCCTAAGCTGCAATAACCGTGTTCGTCGGGTGGCGTTACGTGCAAAATAGCCACATCTAAGGGTAATACCCCCGTGCTAAAAAGTTTGGGAATTTCACTTAAAAAAACGGGTACGTAATCTCCCCTGTCTCCATTTATCCATTCGCGTACATTGGCAGATACAAATAATGAGTTAAGATAAAATGTTTTTAACACTTTTGGTGTTTGCCATTTTAAATCACCAAAGGTGGAAATAGAAACCAATTCTACATTATTCAGTTCATTGGCTTTATTAAATAATTCGTTGACTAAATAAACCGGAGTAGCAGCGCTTCCGTGTATAAAAATTCTACTGTTATCCTTAATTAAACTTATTGCTTCTTGAGCGGTAGTATAATTTATTGTCATATTGTATTTTGAAAAATTAGTTTGCAAAGGTAAAAGAAAATGATACCAAAACCGAAGTATGACGATAGTTGATTGAATAGTTGGTATGCTGACACCACATTAGGGCTGGATTAGGTAATAAAATGTATATCTGCGAATGTATAGAAAATGTTGATGGAGAAGTACACCAACAAGGGTGGAAAAAAGGAAATCAGATTGATGTGCTTTTACATATCGGTAATTTAATGAATTATTCTTTAAAGGAATAAGAAAATAAACAAACGCCCATTACCATAATATTTGAACAATCTGTCGTTAATAAATTGGTACAAAATAATATTAATGCTCACGATACAAAAGAAAGAATTGAAGCTGTTGAAACATATCTATTCAATAATTTAAAGCATTGAAAAAACTGTTTCTTAAATGTCAATACAGTAATTTTGACTATAATTTTGGAACAAACAATGAATTCGTATTTGTTATTTTTTATTGGTTTGGCGGTTATTACTGTGAGTGCCGAAATTATGCTTAGAGGAGCTTCTAAAGTGGCTTCGTTATTAGGTATTAAACCAATTGTTATAGGATTAACGGTTGTGAGCATAGGCACGAGTTTGCCGGAATTAGCAGTAGGTTATACCGCAGTAACCGAAGGAATGGGCGATATTGCGATTGGTAATATTGCCGGTACCAATTTTGTAAATATTCTATTTATTTTAGGTTTAAGTGCTGCCATTAGACCATTGCATTTGCAGTTAAACTCGATTAAGGTGGAAATATTTGTAATGTCTTTTGCTGCATTATTGTTATTGATGTTATGTTTAGACGGCAACCTATCTCCATTAGATGGATTAATTATGTTGTTGTTTGGTATATTATATGTGGTGATGATTGTAAGAAATAGTAAAAAAGAATCTGAAGCAATAAAAAAAGAATATGATGAAGAATATGCACTAAATAATAACGAAGACAGAAATGATTTGAGAAAATGGATAGTTAATGGTGTTTTGTTAATTGTAGGAATGGCAGGAACCGTATGGGGTGCAGACTATTTAGTAGAAGGTGCAGCCACCATTGCCAAAGATTTTGGATTATCTGATGCAGTAATTGGATTAACCATAGTAGCCATTGGTACATCTGCTCCGGAATTAATAACAACTTTAGTATCTACCATAAAAAACGATAGAGACGTTGCTATCGGAAATTTATTAGGAAGTAGTATTACTAACTTGCTTATCATTTTGGGTGCTACATCTTTGTTTGCCGACAAGGGTATTAATGTACAAAAAGATTTACTATGGATAGATTTACCATTATTAGTTTTGGTTGCATTTGTTTGCTATCCAGTATTTAGAAGCGACCAAATGGTAAGTCGTAAAGAAGGAATTTCTTTTATGTTATTGTACTTAATTTATTTAGGAGTAATAGTGTTTTATCGAACCTAAATGAAATTTAGTCTGATGCAATGTTTAGAGGGAAAATTTGACAACTTTTTAAAAGTTGCCAAATTTCAAAATTGATAATCAAAAATACAAATTGTTTTCTCCCTTTATTACTACTACCACCAACACATTAGCATTGAAAGAGGCTAATAAATCTATTCTACCAACACAAATCCTTCTAATGGAGCTAAAGCAATATCGTATATAGTTTCGTACTTGGCAATGGCATCTTCACTGTGAAATACCCCTTCTTTGTACGCTTGCAGTATATACTTATCTGTTAATGGGTACATATAATTATTGATTTTGCTCTCTAAAATAGGAATTAAATAATTGCCAATAATTTCGTCTGTCTTTTTAGGTTTATCAAATAATTCTGCACAAATAGGGTAGGGTGCTTCTATCGCATTTATATATAAACTTATTAATTTTTCTATCTCCTTTTTAGCTTCGGTAGCACTAATTTTTTGACTATAAGTATATATATCTTCGGAATGTAAAAAATAAATTTCGTCTGCATTATCCGTAGCACGCAAAATCAAAAAATGAAGATATGCTTCCATCATATACTTTTTAATGTTTTTGGAAAAGCAAGGAAAAATATATTGGCGTTGGTAAATATTGTCTATGGTAGCCTGAACATTAACCTGTTCAAGGTTTAAATTAATGGAAATAACTTCTTCATTTTGGTGTTCTGTTAATTTGTTTTTGTTTGTCAATACAGTTTGTATGGCTTCTGTTTCATCTTCAAAAACACTTACGCCAACATTTTTCAAAGGGAGCCTTCCTGTAAGTAAAAGTCTTTGTTGGAGTTCTGTAAGTTGGTTGTGGTCATCTATTTTTATGATTTGTTGTTTTAGTAAATAACTGTCTAAATTATCAAATGTAAAGTCTTCAGTTTCGGGTAGTATATAAGTGTCGGTATTGTAGTAAATGCCAAACATTTTGGTGTAATATGTCTTAGGTCCATTTTTAATAAATGCAATAATTTCTTTCCAATGAATATTTTCCGGAATGTTTATTTCCGGCTGTGCAGATTGCTGTAACACTAACTCGGTTTTATGCTCCACATCATTGTTGTAATAGTATAATTTATGGTCGTCGTTATTATATTTTCTGCTATTAGCGTGTAGTGGATGTTGGGTAATAATTACATCTGTTGCATTCAAAGTTTCGTCTGTAATGCCCGTTTGTATATAATCTAAAAGTTCTTCTACTAATATAGATGCCGGCAGTGGTTTATTATCCGCAACGGATTTGCCCAAATAGCTGATAAAGACAAAATCTTTTGCCGATAAAATGGTTTCCAAAAACAAATGTTTATCATTGTCTTTAATATTTCTATCGCCTAATTGATGTTTTTGAGTGATTAAATTAAAACTGAGGTTTGTTTCTTTTCGTGGAAAAGTATCGTGGTTCATTCCTAACAGTGCTATTACTTTAAAAGGTATGCTACGCATAGGAATTAGCGAACAAAATGTAATACCGTTACTAATAAAAATAGAACTTCTACTCTCTAAAGCTAATTTATTGCTTAGGTATTTGCAGAAAATAGGATAGTCTAAATATTCCTGAATAATATCTTCATTTTGTTTGATGCCGGAGAGTGTATCCAAAAGTAAATTATACTCATCATCAATATTATCTTCTGTAAGATGGAGCAAATTATTTGTAATTTCTTCTACATAATCTATCCATTGATTAATGTTTTTGTTTTGTTTTCTTTTTTCAATAGAATCTATTAGTTGTTCTACAAAATATACAAATTTTACCGCCTCAAAACTATCCACACCTTCTATAATATCTATTGGATAAAATGCGTCTTTTTTATATTCTGTTAAATTTTCTTCGCTCATACAAATACCAAACATAATGCGCTTTATGCCATAAATCCAGCTTACTAAATTAGTGTCGTCTTCTTTATTGCCATCAATGCCAAATCTAATATTGGCTGCTGTAATTAAGGAGCGTATTTTTTCAATATCGTAGAGGTCAAATTTTTTTCTGATGTGTGTAAACTCTAATAATTGCAATACATTTTCGGAAGTAAAATTTTCTTCATTGAGGTTTAATAATTGTTGTAATGCGTGGTGTAAAGTATCGCCACTGCTTTGCGATACATCAGCAATATTGTATTTGAAAGTATAAGGTGCATTATCGAAAACCGCTTTGATAAAAGGTGCATATTTGTCGATATCTGTAACCATTACTACCATATCTCGTGGGGAGAGTTTTGCTTTTTTCTTATCGATAAGATGTACTAAATAATGATACAACGATTGTATTTCTCTTGCTATGGTGTAATTATTATGAATAGTAATACTTTCGTCTTGTAAATCATTTAAGGTAATAGGAAGTCTATCAGAAGTTCTGTTGTGAAAAATATCGCTTTGTATCTTTTGCAATAAAGTATTTTCTTGAGGCAACTCCGAAGTAATTGTTTCATAATTATTTAGAGCTATATCGTTACGAAAAAGCAGTCGAAATGTATTTTGCAATACTTTGCCCCAACCAGACAGAAGCGGATTGCCGACAAGTTGCAATTCTGTATTTTTCATTCCTTTGCTACGCCATAATGCAAGGTCTTTTTCTGTTTTATCGTCTTCCCAGTAAATGTCGGGAGCAGGGTTTAATATGTAAATACTGATGTCGGTTATCTTCGATAGTTCATAAAAGATTTCGATGTGGTATTTGGTAATGATAGATAATCCGAAAAGAAAAATGTGTGGTAATTGTTTTTTTATCTTTTCGTGATGTTCCGAGTTATTTATTTCGTTTAATATAAAAGTGCTGATAACGGTTTTGTCTGGTAGTGATTTAGTAGCAATGTTTTTAGCATTTACCCACAGCCACTCTTGCCACGAAAGATTAGTATCGTTAAGGTCGGCATTGTTCCATTCTTGTATTATTTCTTGTCTATAGATTTGGTATTGGTCAAAAAGGTCAGCAATTTTTTCTGCTAATCCCAATCGTTTATTGTTGCGTTCCGATATTACTTCGTTGAGGTAAGCTGCATGTTCTTTAAATTTCTTTTGGAACGTATCGGTGCCTAATAAATGGTATAATAACCACACTAAATTTTCTCTCGATAATTGACTTTCTCTTTTGCCGCCTAATATTCTGTACAGCTGAAAAATAATATCGTTTGGTTTTAAAAAGTCTATGTTGGCTGCAATGCCTAAGTTTTGTGCAATTTGTTGTTTTAGCCATATATTCATACCATCTGTTTGTGTAATAATCCTATGCGGATTAAAAACACCAATTTGTGCGTGTTTTAATTGTTCGCACAAGTTATTGCACAGATGCACTAAAGAGTTGGAAACTTTAAGTTGTAATGCCATTGGTTAAGAAAATTGCTAACAATCAGCCAAAATACACAATTCTATTTTCCAAATGCCATTTTCCTTAAAAATTAATCACATCTCTACGCCAATTTATATCGCTAAGCTGTAAAGAAAATGATATGGTTTGCAAGAATTTATTTTTGGAATAAATGGATTGGTTGTAATCGCTAAAATCTTTACTAACAAAGACAGGAACTGAGACGGTAAGATACCGTAAAATAGTGGTTTCAATACCGGATTCAAATAATATAGATGCTCCCGAAGGATTAAGATTTCCGGCATTACTAAATGTAGCAACATTGGCAAATATGCGTACAGGAATAGGAAGTTTTATGTAAGGAATATCTGTTTTTACATTTAAAGACAATAACCAATTATCACTCATTCCTATACGGTTAGCATACATAGATGTACGACTAATAAACCCACCTTCGCGTATCGCTGTTTGTTGCGACAAAAATCCTGAATTTTGTAATCTTCCTATATACGTTTCATCATACAAATAATCATTTTCGCCGGTATGCGTAGTGCTTAAAAAATATCTATAAGTATTGGTATTATTAGTGTTGAAGTTAAAGAATTTTCCACCATAAGTACGGATATGTAATGCTTTGTTTGGTTCATTGTAGTCCACTCTTAAATTAAATGTGGCACTCAGTTTTGCAAAATCTTCCCCTGCTTGTCCTTCTATAACATAACTAAAAGGATTAAATGTTCGCGTATGATTATGTTTATACTGTACTCTTGCATACAGTTCGCTTTGGTTGGTGCCTTTATGTGGTCGGTACAGACTATCCACAGCATCTTGTATGAAGCGCATCGGCATTTCGTTTATCCAATATCCTTTAATAGACAAGGAGCGCGTAATAGGACTACGAAATTCTTTATTGCGAAATGCAATAATTGCTTCGGGAGCTATCTTAGTATATCCCACTGCTATTTTATTGCTGATATTGAGTTCGCTTGTTTTGTTCGAAAACTTTTTACCTTCCAATTTCCATTCTATACTATGTACATTTTCACTTTTGGGGTAAGATATATAACTGATAAATCCTGTCCCTCCAAGCTCTTTGCTCCCTAAGCCATACAAAGGAGCAAGCGCATAAGTAAATCTGTTTTCTGGAATGGTAATGTTATGCAAAAATAATCCCAACATTATACCATCGTAATAATTATAACCAATGGCAGGTGCTACCCAATTCATAATTTTATTGTCTTCATTTAAGCCTAAACCTACAAATGGTTTCCACCCAAATCTTCTTCCATTTGTATTGTTGGTAATATTGAAATCTGGTACACTATTGTTGATAAATACTTGTTTATAGTCTGCAAAATCTTCTATAGTAATAGTTTTAAAACCTTTAAATGGTTTTGATGTAATAGTTTTAGTACTTGACGAAAGGGAATCTGATTTTTTTGCTGTAACTAATACAGGAATATTTAAAGAAGTTTTATTTTTTACTTTTACCAAAAGATTATTGTTTTCTTTTTTTACAGATTTAATGGCAAAATCTATAGGCTCGCTACTATTTAATACTTCATCAAAAAACCAAGTCAAATCACCATAAGTGTGTTTTTCCATAATAGCTCTAAAGTCTTCGGGCTGCGGGTGTTTAAATTGCCAAGTAGCAAAATATTCTTGCATAGCGGTATTAAATTCTTCTATACCCATATATGCTGCTAACCATTTAAAATATTTAGCTCCTTTGTAATAAATATCTACTCCATAATTCGTTTCTGTATATTTTTCGGAGCTAAGGTTTAGCGGTTGTAAATGGCGTTTTGCCGCAATCATTTTGTATGCTATATCTTCCGGGTTAAAGGAATTATCGTTTGTTTTTAAGTTTGATTTTTCTCTAAATTTCTCTACAGCTATTTTTTCGTAATAACTATTAATAGCTTCGTCCATCCAAGGGTATTTGCGCTCGTTGGTACCAAGTATTCCATAAAACCAATTATGCCCTATTTCGTGAACGATAACTGTGTTCACTAAAGTTCTATCATTCAGGTAATCTACAATAGTAATAGTTGGGTATTCCATTCCGCCACCTGCCGATAATGCACCCTCTACTACTTTTACTGTTTTGTATGGGTATGCCCCTACTAATTCGCTGTAAGTTTGTACGGCTATTTCTAAATCATCAACGCTTCGTTCCCAAGCACTGCTATGATTTGGGTAAAATGCCGAATATGCCGTTACTATATTATTGCTGCCCGGTACAGATATTTCTTTTTTTCTTACTGCCCACGACTTATCTGCAAACCAAGCAAAGTCGTGTACATTATCTTCTTTAAAAGTTATTGTTTTTAATTTTTCGGAAGAAGGTATTACGGTGTCTTGTTTGTAATTTTTGTCTATTGGCTTTTGGGAAAGACTGTCTAACCAAGCTATTTCGCTTTGTTCTTGTATGTTTCCTGTAGCTAACACTATATAGTTTTCGGGTAAAGTAATGCTTACTTCGTAGCTGCCAAATTCGCTGTAAAATTCGCCTAAACCAAGATACGGAAATGCGTTCCAACCATTCTTGTCATATACTGCCGGCTTTGGAAACCACTGGGATATTTGATAAGATTGTCCATTATGTCCTAACCGAGAAAAAGTAATCGGAATTTTTACGCTAAACGGAGTGTATATTTTGATTTTTTCTCCAGGTAATAGTGGCTCTTTTAATACAAGCTGTGTAACATCTATATCCGATGTAGATTTTAGAAAACATCTTGTATCATTTACATAAAACTGTAGGCTATCTATATAGCCCCTTTCTTCTTCTTTGCTGTAATAATGTTTGGTATCGCCATTTTCTACCATTTGTCGTGCAAAAGCTGTACGGTCATTTTTATAGGCATTTGGGTATAAGTGAAAATAAATACAATGCAAGGTGTCGGGTGAATTATTGTAATAATCCATTTCGATATTGCCATTTAGAAAATGATTTACATCATCTAAAGTTACTTCTATACGGGTATCTACATTTTGTTGCCAATAGTTATTTTGTGCAAAAATATTGGCAGTGCTACCCCAAACAAACACTATACATAAGCAAGCAATCAGATGAAATTTGTTAGGAATTGCAATCATTTATCTAATATGTGAATTCGTGATAAATAGGTAAAAAAAGTTATCTATATTTATTGGATAATTTTATTTTCTGTTAAAAATAGAGAAAACAATATATACGCCGAAAGCCAATAATACAGACGCTATATTTAAAATCGGAAAACCAATTACGGCAACTAATAAAATAACAATTTGTGGCAACCAAGCTTTCAGTGTATTTTCTGCAGGTTTCCATTTTAAAAATTTAATCTTGCTTACCATTAAAAAGCATAATAGGGTAATTATACCGTATAGAACGAATCTATTGAGCAATAATTCATTTATTGATACAACATACATTCCCGATAAAGCTAAAGTAGCGATAATAATGCCATTAGCCGGTACCGGCATTCCAATAAAATGATTTTTTTGTTCATCGCTGGTTTGGTTAAATTTTGCCAACCTTAAAGCTGCAAATGCTGCAATGGCAAAAGCAGGTAACATTAGTACCATTGGAGTATCTAAAGCACCGGGTTCGCTCATATATGCACGCCATATCAATTGAAACATAATAACAGATGGTGCTATCCCAAAAGAAACCACATCTGCCAAAGAATCTAAATCCTTACCTATTTTACTATGTGCATTTAATAAACGTGCTGCTAAACCATCAAAAACATCAAACAATGCAGCTATTAGGATAAATATGGCACCAATGTATATTTCATTAATACCCAATTTAGGAAAATACTCTTCGCCGGTAACGGTTTCTAACGACATTGGTGCACTTAAAATTAGCGTAATAGCTATGCAGCCACAAATCAAATTGCATATTGTTAGAAAATTTGGTATATGTTTCATAAAGTGTTTTGATATTTATTTATAACTATATGTCGTGATGTAACGCAAGTAGTACGACATTTTAACGTATTGTTTCTAAAAAGAATGTGCAAAGTAAGTAATGTTTTTCCTAAATTCGCTCCCCAAAATGAAAAAGGGTTCTTTTTTTAAGAAACATTTTTTATCTTGTTGCAGAATTGCAAATTTCAACAAAATAATCAGAGAATAATTCAATATCATTTTATTGTTCCATCTAAGTAAATTCTTACAATGAGTACTACAGTAAAAAGCGCCGATAAATCTAAAGCCAAAGAGGTAAATCTTAAAGCCGAATTACAAAAATATTTTGGTTTTGATAAGTTTAAAGGAGAGCAAGAAGAAATAGTTAAAAGTGTATTAAATAATAACGACACTTTTGTTATTATGCCTACGGGCGGCGGTAAATCGCTTTGCTATCAATTGCCCGCCTTAATTAATGAAGGTACAGCCATTATTGTATCGCCACTTATTGCCCTTATGAAAAATCAAGTAGATTTAATAAGAGGCTATAGCGATGATGATAATATAGCACATTTTTTAAACTCAAGTCTTAGCCGTACACAACAGAAAAAAGTAAAAGCAGATTTGGTAGAAGGAAAAACCAAATTGCTTTACGTAGCACCCGAAACATTAACCAAAAAAGAAAACATCGAATTCTTTTCGGATATAAAAGTCTCTTTTGTGGCAGTAGATGAGGCGCACTGTATTTCTGAATGGGGACACGATTTCCGTCCGGAATACCGCAAGCTCCGCGATATGATTAAGGAAATAAATTCCGAATTACCCATTATTGCACTTACAGCTACAGCCACCCCTAAAGTACAAGACGACATTGTTAAAAATTTAGATTTAAGAAACCCCAAAATTTTTATTTCTTCTTTTAATCGTTCTAACCTTTTTTACGAAATTATACCTAAAACGTCTAAAGCGCAAGTATTAAAGCACATGGTACGCTATATACAATCGCAAAGACACAGAAGCGGTATTATATATACACTTAATCGTAAAACTACCGAAGAACTTGCCAAAACTTTAGAAGCAAACGGCATTAAAGCAGTAGCATACCACGCCGGTTTAGAAGCCGGATTAAGAGCCGAAAGACAAGATAAATTTCTTAAAGACGATGTAGAAGTAATAGTTGCTACCATTGCCTTCGGTATGGGGATAGATAAGCCCGATGTACGTTTTGTAATGCACTATAACATTCCTAAATCTTTAGAAAACTATTATCAGGAAACAGGACGCGCAGGTAGAGATGGAATGGAAAGCAGATGTATTTTATTCTATTCGTATAAAGATGTGCAAAAATTAGAACATTTAATGCGCGATAAGCCACTTAGCGAAAGAGAAATGGGAGGGCAGCTAATTACCGAAACCGTAGCTTATGTAGAAAGCGGTACATGTCGAAGAAGACAACTATTGTATTACTTCGGAGAATTAAGCGATATTGAAAATTGCCAAAAATGTGATAACTGCTGTAACCCTAAAGAAAAATTAGATGTAAAAGACAGCGTAAAAATAATATTAGATACCATAGACCAGTTAGATGAGCGTTTTGGTATAGACTATGTGGTAGATATGGTTTTGGGGAAAAATAATCCGCAAATAAAAACCTTTAAACACGACAAACTCAAATCTTTTGGTTCGGGTAAAATTATGGAAATGGACGAAACCTTTTGGCAATCGCTCATACGCCAAATGATGCTCGAAGATTTCATTAGAAAAGATATAGAAGAATATGGGCTACTCAAAATAAATGAAAATGGCAGAAAATTCCTTAAAAAACCATTCTCTATAAAAGTAGCACTCAATAATCAATACAGAGACTTAGATACAGGCGAAGACGAAGAAGACCCATCTACTATGACAGGCGGTACGGCGGCTGCTGACCCCGTATTATTAGAAATGCTGATGCAGCTTAGAAAACAAGTGGCAAAAGAAAAAAATCTTCCTCCATTTGTTATCTTCCTCGAAAACTCCTTAGAGGATATGGCGTTGAGCTATCCTACTACTCTGGAAGAATTAGAAAAAATACAAGGAGTAAGTAAAGGAAAAGCATTAAAATTTGGTAGAAAATTCATTGACCTCATAGAAAAGTATGTAGAAGAAAATGAAATAGAAAAACCAGACGATTTTGTGATGAAAAGCGTCGCTAATAAAAGTGGTTTAAAAGTTTTCATTATCCAAAATATTGATAAAAAAATACCATTAGAAACTATTGCCAAAAACAAAGACATTACCACTGACGAATTATTAAGTGCTATGGAAGGCATAGTGGCAGGAGGTACTAAACTTAATATCGCTTATTGTTTAGAAGACGAATTAGATGAAGACGAGCAAGAAGATGTATTCGATTTTTTCAGAAACGCTCAAGACGATGACCTCAATTTGGCTTACGAAGAGTTTAAAGACAGCAACATAACCATCGAGCAATTACAATTGATGCGGATTAAGTTTTTGAGTGAGTATGCGAATTAATAAATGTGAAATATTCATCAATATATATTAAGTGTTTGAAAACATAACAAAAACCATACCAACCAATTCATCAACCTTACCCTTTCAGCATAGAGTGAGTATCCATTGCGAAAGCGGTGCTACATCTAATCTTTTGCATTATTATGGACTTGATGTTAGTGAGGCAATGATATTTGGTTTAGGGTCTGGATTGTATTTTGTGTATGCCACATTTCTCAAAGCATTAGATGCACCTTTTACTACTTTTCGGCACTTTCCCGGAACGGTTTTTAAAAATGCCAACAAATTATTAGGTGTGGCAATTGGCTATAAAACATTTCGTAATAAAAACAAAGCTGCAGCAGCATTAGACCAAAAAATATCGGAAAATCTTCCCGTAGGTTTACTTACCGATATGTATTACTTAGAGTATATGCCCGAAATATTCCGTTTTCATTTTGCGGCACATAATCTTATCGTTTACGGTAAAGAAAATGGCAAATACTACATTAGCGATTCTATTGTAGAAATACCGGTAAAATTAGAAGAGGAAAAACTGTTAAGAGCACGATTTGGCAAAGGATTACTTAATCCTAAAGGTAAAATGTATTGGGTAAAATCTATGGCACAAAATATAGATTTACAAACCGCCATACCTAAAGCTATTAAATTAGTATGTAAGCGAATGTTACTTACTATTATGCCCTGGGCAGGACTTGTAGGAATGAAAAACTTAGCGAAAAAAATAGCAAAATATCCTAAAAGAGGAGAAGAAAAAGCAAGTTTTTTATTGTTGAATTTAGTAAGAATGCAAGAAGTTGTAGGTACTGGAGGTTCTGGGTTTCGTACATTATATGCATCGTTTTTATCAGAAGCAGCCGACGTTTTACAATCTAAAGAATTAGCAGTGTTTGCAACAAGAATGGAACAGATAGCCGTAGAATGGAGAAATTTTGCTATGCTTGCCACACGCTGTGCCAAAAAAAGATATGTAGCAGAAGGTGTAATTACCTATCAAGATGTAAGCGAAAGATTACTCCAAATTTACCATTTAGAGAAACAGTTTTTTGAAGATTTGAATAAGCTGTATTAGTAGATATTTACTTTTTTCCTACCCAAACAACAAATTTCTCTTTAAAATGTTCTTCTTCAAAAAAGTCTTCAATATCCCACAACGAAGGTCTGGTATCGGATTGAGAGATTTCGAGGCTGAGGTCGCCTCCTTTAAGGCAAATTAATCCATTGGCAAGGTCGGTGTTTTTCCCTTTACGAATGAGCGGTTTTGCCCATTTCCATAATTCGCTTAAAGGAGCTACTGCACGCGATACCGCAAAATCAAAATTATTCTGCTTTGCTGTTTCTGCTCTTGCGTTTAAAGTTGTTATATTTTTTAAGCCAATTGCTTTTGCTACTTCGTGTACTACTTTTATTTTTTTACCAATAGAATCTACTAATAAAAATTCTGTTTCGGGATAAAAAATAGCTAAGGGAATACCCGGAAAGCCACCACCGGTACCAATATCGATAATATTCATACCCGGAAGAAACTCACAAACGGGTACGATTGCCAAAGAATGAAGTACATGCTTTTCGTACAAAGCATCAGTGTCTTTTCGGGAAATTACATTGATTTGATTGTTCCAAAAAGTATAAACCTCTTGCAACGCTGCAAGTTGTTCTTTTTGCTTTTCTGTAAATCCATCGAAATATTTAAGTACTACTTCCATTGTTGTTTGCTTTTTAAAAATATAAACGGCGACAAAAGTACATTATAAATTGCCCAAAATAAATCAAGTAAGGGAAACCATTTTTTTAAACTCTGTTCCTTGAGCAGGTTTGCATATCGGGCAAATGATTTGTAATAAAAAAAATTTCTGATGAGCATTAAAACTACAACGGTTATTAAGTGCAATTTACTACAACATAGTGCAGATTGGGTACATTGGTGTGGATTATTGTAGCCGTTATTAAATAATAAAATGGCTAAAAGTGCAATGCCGCCAAGCCAAAATACAGCTTGCGATAAAGCATAAATTCCTAATGTAAATTTGGTTGGTTTGGTGTATAATTTCCCTGTACTTAGATGCCTCTTTTTCTGACGTAGCCAACTATTAATGTCTTTTGGAGGTGTAGAAATGGTATGCGCTAATGCGTTGCCATAAGCAATAATATTTTTGTTTTTTTTCGATAAATAGTTAATTAAAATATCGTCATCACCCGAAATTGTTGCTTTGTATTGTTTAAGAAATTCAGAATCTTTTATAGCTTCAAAATAATATGCAGTAGGGTAGAGTAAGTTTCTGCCTACACCCATATATGCTCTGTTAGCGGCAGCCATACAAGCGTATTGTTTAAAGGTATGCACCGTTTCGTATCGGATAAATTTATTGAGCCACCCTTTCTGATTTTCGTAAGCACCATAACCTAATATTACTGCATTGTTATTAGCTAAGGATTTTGAACACATCAGTTGTAACCATTTACTACTTGCAGGGCTACAGTCTGCATCTGTTAATAATACTAATTGGGTGTCGATGTGTTGCATTCCGATATGCAAAGCGTGTTTTTTACCGCCAAAAATGCGATTTTCGTTTTGGGGTATAGTAATGGTTTTTAAGTGAGGATAGTTATTTTGTAAATTTTGTAACACTTCAACTGTGTTATCATCTGAATTGTCGTTGATAACTAATACTGTAAATTTATTTAGCGGATAATCTTGCTCTAAAATTTTGGGAAGATTTTTTTGCAAATTTTCAGATTCATTTTTGGCACAGATTAGAATAGTTATTTCCGGAATATGCTTTACGGATACAATAACTTTGTCGTTATCGGTATTGTGTTTTTTGAAAAGTGAAAAATGAAAATACAGTTGTACGGCTGTACTTGCAATAAATAATATGATTAAGGTTGTAATCATTTAATAATTAATCTAAAGAAGCTACATTTACTTCTTTGGGTACAAATAAGTTATAATTTCCATTGTTACGAATTACATCTCTAACTAAAGTGGAAGATATAGTAGAAAACTCGGGTGAGCAAGTAAGGAAAACTGTTTCTATATCGGGAGCTAAAATTCTGTTCATATCGGCGATAGCTTTTTCGTATTCAAAATCGCTAACATAACGTATGCCTCTTAGTATAAAATGAGCATTATTTTTATGTGCAAAATCTATAGTTAGTCCTTCGTAAGCATACACTTCTATTTTGGGTTCGTCTTTAAAAATTGTTTTAATCCAATTTACCCTTTGTTCGGGTGTAAACATCGGTTGTTTGCCGGAATTAATGCCTACGCCAATAATTATTTTGTCGAAAAGCGAAACGGAGCGTTGTATAATATCGATATGACCATTAGTAATAGGGTCGAAAGTACCGGGAAACAGACAAATTCTTGACATAATGTTGTAAATGTTGTTTTGTATCTACAGAGCAAAAGTAATTAAATATTAACTTTTAGTTAGTAGAAGAAAATCTGAATAGCGTTCTATTGTTATAGTAAAATTTCCTATTTAATTAACTTTTCCAATGCTTCCAATCTTTTTAATATTTCGGGTAAATTTTTTATTACAGCTTGGCTGCGCAATGCACTATTATAATCGAATGCTGGAGAACCGGTAACTGCTTTGTTTTCTTCTTTTATACTTTTAGATACACCACTTTGCGCATTTACTTTAGAGCCTTTGGCTAAAGTTATATGTCCTACTATGCCTGCTTGTCCGCCAACGATACAATTTTCTCCTATTTTAGTACTGCCCGATATGCCTGCTTGTGCTGCTATTACTGTATTTTCTCCAATAGTTACATTATGTGCTATCTGAATAAGGTTGTCTAATTTTACTCCTTTCTTAATTACTGTACTGCCCATAGTTGCACGGTCAATAGTTGTATTAGCACCGATTTCCACATTGTCTTCGATGATTACATTGCCTAATTGCGGAATTTTTTTATAGCTACCATCTTGCTGCGGCGCAAAGCCAAAACCATCTGAGCCAATAACCACTCCGGAATGTATGATAACACCATTGCCTACTTTGCATTGATGATAAATTTTAACACCTGCATTTATAGTTGTATTACTCCCTATTGAAGCGTTATTGCCTATGTAAGTATTTGGGAAAATTTGTGTGTTATCGCCAATAACTGCATTGTCGCCGATATAGGCAAATGCACCTATGTACACATCTTTTCCAATCTTTGCAGATTCACTAATGTACGAAGGCTGTTCTATTCCCTTTTTAGATTTTGGAGAAATAATTTCGTTGTACTTTTCGAGTAATGTAGCAAATGCAGCATAAGCATCTTTTACTTTAATGAGCGTTGCAGATACGGGCTGCTGTAGTTGAATAGAGTCGTTTACAATTATTACAGAAGCTTGTGTGGTATAGAGAAATGGTTCGTATTTAATATTGGCTACAAAACTCAAAGAGCCTTGTTTGGCTTCTTCTATCTTTGCTACTTCGGAAATAATTGTTTGCGAATTTCCTTCTATCTTACCCTGAATTAAGGCTGCTATCTGTTCGGCTGTAAATTGCATTTATGGATTTTGTTTTTTATTGTATTGGAGTAATCAAGAGCTTGAAATTCAATATTTTTAGAATTATAACTACAAAATTAATCATATTTTTTTTACAATGATTATTTGGCACTTAGATTTAGTAAATAGATTAGTTTTTCCTTGAAATTAAATTTACGAATAAGATGAAGCTTTATTGGCAAGAGTATAAATAACAAAGTGATTTTTTTATTTTTCAATTTCCTTTTTCATTCTATCGGAAATCTGAGCTATCTTTTTATTATCGGTGGGGTGTTTTGATAATTCTTTATACCATTTCTTAAACAATAGCGTCCTAAACGATATAAAAAAAGAGAAAGTTTTTGTAACTCAAATT
>CAYUXT010000038.1:0-27509 GCA_964448955.1 uncultured Taibaiella sp. | reverse complement strand
ATATATCTTTTTAGGAAATTATTGGTCTTTATTGTAATTCACTTTGGTATTACATAGGTCACGATGGACTAATGGATTTCCAACTTACCGAAACATTTGAAAATAAAGACAACAAAAAAAGAGATGTAATAATCCTTGCTTGTTATAGTAAAAAATTCTTTGCGCCACATTTGCAAGCTGCCAATATTAATCCACTTGTATGGACTACGGGGCTTATGTCTCCCGAAGCATATACCATTCACGATGCTATAAATGGATATATAAAAAACGAGACTAACGAAGCAATTAGAAACAGAGCAGCAGCAGCATACTCCAGATACCAAAAATGCAGCGAAAAAGCAGCAAAAAATCTTTTGGTTACAGGTTGGTAATGCCTAATAAGATTAAAGTTGTTATCATTTCCCCTCCACAATTTTTATTTCTTCATCGCTCAACTCATACAACTGATAAACCAATTCGTTTATTTTCTGTTCTGTATAATCTATTCTGTTTTGCAAAGTCTCAATTTTACTTGCCAATTTTGCTGCTTTTTTTTCTTGGTTAAGCTGTAAAAGTTGATCAACCAATTTGATGATTTCTTTTTGTTGTATGTCCGAAACATTTTTAGGAATTGGTAACTGTTCTACGTGTTGTTTTTTTACTTCTGCTAAGGCTTCGCCACGTTCGGGGTTGATTTGAAAATAATAAAAGTCTGTCAGTTTTGAGTTTAAAATTCCAAGAATAAATTTGTGGTCTAATTCGTTAGAAATAATAATGTGTAAATTGTTTCTGCAAATAATGTTTGCACCAATCAGCGTGGCAATAATTCTGTCTCCTGTCTGGCGTACCACAATCTTTTCCTTTGCGGCAAAAACTTTCGGGTCGCGTGGCGCCGCAAGCCAAATACCATAGTCAATCCAACTGTTTTCATTCCAAAAATTGCTGTAACGATTTATCAAACTACCACGCAATAAAGGCAACCAATTTTTTCCTTTCTTTGGTTTTGGTTGGTTTTCTGCTACATAAGGTTTGGTTTGCATAATTTCTGCCGTTTGAGAAGGATTCCCTTTGCCTTTTTCAAATGGTTTTACACCGTTGTAAACCGTGCTTATTTCTTGGATTGAGTTGGAGAGTTTTTTTATTTTCTCAAACAATTTTTTGTCATCTTCATTTGCCAAAATATTAATGATATCGCCATTATCCGGCAAATCGTACTGGCTAATAGTATGAAGTGTACTTATTTCTCCATTTTCTAAAATGTCAATGACTAATTCGGTATTTTTAACGTAATCGTTTTTCTCAAAAATAAGCACGTGTGTGTCCACTACTGCCTTAAAAACTTTGTCTTTGATGTGCATCAGCTTTTCCCAACTGTAATGATTCATCAGGTAATTTCTGATATTGCGGAATTTGATAGACTGCAACCAAGTGTTTGGAATAATTATGCCTAATTTTCCGCCCGTTGCTAAAAGCATTTTGTATTGTTCAAGAAATAATAAATACAAATCTTGCTGATAATCTTGATGAATGAATTTATTATTGAAGTAGTTGAAAATTTTCTTGCCGGATACTTTTACATAAGGCGGATTGCCTATGATAACATCAAAACCGCCATTTTGCTTTTTGTAAGTTGCCTCCGGTTCTCTTACAATTTGTGCAATTAATTTATCCGTATCTTCTTGCTGTTTCTTTACTCGTTGGTATTGCTTTTTGTATAACAAACGATTATCAACAGGAACGTCTCTATTAAAAACTTCAGAAAACGCTTTTTGCCAAGAGAAAGGTTTTACTTTTCTTTCTTCGCCAAAATCCAATTCATTGTCGTAATAATCTAAATCAATTAAAGAATTTCCGCTTTTGATGTTATTGTCAAGCGTTGGCAAAATTCTGTCGTGAAACAATTTTGTTTGTGCTTCAATGGTTTCTTTGGTTTCACTTTCCATACATTTAAGCAACAAAGAAAGTTTGGTTACTTCCACTGCGTTGCTGTCCAAATCCACTCCGTAAATATTATTCAATAAAATACGTTTCTTTTCGGCTGTGGTCAATTCGCCCATTGGTGTAAGCGGATTGTCTTTGTTGCCTTTGGATTGTTTGCCATTTTGCGTATAAAAATCTTTATGCCAATCCAATAAATATTGATAAGCCCCAATCAAAAAACTGCCACTACCACAGGCAGGGTCAGCAATTTTAATTTTGCTTACTTCTTTAGGTGTTTTGTTTTCTACTAATTTACCAATCGTATTTTTTACAATATAATCAACAATATATTGTGGTGTGTAATAAACGCCACCTGCTTTGCGCACTTCGGGTTTTGTTTCAATTTGTGCTTTTCCGTTTTTAGAAAGCGTAATTTGTTTTCCGAGAAATTGCTCGTAAGCACTTCCCAGAATTTCTACACTCAACACCGAAAACTCGTAAGGACAAACAGGGTAATACAATTCCGAAATAATGCTTTTGATAACTTTGTTATCAATGGAAATTTTATTGCTTAATTTGTCTTGCTTAAAATCAAAAAGTCCGGAATTGTATTTTTGGTCGGCAATCTGGAAACGCTGTAAAAGGTTTTGGTAATAATTTCCGACTTTAATTGTGTCTTGCAAGTCTCCGTACCGTTCGGCACTTCTGTCTTCTGCAATGCGCAAAAATATAATTCTGTCAATGGTATGTTGAACAACAAAATTCAGTTCTTCTTCATCAATATCTTTATTGCGTAATGCAATATTTAAAGCCAATTCTACACGCCATTTATCCAGCGATTGCAAAAACTCTTTATCAACGGTAGTTGTTCCTTTTTTGTTTTTATCGCTGGTAATGTATTTATCAAAACTGCCTTTGAGTACATATTCTTTTGAAAATGTTTCCCAAATGAAATCAAACTCTTTTAAGTAATCAGAATACAACAAATATTTAATTCTTCCGTTGCTGGCTTTGTCTGTGGGTTTGGGCTTGTTAGTGCAATCATAAATGGCAAATTCTTCAAAGTCGGTAATTACAGAAATAGACATTTTTGCACTCCAACCATAACGCCTTACTTGATATGCAGGCTGTATTTCGTCTTTAATAGAAACACTTGGCTTTTTCGCTTCCAGAAAAAACAAGCGTTTTCCACCATTCAAACGAAAAGAATAATCGGGTGCTTTGGTTGCGTTGCCAACTTTTAGACGGTCTTCGTGAATGACTTCGCGATAACTTTCTGCATAACCATTTTCGTTGTCAATGTCCCAACCAAGTGCTTTCCAAAATGGGTCAATGAAATCACGTCTTGTCTGAGTTTCGTTATAGTCTTTATTTTTGTAGAACTCTTTTTGTTCGTCAAAACGCTTTACCAACTTCTCTATTTTGTTATATGCTTGTTCTTTTGAAGTCATTATCAAATTCAGTTTTGCACTTGCCAAAGTTAAAACTAAATTCGGTTTATAGTTCTCTTATTGATTAAAAATTGAAATTGTTGGAATAATGGACAAAATAGTTCCTGAAAACTTCTATATTCCTTTATTTGCTTATCTTTCAGAAAATGAAAGGTTATGAATAAATAAACTGCTTTTATTGTGGGAGCAAAATAGTTGAAAAAAATGCAGCGAAAAAGCAGCAAGAAATCTTTTGGTTACAGGTTGGTAATTATACTACAATCTAATTGCTACTAAACAGCACATTGTACAATTTGGGATAATCCATACCTTTACTATTGAAAAATAAATAGGAATTTTGCCCAATGAAAAACGAAGAAGTTAGCCGCTATATGAAGCAAATGTTACTCGACGATATAGGTTTAGCAGGACAGAAAAAACTAAAGTCGGCAAAAGTATTGGTAATAGGAGCAGGTGGTTTGGGCTGTCCGGTATTACTCTATCTAACGAGTGCAGGTATTGGTACCATTGGTATTGTAGATTACGATAGGGTAGAGGTAAGCAATCTACACCGACAAGTATTGTATGGAGAAAATGATTTAGGAATACCCAAAGTAGAAGCTGCCATTACCAAACTTACTGCTCTCAATAAACACACACAGATTATTGCGCACAATGTAAAAATTAACGAAACCAATGCCGCACAAATAATTAACGATTACGATTTAGTAATAGACGGCTGCGATAATTTTACAACAAGATATATAGTAAATGATAATTGTGTGGCATTACAAAAGCCATTAGTTTATGGCTCTATATTAGGGTATCAGGGGCAGATAGCGGTTTTTAATCATAATAGTAAAAATCTGAGAGATATATTTCCCGAACCTCCTAACCCCGAAGATGTACCTTCTTGCGATGAAAATGGTGTATTAGCAACCGTACCGGGCATTGTGGGTATTGTTATGGCACAAACTGCTCTTAGTCTTATCTTAGGCAAAAACACTTTTGAAAATAAATTTATTATTATCGATACTTTGACAATGGATAAAACAGAGCTGTCGTATTAGTAGAGAATACCTCTTAGAATTTATAATTTTTGTCTATAGATATATTGCATAGAAGGTAGTTTGTTATATTATTTGTATTAAAAATTGACTTAACTTGCACCTTGATTTTTTCATTAAAAGAATTTGGAGTAATTATGATAGAATTACCCGTAGTGTCGGCAGTTTCAAATACAGATGGCGGGGTGCAGCCACAAGGCATTAAAAAGCCTAATTGGTTGCGCGTGAAATTACCTACCGGAGAAGGATATAGACACGTAAGAGGCTTAGTAGATACACATAAATTACATACTATTTGCGAGAGTGGTAACTGCCCTAATATGGGCGAATGTTGGGGAGAAGGCACAGCTACTTTTATGATATTAGGCAATATTTGTACCCGTTCTTGTGGTTTTTGTGCTGTAGCTACCGGTCGCCCCGATGCAGTAGATTGGGACGAACCACAAAGAGTAGCCGAAGCTATTTACCTAATGAAAGTAAAACACGCCGTTATTACTTCTGTAGATAGAGATGAGCTCAAAGATGGCGGCTCTACAATTTGGGCAAGCACTATTAAAGCAGTTAAAGCACTCAATCCCGATACCACTTTAGAAACCCTTATCCCCGATTTTAAAGGGCAGTGGGAAAATCTCCAAAACGTAATAAATGTAGCTCCCGAAGTAGTATCGCACAATTTAGAAACAGTAGAAAGACTAACCAGAAAAGTGCGCATACAAGCAAAATACCATAGAAGTTTAGAAGTAATACGCCGACTAAAAGATGCAGGTGTAAGAACCAAAAGCGGTATAATGCTCGGCTTAGGAGAAACACAAGAAGAAGTATTGCAATCTATGCAAGATTTGGCAGATAATGGCTGCGATGTAATTACATTAGGGCAATATCTCCAACCTACCCAAAAACACTTATCGGTGGTACGTTTTGTACACCCCGACGAGTTTGCATTTTATAGAGAAGAAGGCTACAAAATGGGTTTAGATTATGTAGAAAGCGGTCCATTAGTGCGCTCATCTTACCATAGCGAAAAACACGTAATTCCGGGTTATGGAATTAATAAATGGAAAGAAGAAAAACAATTAACTAATTAGATAATTTGCTAATTCAATAATTTGATAATTCAACATTCAAAAATATAAAAATGGGTTTCAATAAAGTAGTAGCCAATGCTGAAGAAGCAGTAAAAGACATACAAGACGGAGCAGTAATTATGCTCGGCGGGTTTGGGCTTTGCGGTATTCCCGAAAACTGCATTAGTGCTTTAGTAGCCAAAGGAACTAAAAACCTTACCTGCATTTCTAACAATGCAGGGGTGGACGATTTCGGTATAGGATTAATGCTCCAAACAAGACAAGTAAAAAAAATGATTTCGTCTTATGTAGGCGAAAATGCAGAATTTGAAAGACAACTACTAAGCGGCGAATTAGAAGTAGATTTAATACCACAAGGAACATTAGCAACAAGATGTTTGGCGGCAGCTTATGGTTTTCCGGTAGTACCCACACCTGCCGGAGTAGGTACAGAAGTAGCCGAAGGCAAAGAAGTAAGAAACTACAATGGCAAAGATTATCTGATGGAAGAAGCCTTCGATGCAGATTATTCCATCGTTAAAGCTTGGAAAGGCGATATACTCGGCAATCTTATCTTTAACAAAACCGCTCGTAACTTCAACAGCATAATGGCTATGGCAGGTAAAATAACCATAGTAGAGGTAGAAGAGTTAGTAGAGCCGGGAGAGTTAGACCCTAATTTTATTCACGTTCCGGGCATTTATGTACACAGAATATTTCAGGGAAAAGATTACGAAAAACGCATAGAACAAAGAACAGTCAGTAAATAATTGAGAGTTTACAGTTGAGAGTGGAAAGAGAACAGTAAAACAATTTAACAGTACATCTTTGCGAGCAAAAAAATAAAAATTCAAAATTATAATGATACAGCGTATTCAAACAGTGTGGTTGTTACTTTCGGCGATAGTACTTGCCGGTTTATTTGTTTTCGATTATTATGTAATCAATGAAGTTGCCACAAAACCTGTTGGCGGACTTGGCAATAACTTTATAGGTATAGCATTAGTTGGTCTTAGCATTGTTTTAAGTTGTGTAACCATATTTAAATTTAAAAATCTCGGTACACAACTTAATTTTATTTGGCTCAATGTTTTAGTACTTATTGGTTTGTTGGCTTGTTTGTTTTTTGATATATCTAAAATACAAGAATTATATACCGGCAACTATTGGATAGGCGCATTTCTTCCTCTTGTGGCTATAGTGTTTCAGTTTATGGCAAGAGCGGGCATTCGTAAAGACAGAAAATTGTTGAAATCATTGGATAGGTTGAGGTAAAGGGAAACCTTTAATAATTGCTCAAAAATATTATTTTCTAAAAATTACTCATCAATAATATTTCCCAAAAAAACACGCCCTAAAATATGTCCATTCAAATGGTTGACCTTAAAAGGCAATACCTTAAAATAAAACCCGAAGTAGATACCGCAATCAGCAGAGTAATAGATAGCGCTGCTTTTATTAATGGAGAAGATGTAAAACTTTTTGCACAAGAATTTGCTGCCTATCTTGGCGTAAAACACGTAATACCTTGTGCCAATGGTACCGATGCTTTACAGATTGCCTTAATGGCGCTTGACCTCCAACCCGGCGATGAAGTAATTACACCTTCGTTCACTTTTATAGCTACTGTAGAAGTAGTGGCATTGTTGCGATTAAAACCAATATTTGTAGATGTAGATACCGATACTTTTACAATGAATACCGATGCACTCAAGGCTGCCATTACACCTAATACTAAAGCCATAATTCCGGTACACCTTTACGGACAAACTGCTAATATGGAAGAAATATTAGCCATTGCAAAAGAACACAACATTCCGGTAATCGAAGATACGGCACAAGCTATTGGTGGGTATTATGCTTTTAAAAACGGTAACATCGCCAAGACCGGAACGATGGGGCTAATCGGCACTACATCGTTTTTTCCTTCCAAAAACTTAGGCTGTTATGGAGATGGCGGTGCAATGGTTACCAACGACGATGCTTTAGCCGAAAAACTCAGTATGATAGCCGGGCACGGACAGAAAAAAAGATATTATCACGAGCTTGTGGGTTGCAATAGTCGCTTAGACAGCATACAAGCAGCTATATTGCGTATAAAGTTGAGAGAATTAGATAATTATTGCAATGCACGTATTGCCGCAGCCGATTATTACGACAAAGCATTTGCTAACAATCCTAATATTACCACACCATTCAGAGCGTCGTATTCTCATCACGTATTTCATCAATATACATTACAATTACACAACGTAAACAGAGATGAAGTACAAGCCAAATTAGCCGAAAAAGGCATTCCTTCGATGATATACTATCCTGTTCCTTGCCACAGACAGCAAATGTTTGCTGCATTTGGTGGAGCAGATTTTAATTTACCCAATACCGATTATCTTACCAATATTGTTTTGTCCTTACCTATTCATACAGAACTCAGCGAAGAGGAATTAAATTTGATTAGTGATACGGTGTTACAACTTGTAAAGTAGATTAGAAAAAATGAAGTGTTTCTGTTTTTTTTTAACTTTTCAGAGTATGAAAAAAGTAATATTAATGTGTATTGTGTTTATGCTCACTTTAACGGCTAATGCACAAGAATATTTAGAAGAAGTTTACTCCGGTTATTCCGGTGGGATAAATAAAAATATAGAACTAACGCCCAAATCCTTAAACTTTATAGTAATGGGCGATTGGGGTAGAATGGGCGGTTTTCATCAAAAGAGTGTGGCAGAACAAATGGGCATATCTGCAATTACGGCTAATGCGAAATTTTTTGTTTCCGTTGGCGATAACTTTTATCCAAATGGCGTGCAAAGCACACAAGACCATCAATGGCAATCTTCTTTTGAAAATATTTACACAACAGTAAACTTGCACGAAGATTGGATAGTAGCTTTAGGTAATCACGATTATAGAGGAAGTATCCAAGCGCAAATAGACTATTCTAAAATCAGTAGAAGATGGACAATGCCGGCTCCGTATTTTGATACATTAATTGCTATTAATGGAAAAGATTTGTTGCATTTAATAATTATGGACACTAATCCATTTGTAGATAAATACCAACAATCTCCGGAACAATATCCTGATATTAGACTTCAGGATACAGCGCAACAAATGATGTGGCTTAAAGAAAGACTTAGTCTAAAAAATAACAACATTAAATGGAAAATGGTAGTTGGTCATCATCCATTGTATAGTGGTGGTAAAAGAAAAACAAGTAGCGAAACATTAGCCTTTGAAAAACGTTTTGCAAAGTTTTTTGATGACCATAAAGTAGATGCTTTTATTTGCGGACACGAACACGATTTGCAAATTATTAAACCCGACAACCGATATACTACTCAGTTTTTATCGGGAGCAGCAAGTGAAATAAGACCCTCTGGAAATACGGTAGGTACTAAATATGCAGGAGCCGAACCCGGCTTTATGCTTTTTTCGGTACTAAACAATAAATTATTAGTACAAGTAATGAAAGCAGACGGTACTGTGTTGTATAAGTATGCATTGGCTAAATAAGGTTTGCTAAATATATAAACGGCAATATTGTATCATTTTTTGTTACACACTGTAATATAGCTTTGTTAATCGTTGTATTTCGTTGCTTAGATTTTATGTAGATAATATAATGAAGTATTAATACCCCGAAAGCACGAATATCTATTCGTGCTTTCGGGGCTTATTATTTATCAAAAAAATGCTTATTGCATTATTGGTATTACTCATCATTCCTTACCACCACCATATTATCAAAGACATCTATCATTACTGGTTTGTCTTTGTTGAGTTCGCCGGAAATTATTTTTTTACTGAGAAGATTAATAATTTCTTTTTGGATTAATCTTTTTAATGGTCTGGCACCGAATTGCGGGTCGAAACCTTGCTCTGCAAAATAATCTACTGCATAATCAGAGAACGACAAATTTATTCCTTGTTCTGCCACTCTTTCTATCAAATTATTGAGTTGTATTTTTATTATTCCTCTGATATTGCTTCTCATCAGTGGATGGAACATTATGGTTTCATCTACGCGATTCAGAAACTCAGGGCGTAAAGTCTGGCGCAAAAGGACAAATAACTGCTCTTTGGTTTTTTCGGCAACTGCTTCTATTTCTTGTTCGTCTTTAATACCTTCAAAATTTTCTTGAATAATATGGCTACCCAAATTACTTGTCATGATGATGATGGTATTTTTGAAATTTACCACTCTGCCTTTATTATCGGTAAGTCTGCCATCGTCCAAAACTTGTAATAAAATATTGAAAACATCGGGGTGTGCTTTTTCTATTTCATCTAAAAGAATAACACTGTATGGCTTACGACGCACTGCCTCTGTAAGCTGTCCACCTTCTTCGTAACCTACATATCCGGGAGGCGCACCCACTAAGCGGCTTACGCTGTGTTTTTCCTGATATTCGCTCATATCTATACGTGTCATCATACTCTCATCGTCGAATAGGGAGTAGGCTAATGCTTTGGCTAATTCCGTTTTACCTACACCTGTGGTGCCTAAGAATATAAACGAACCTATGGGTCTTCTGGCATCTTGCAATCCTGCTCTGCTGCGGCGTATGGCATCTGCTACTGCTTCTATAGCTTCTTCTTGTCCTACTACTCTTTTGTGCAATTCGTCTTCGAGATGTAAGAGTTTTACGCGCTCGCTTTGTACCATTTTTTGTACCGGAATGCCTGTGGCTCTGGCTACGTTTTCTGCAATATCTTCGGCATCTACTTCTTCTTTGAGCAATCTTTTTTCCGAAACTTCGTCTAACTCTTTAGTGTAACGCTGAATGTTTTCTTCTTCTTGTTTTACTTTACCATAGCGTATTTCGGCTACTTTACCATAATCTCCGTCTCGCTCGGCACGCTCTGCTTCTAATTTTAAGTTTTCGATATTAGACTTCGCTTCCTGAATTTTTTGGACATATTCTTTTTCTTCGTTCCATTTAGCTTTTAATGTATCTCTTTGCACTGCAAGGTTGGCAATATCACTATTGAGCGAAGCTAATTTGGGTTCATCATTTTCTCTTTTAATAGCTTCTCTTTCGATTTCTAATTGTCTTATTCTGCGTTCCAATTCGTCTAACTCTTCGGGCATAGAGTTCATCTCTAATTTAAGTTTGGCGGCACTTTCATCTATTAAGTCAATAGCTTTGTCGGGCAAAAATCTATCGGTAATATATCTTGCCGAAAGCTCTACAGCAGCTATAATGGCTTCGTCTTTTATTTGCACCTGATGGTGATTTTCGTATCTGTCTTTTAAGCCTCTAAGGATAGAAATGGCATCTTCTACACTTGGTTCATCTACTATTACTTTTTGGAAACGACGCTCCAATGCTTTGTCTTTTTCAAAATACTTTTGATATTCGTTGAGCGTGGTAGCTCCAATGGCTCTGAGTTCTCCTCTTGCCAATGCCGGTTTAAGAATATTTGCGGCATCCATAGCACCTTCTCCACCACCTGCACCTACGAGGGTATGTATTTCGTCTATAAACAAAATGATGGTGCCTTCGCTGTCGGTAACTTCTTTCACGACAGATTTTAACCTTTCTTCAAATTCGCCTTTGTATTTGGCACCGGCTATAAGCTGCCCCATATCTAAAGCAAAGATGATTTTAGATTTAAGGTTTTCGGGAACATCACCGTTAATAATACGGTGTGCCAAACCTTCTATTATGGCTGTTTTACCTACTCCCGGCTCCCCTACAAGCATTGGGTTGTTTTTGGTACGACGAGAGAGAATGTGCAATGTTCTTCTAATCTCTTCGTCTCTACCGATTACAGGGTCTAATTTTCCGTTAGCGGCTAACTCGTTAAGGTTTTTAGCATAACGCTGTAAGGCATTGTATTGCGCGTCGGAAGTTTGAGAATTAACGGTATTGCCTTTACGTAATTCTTTAATGGCTTGTGTTAAAGCTTTATCAGTAAGCCCTGCATCTTTAAGTATTTTAGAAACATTGTCGCTGCCTTTTAACAGAGCCAATAAAAGATGTTCGGGGGTTACAAATTCATCACCAAAATCTTTGAGCAAAGCACCACTACGAAGTATGGCGTTATTGGCATCGCGACTAATCGTTTGCCCTGCATCGCCATTGGTTTGTGTGGGTAGTTTTTGGAGCGATTCGCTTAGTTTGGATTGAATAAGGTTAATGTTGGCATTGCTTTTTTTGAGCAAATAATGGATAGAGCCTTCTTTTTCGTTGAGGAGGGCTTGTAAGATGTGCTGGGTTTCAATCTGCGGATTAGTGCCATTGAATGCGAGTTGTTGTGCTGCATAAATGGTTTCTTGCGCTTTGATTGTGAAATTGTTTAAGTTCATATTGTTAAATGCTTTTTAAGGATATTTTGTTATACAAATTAGACGGTTTTTTTTAGTTAATTAGATTTATGTTCGTTGAGAAAAGTTCTCTCTGTGGTCTAAATGACAAGCATCAAGTATCGTTGTCATTCCGACGATAGGAGGAATCTCCAATATTTTTTGTTGTCTAAATAACAATGCCATTTATATAATCGAATAACTACACTAATTCATTATCAAAAATAGAGCCTAAAAGAATTGTCGGTAAATAGGGCAGAGTGATGTCGGGAAAACTGCCTATAATGCAGTTGTGAAAGGTGTTTTATGAAATTTTTTCATATAAAAATGTCTTGTACTGACGAAATAGCATTTTGTGGGGGGGAAAGATTTGAAGTGGTGTTTTTTGGGGCGAGTATGTTTTTTTATAACGTAGCAGAGATGGATTTAACTTCTGTGGGAATATGATAATGTATAATTACCCTTTTATTTATTCAAATTCCCATCCATTGCATTTGGGTAAGATTATTATTGGTTGCTCCGAAATTAAGTAAGGTTTATATAATTCTAATGCAAGTGTGCCCTTTTTCTTTACTATCGAATCTCCTATTTTGAATTGTTCCAATTCGTAACCTAAAATGTTATATAAAATTTGACTATTATGCACTTTTAATTTAGGGGAATTTCTATCTTTTTCGTCTAAAAATATAGTATCGATATATCCACTGAATGATTTATCCATAAAAACTTTTTTCTTTGTTCTTACAAATTGAGAACAATGGTCGCAAGATGAAAAAAGTAATGCAGCTAAGCTTATCCATAAATATTTTATTAAAGAATTAAGCATAATTATAGAATTTTCTCTCTGTTTTGTGTTTAACAAATTATCTTTTCCGAAGTGATGGTATCTCGCCCATCGTTAATGCCGCCAATTACCAAAATTACGTAATGTTTTATAGCTGATGGTAAGATTTTCACATTGACAACTCCTCATTATTTAGTAAAGCCGAACTTAGTCGTAAATTTTATATTTCCAATTTTTGTCGGAAGTAGTATGTAGAGTCTTTAATTCTCCTTGTGCTTTTTGTTCGTTTTTATTATTGTAAGTTACAATTTCAAAGTTGAAGTTCAACAAAACATTTTGATTGAAGGCTAATTCAAAATTATTTTCTATTTTTCTATATTCGTAGTACTTAACCCCAATTATCCAACTATGAGGCAAATCGAATGTTGCATTATCTAAGTAATCTGGATAATATCCATTCTGTTTGTTATAGTCTTCTATTTGTTTTACTAATTTATTGCCGTTTTTTATGGCAATGTTTCTGCTAAAATTGCGAAACGTGTTTGATAAAAATACAATTGAAATTATGGGTGCCAAAAATAATATTGTAAAAAGAATTGGTCTAAACAATTCTTGCTTTTTAGTTTTGTTGATAACTATCCAAATGATTCCAAATGGTACACCTATAATCCCAATCATACCTACAAATTGACCGATGGTCATAAACAATTGGGCAGGTGCATTTAAAAAAAATTGGTCCCGGTAAAAATGGTAGATTTATTACAATCAGGATTATGATTAAGAGAACTATTATTTTTTTGATTTGATTTTTTTTCATGGTAACAACTTAAAAAATAATACGCTTTACTTTTTATTCCCAAATTGGTTTTCTTTTTGCATTAAGTACTCTTAGAATATATACCGTTTTTATTTCATCATCCACAATATAGTGAATAAGGTAGGTAAAAGTATCGGTTTGTGTACATCTGATATTTTGATAGCGGATACTACCTAATTTGGGTACGGCAGCTATATCATTAAATCGTTTATTGAGGTCTTCAAAAAAAAGCTTGCCCAAACCCGAACTTCTTTCCTCTTCCCAATCTATAGCTTGCTGTATATCTCTTCGCGCATTTGTAGTGGTAATAATAGAATAAAACATCAGGGTTTAATATTAAAGCTATTTTTTACATCATTCCAATTTTGTAGTTCTGTATTACCTTTTTCAAGATTTTCTTTCTCTTTTAAGGCTAACTTTATCTGCCATTCCGGCATCTCAAGTATATCTTCTTTCTCTTCTTTTATGGTAATACTAACGGCTTTGTCTTTAAAAGCAATCTTTATAGCTTCTATAATATCAGAATTAATATCTGCAACTGATTTAAAATGATATGTTGTGTACATACGCTTCTGTTTTTATTGGGGTTTATTTTCAAATGTACATTGTCATTTCGATTACCTACAAAGTTAAATAATATTTTACTATTAAGGGTTATAACCTGTCTTGCCTACTGCTAATACATGTGAGTGCCAAAATTACGTAATGTTTTATAGCTGATGGAGAGACAAATGATTAGCGTAAATACATTCCTATATTAAAAAAGCCAAACGAAATATTTCATTTGGCTTTTTTAATCGAATATTTTTAAAGATTTACAATCCTGTAATCGTTAATCCTAACGAGTAAGGATATACTTCGGGCCCTAATCCCGTAGTGTACAGTGCAGTTATGTTGTAAGAGCCAAATATGGATACATTACCCCAACCAACTCTTACTGTGGGTGCAAATTTCCAACTTTGATTGTATCTGCGACTATTTACTTTTTCGTTGATTAATGGTCCGGTTACAGAATGGCGTACTTTGCTTGTAGCTCCGGCTAATATACCTACTTTAAATCCTACCGCTGCTTTAAATCCCATACTTCTATTATAGGGATTACCAAAAAAACGTAGCTCAAGAGGTGCTTCTATATAGGTATGGTTTAATTTGATTTTTTTGTATTGGTCTGTACCGCTTGTATCCACTCTTTGGAATTGTAAGGCTTCTCTACCTACATTTAACAACGGAATATTGTCGTTAAAATATACATTGTGTGTACTTATCCCTATGCCCGCCGCAAAACTAAAATTAGTAAGTTCTTTTTTGCCAATCGGGAAATCGTAACATAGGTATCCTGCAAAGCCTCTACCCAGACCGCCTATTCTTAAATTTTCGCCACTGGCTACATTCCATCTATCGTGAAAAACTTGTAACATCACAAAATCGCGAGCAGGCTTTTTTATTTCCTTTTTGGTAGATAATGATGTTTCTGCATTGCTTGTTTGGGCGTTGCTTGCAAATGATGTAGCCAAACAAAGTGCTAATAATATTAACGAAGATTGCTTCATTTATTTTTAATATAAAAATTTTTTTAGAACGGCAAAGATACAGAACATAATTTATCTTTGAAGTCCAATATTTTTTAGAAAAACTATTCTCTAAAACTAATACTATGTGTTTTTATTGTTTAAACACACAAAAATATTTTAATGATACAAATTAGATATAAAGATTACGAATTGCCATTTGAGTACCCATTTGCTATTGCAAAAGGCTTAAAAACTGTACAGCCTACATTATTGGTTTCTTTGAGTTTTGGGCGATTAACCGGATTTGGTGAAGCTACAGCCATACATTATTACAATACAGATATTGTATCTATGACCGATACGCTAAAGCAGAAAATACCTTTGATAGAAAAATATGCTTTTAATGACCCAAAACGTTTTTGGCATTATCTACACCATCTTATTCCCGGTCAAAACTTTTTACAATCGGCTTTAGACATAGCCGGTTGGGATATGTGGGGGAAATTGCAACAAAAACCACTCTGGAAATTTTGGTTAGAAACGCTCCCTACTAACCTGCCAGAAACCGCATATACCATTGGTATTAATAGTGAAGAAGAGATTATTAACAGGGTAAAAGAAAAACCTTATCCCATTTATAAAATAAAATCTGACGGTAAAAACGATAAAGCTGTTTTGAACGTAATTGCCCAAAATACCAATGCTGCCATAATGATAGATGCTAACGAATCGTGGAATTTGGATTATGCGGTTAGTTTGTCCCAAACACTAAATAAGCACAATATTTTATTGATAGAACAGCCATTTAACAAATCGCAACCCGACTGGAACACTGAACTAAAAAAACATACAGATATTCCTATAATTGCCGACGAAGCCTGTGTAAATGTAAGCGATACCATTCCTTGTTTAGAGCATTACGACGGTATTAATATAAAACTTGCTAAATGTGGCGGTATTACTCCTGCTTTAGAAATGATTGAAATGATTAAATCTAAAAACAAAAAAGTGATGTTAGGAGGAATGTGTGAGAGTTATGCCGGTGCATCGGCATTGGCACATTTACTGCCTTTTGCAGATTTTGCAGATATAGATGGTCCATTATTGTTACAAGAAAATGTAGGCAACGGTATTACCTATAATAATGCTGCTATTCATTTACCCGAAAGTAATGGTTCTGGTTTTAGTTGGAATAAATATTAACTCATTAGTGCAACGAATTTATTGTAGTGTTATATAAAACATACATTGTTATTCAATTGGTTTATGGGAGGGGGGAGTGCATTAAATTGGGGTGTGATGTTATGTGCAGGGCTTCTTATTCAAGTAATTTTTTTATTCTTGCTTTTATATTTTCGTATGTTGAATTTAACCTTGTTTTTGCGTTGAGAGTTAAGAGTGATGTATGAGCCATAGCATCTCTAATTGGTTTGTATTCTTTTGCGTCTCTTGATAGCCCTGCTTGTTTTATTGGATCAACTTTTTCAATTAAGTTTGCTAAGTGATCCATATCAAGATATATGAGGTCATCGTTTGATTGCCTTAAATCAATACTTAAATTGGCCGTGCCTTTATTGATAATTTCCTTATCCCTCATTTTATCACTTTCTTTTTTAGATTCTGGTGATAAGGAAATTGATTTATGACTAATATACTTTCTTAATAAATTTTCACTAATGAAACATTCAGCATAACTAGCTACATTGTATTCTGCATCACTTGATAAACCATCTAACCATTCATCAACTTTACTTCTATTTACAGATTCTTTAGGTGGTACAAATTCGTCGGTAATTGTATTTACTAATTCTTTGGACTTCCTTTCTTTTTTTGTAAGTCGAGTTGTGTTTTCAGAGTCTCCATCTTGATTAAGTTCTGTACGCCATTTATCCCAATCATCTATAATTTGTTTTAGGATATTATCTTTTAAATCATCTAAAAACGATTGAAATAATGGGTCATCAGAAATAACACCTTCACGACTACTTGTAAATCTGTCTTTTTCGCCATCTAAATTATTGTAGTGAATTTGTCCGTAAAGATAACTTTCCACAATTCGAGTTGAAGGAATATGTTTTAATAAATCTTTTTCTCTTAATCGTCCATTTACATATAAATCAACTGTGACGGTCTCGTTTGTTTGTTTAATTTTTAGACTTGAAGGCTTATCAACAGAAGCAATAAAGCCACTTATTGGTAGTGAAGAATTTATTTTTTTGTATTGTTTTATATGTTCACTTGTTGATGATATTTTATCTTTCAAAAAAGGGTCTTTCATTGAATTTATTTGCCATACGAATTGAGTACTTTGTGAAAGTTCGTTTAGCTCGTTTAAGGTTATTGGGTCATCATTCAAAAAGATTTTAAAGGAATCGTCAATAAGGGAAAATCTAAAAAATAGAGCTATCAGTTTTCTGATATATTCAATCCTATTTCGAATACCATCATTAATATCTTCAAAATAGATTATAGTACCTTTTGTGAAATCTTTGGTTATTTCAGAAAACAAATCATTGTTAATACTATCTAATGGATATTGTTGTGGGGTTAAATCATCATCAATTGCTTTATCAAGCCCGCTATTATCAATTATTCCTCCTACAAATTCAGTTTTTGCTGTTTTTGTAATAATATGAATTCTTTTGGCACAAGACAGTAAAGCTAATTTCCCAATTCCTTTTCTTCCTATGAACGGTCTTTCTAAATTTGTTTTTTCAACACCATCTTTTCTTTTAGAATATCCAATTTTCAAAAATTTGTTTTGAAAATCGTCAGCTGTCATTCCTTCTCCATCATCCTTTATAATAAAATGATTTTTATCTCTATCTATGTAGATATTTACATTTTTTGCATCAGCGTCCCAAGAATTAGAAATTGCCTCCCCTAAAACTGTAATAAAATTTCGGTATAGATTTCTCCCCAAATGATTTAAAACACTAAGAGAGATATTGAAAGTAAATTTATCCATCGTTATGTTCAGTTATATGCTTGATAATACTCTTCCCAATAATAAATCCTAAATCTACTGGTACAGCATTACCTATATGAGTTCCAATTTTAGTTATCAAAACTTCCTCATCATCCTTTACAAATTTATAATCGGGAGGAAAACTTTGTAAAATAGATGCCTCTCTCATTGTTAATGCTCTATCTTGTTCAGGATGTCCAAATCGTCCAGTTCCATAATTATAAAATTGTGTTGTTATAGTAGGGGAGGGTTGATTCCAGGACATTCGACCATAAACAGATTTGTATGTTTTTCCAGTTTCTTTTTTATGGCAATTTAATTGAAGTTCTTCACTCCAATCTTCCCAAGTTCCATTGGGGACGGAAGATTTAATTCTTTTTAAATTTAATTCAGAAAGTTTTGTTGTAAAATGCAAATTATCGCTTTTGCTTTTTTCTCCATTTTTGAGAGGTTCTAGATTTCCAATTGCTTGTTGAACAGTTACATAATTTTCTTTTGCGTGAGTAGGTTTTATTAAATCAATTTTACCAAATTTAGAAGCTAATAAAACCAACCTTCTCCTTTTTTGTGGAATACCATAATCAGGACAAAAAACATTTTTATAACTTACTGTGTAGTTTAGGTGTTCTAATTTATTTACAAATTCTTTGAAAATTTGTTTATTGGACAAATTAGTAACATTTTCCATTGAAATGATGGATGGGTCTGTTTCTTCAACTAACCGAATAAACTCATTTAACAAATTCCATTTGTCCCCATTTTCTTTGTCTTTTACTTTATTCGAATGTGTTGAAAATGGCTGACAAGGAGCACACCCGACTAAAATTTTTATCTCATCTTCTTTCCAAAACTTCTCAATATCTTTTTTGAAAATTTTTGATATATCCTCTCCAATAAATTTAGCTTTGTTATTTGTTTTATAAGCGTATTCACAACTTTTGTCTAAATCAATACCAGCTCTAATTTTAATTCCTGCTTTGTTTAGTCCGTGAGTTAATCCACCAACTCCACAGAACAAGTCAACTCCTGAAATTTTAAGTCTTTTTTTTGTTGTCTTTTTGCTTATTTTTTTTGTCAATTCTGTTGTCATCCTATTTTGATACAGTGTTTAATAACCCTTTACATAGCGCAGCCTATATAAAAACCACCATTTCGACAAAAATAGTATTATAAACTAATATTACAAGCATTTTCAGCTGCAGTATGAAGGTTTTTTTATGGTGTATTTTCCTAGTTTGAAATTTCACTACACGACCAAGAGAAACTTAAATTGCTAAATATTGAGCTAAAAAATAGAAAGTAAATGAAAAATTTGGTAGAGTAATCACCCCCCCCAAAAAAAATGGGAAACATAAACTAATCAACTATCTTCGAGGAGAGAATTGTGCTTTATATAGGATTACCTTGTTGGCAGTAATTCTTTTTATTCAACTTTAAATAATTCAATTGTGTAATCGAGCAATGTTTTGTCTCCACATTTTCCATGTCCCGGAACAATAGTTTTCACATCTGGATACTCCGTCTTAACTTTCTCAACCGTATTTGACCAATCAGATACATTGGCGTCTCCTAAATACCCTTTGGTGGCTTCAAGTTCTTTTATTAAACATCCTCCAAACATTATATTTTCGCTCGGAAAATATCCAACAATGTTATCTTTTGTATGACCCTCTCCAAAATATTTTGCAATAATCTTTTCGTTACCAACTTTTAAAATTAATGAGTCATTAAACCCATTCTGTGGAATTGCAAGATTGTTTTCTATAGCACGTTCTATAGTTTTAGAATAAGCATAAGATGGGATATTATGATTATGAAATGTTTGTAGTCCGCCTAAACAATCATCGTGAAAATGAGTTGGAATCAATGCATTAATCTTTGAGTGTAGTGTTTTATATATCCATTCGATTAATTCTTCTGAACTTGTATCATTTGTTGGTGTATCAAAAATTATGGTTTCCTTATCATTGCTAACAATAAGTCCATTACAAGGTACATTTCCAAAACTCTGAGTTTGTAAGAATGAAGTATGCACAAATGAATTTTCAGAAATTTGTGTTAGTATTAGATTTTTAGATTTGTAAATTACTTTGGAGTGAAAAGAACGGTCTCTTTGAGTACTGCAACCCAAAATTGTTAATGAACATAAAATTATTAATATAGTACTTACTGTAATTTTCATTTTGGGAAATGGCGTTCGTTTTAGAATTTATGTTTAAGTCTATTTCAAACCACCATTCCTACAAAAATAGCTTTTTTAGTTAATGATACAAAACTATTGAGTAGGTGATAGTAAAGAATACTAATAATGAAAAAAAATAATTTTGCCACGAATACACGAATGGTTCTTTTTTTGCCACGAATGCACGAATAAATAAATTCGTGCATTCGTGGCAAGCTCCCATTATAAGACTATTCTTTTATAATTCAGTTTTAGCTCACCGAAGTTTACTATTAAAGCCAATTTATTACCGGATACTTTGAGATAGTTAATAGCTTGTGCTATAAATTCTTCACTTATTACAGACACGCCTTTTACCTCTAAAATAATTTTATCGAAAACTACAAAGTCAGCATAGAATTTATGCGGAAGTATTATGCCCTTATAGTTTATATCATACATTTTTTCACGTTCATAAAAAATACCTGCTTTTCTAAATTCATACTCCAAAGCATCTTTATATACAATTTCTAAAAATCCTGCTCCAAGATTATTGTGTACTTCCATACAAATTCCGATTATATGGTAACTTTCATCTTTTAAAATAATGTTGCTCATTGCTATTGTGTTTTATGCCACAAATACAATTTTTATGCCACAAATACAATTGATTTGCCACAAATGCACGAATACAAGAAAATTCGTGCATTCGTGGCTATAATATTATAATTCGTGCATTCGTGCCTATATTAATAGCTCCCTCCTAAAAATGACGAATAACATCACACATTCTAAATCAATTTCTTTTTAGAAACTGTAGTAAATGCTTGTTTTATATATAGCGGTTCGGAGTAGGCAAGGTCTGCAAATGTTTTTTCACTAATATTTTTACGCACTATAGTTTCCCAAACAGTAATGTCAGGTCGGAAATTTCCGATGAAGTTTGTAGTAATGTTTTCTGCGCTAAATTGATAGCACAGTGTTTCATCATTGCTTAATACATGCGCGTTTAGTGATGTAATTTTAGCATGCAAATCTTCGGTAAGTAAAAGGCAAGGTTGTAAAATATTATTTCCTTTGGCATCGTATGCTGCAACAAAATATTCGCCTACTCTTGCTTGTAAGATAATAATAGTGTTACCATTTTCGGTAGTATATTGTCTGTCTATTAAAGCAAATTTATCGGTAGTAATAAGTGGTATATCGGCGGCATAACACAACCCTTTAGCAGTACTAAACCCAATACGTAAACCTGTATAAGAACCAGGTCCGGAACACAATGCTATGGCATTAAGTGCTTGCAATGTAATAGCTGCATCTTTAAGTGCTTTTTCGATTAAAATATTAATGATTGCAGCTTGTTCTTTTTGCTCTTCATTAATAATGCATGAAGATACCACACCATCAATAGTACAAGCTACCGTAGTTATTTCGGCAGATGTATCAATATATAAAATTGCAGACAAGATTTTTATTTAATTATTACTTATTTAGAAACCAAAATTAACACCCATTCTAATATCTAATCTACGTGCATAAGGACTAATAGAATAGCGAGTGCCTGTGCTTGGGTCGGTGCGCATATTAGATGGTATATTTTGCAAAACATCGTACAAACCATAAATTACAAAAGATGCCCTATCTGTTATTGGTTGTCGATAACCACCTCCTACTAACAAGCAAGGTACGCTTTGCCATTCTCTAAACGAATTTGGTTGATTGTTAGAGCCGAATTCGTAGTTTTTGAATGTCATTAAATTGTGCTCGTACTCAAGATGTACAAATAAGAAATCTAATGGTACAAACCTTGTCCAAACACCGGGAGCAAAAGTATGTGCATTAAGATTAAATAAATCGTAAGAAGATGTGTTAGTATTATATACACCAAAATAATCTTTTTGGTGCCAATACATATATCCTAAACTTACTCCGGCAGAAAAATAATCGGTAATTCTGTAACCAATTATTGGCGATACCATAACTGCTACACTACCACTACCCATTCCTCCGCCTATACCACCGCCAAATATTAATTTGTCGGTATTAAACCCTTTTTCTTTTTGATTGGGCTTATAACTTGTATTGCCCTTTTTGCCGGAGCTATTGTAATGCTCTTGAGCAAATACTCCTGCGGAAATAAACAACATTACTAATATCACTAACCACTTTTTCATATTTCTTTAATTTTTGTGATTTTTAAAATAAAATTATTGTTTTTTGATAATACCCAACATTAATACTAACCAACCTAAAATAAACATAACACCCCCAATAGGCGTAATAGCTCCCAATCCGCCCAATCCAATTTCTGATGTGGATTTTAAATATACTAACAAATATATAGAACCAGAGAATAATAAAATGCCGCTTAAAAATAACCAAGCCGATGCTTTCACTAAACCATTTTTATATTCTTTGTAAATAATTCCGGTAAGAGCTAAGGCAAATACATGATAAAACTGATACTTTACAGCCGTTTCGTAAGATTGCATCAGCGATTCCGTTAATTTTCCGGATAGTGCATGCGCTCCCATTGCGCCTACTATTACAGTAATAGCACCAATCAAACAAGCTAATATTAAAGCAGGTCTATACATTTTTATCTTCTTTAAACGATTTTATAATACTTTTTATTTTATCGGCAAAGTTACTACCCTTTGTATTATCGTAATGCAATATTACATCAGCTTGCTCATATATTTTTTGTCTTTCCTCATAAATGTCTTTTAATCTCTGATATAATTCTTCTTTTGTCCCCGAATTGAGCAAAGGTCGGTCTTTATTAATCCATAATCTTTCTTGTAAAATATCCATTGGAACATCGAGATAAATAACCGTACCTGTCTTTTTCATTAGATGTAAATTATCGTAAAAACAAGGAGTACCGCCACCGGTTGCAATAATTGTATTTTTGGAAATATTACTTGCAATGGTTTCTTTTAGTACATTTTGTTCTATTGCTCTAAATAGGGTAGTGCCATCATTGGTAATGATTTCTTTTATGCTTTTCTTTTCTTTTTGCTCTATTAATTTATCTAAATCTACAATAGAAAAGTCTGCAAAGTATTCTGCCAATTGTTTTACAACAAACGACTTGCCACTACCGGGCATTCCTATTAAGAATATAAGCATAAGCAAAAGTAAAACTTACGGTATAAGTTAGCAAATAAGAAAAAACCTGTTCAAAATTACTTGAACAGGCTTTTAAATTTATAGAAAATCAGTTACTAACTTATGCGTTTTCTTCGTTAGTATTTTCTTCCGTATTTGTGTTTTCTTCTACTGCAGGAGTATCTGCAACTTCTGTAGTGGCTTCAGCCACAGCAGTTTCAGTAGCTACCGGAGCAGCTTCGGTAACCGGAGCAGAAGTTTTAGTGCTGTTAGCTCTACGGCTACGGCGAGTTTTCTTAGCACTATCCGCTTTATCGGCTTTAGTGTAAGTAGTATTGAAATCTACTAACTCAATCATTGCCATATCTGCATTATCTCCCATACGTTGTTGTAGTTTGATAATACGAGTATAACCACCCGGTCTGTCGGCAACTTTGTTGCTTACTTCGCCAAAAAGCTCTTTAATAGCTTCTTTGCTTTGTAATTTACTGAATACCACACGACGGCTGTGTAAAGTGTCGTTTTTAGATTTTGTAATAATTGGCTCTACATACACGCGAAGTGCTTTAGCTTTAGCTAATGTAGTAATTATTCTTTTGTGTGTAATTAGCTGAGTGGCTAAATTAGATAATAAAGCAACGCGATGTGCTTTAGTTCTTCCTAAATTGTTTACTTTGTCTCCGTGACGCATTTTAATTTTTAAATTTAATGTTGTTATTCTGTACCGTGGTCAAGGAATTACAGAACCCGACTTTAATCCCGTAATGTAAAGTCTATGTTAAAATAAAACCTTCCTGCTACGGGATAGTACAGGAAGGTGTGTTTTTGAATTAATTATTTTCTTCGCTCATTTTTACTCTGCTGATATCCATACCGAAAGATAGGTTACGCTCGTGTAAAACTTGCTCTATTTCTGTTAAAGATTTCTGTCCAAAATTACGGAACTTCATTAGCTCATCTTGTGTGTAAGTTACTAACTCACTCAATGATGCAATTTTAGCAGCTTTAAGGCAGTTAAAGGCACGTACAGAAAGTTCTAAATCTTCTAATGGAGTATTTAATACTTTGCGTAATTGCAATAAGCCTTCATCTACAGAATCTTCTTTTTGTTCTTCTCTATTATCTAACGAAATGTTTTCGTCAGTAATAATCATTAAGTGTTGGATAAGTATGCGAGATGCTTCTTTACAAGCTTCTTCTGGGTGGATAGTACCATCTGTACTAATTTCCATTATTAACTTTTCGAAATCTGTACGTTGTTCTACACGTGTATTTTCTATACGGTAGCTAACATTTTTGATTGGCGTAAAGATAGAATCGATTGGAATATAATTTATAGTAGCTTCTTTAGGGCGATTTTCTTCCGCAGGAACGTATCCACGACCTTTACCGATAGAGATGGTAATTTCTAAAGTAGCTGATGTATCTAAATTACAGATAACCAATTCAGGGTTCATTACTTCAAACAAATTGCTTTGTTCGCCTATTTGCCCTGCAAGGAATTGTTCTTTACCTTTTATTAAAATATCTAATTTTTCGTTGTTAGTATCATCTTCAGAAGTTTTCTTGAGACGTACTTGTTTTAAGTTTAAGATAATTTCAGTAACATCTTCTAATACTCCTTTTACAGTAGCAAACTCGTGTTCTACTCCTGTAATAGCAATGCCGGTAATAGCATAACCTTCGAGCGAAGATAATAACACTCTTCTTAAAGCATTACCAATAGTAACACCGTAGCCGGGCTCTAATGGACGAAACTCGAACTGAGCTTCAAAATCTGTTGCTTTTTGTAAAACAATCTTATCCGGCTTTTGAAAATTTAATATTGCCATTTTGGTTATTATTTTTAATGTTTGTAATTAAAGGTAAATGGATTGTTCATCGCATTTACCCTATAATAAAATTAATTTCGGATTATTTAGAATACAATTCTACGATTAATTGTTCTTTGATATTTTCCGGAACGCTTTCTCTTTCGGGATAAGCTAAGAAAGTACCTTTTAACTCTTTATCGTTGTAATCTAACCAATTAATAGCCGGATTTTTACCAGATACTAAACCAAGTACAGCATTATTAGCTCTTGATTTAGCTTTGAAGGTAATTTCGTCGCCGGGTTTCAAAGAATAAGACGGAATGTTTACTATTTCTCCGTTTACCAAAATATGTTTGTGCGATACTAATTGTCTTGCAGCCGGTCTTGTAGGAGCTAATCCAAGACGATATACTGTATTGTCTAAGCGAGATTCTAATAATTTTATCAAGTTTTCACCAGTTGCACCTTTACGGCGAGATGCTTCTTGATAAGTGTTACGGAACTGACGCTCTAATACTAAGTAAGTGTATTTAGCTTTTTGTTTTTCTTTAAGCTGGATAGCGTATTCGCTTTGCGATTTACGTTTGCGGTTTGCACCGTGCATTCCCGGAGGATTGCTGTTTTTGCTCAAATTTTTGCCTGAACCTAAGATGGGCTCTCCGAAGATGCGGCAGATTTTGTTTTTTGGACCTGTGTAACGTGCCATTTTAATTATTATTTTTTGGTTTTTTACCTAATACCTTCTGCTTCATTTAAAAACCATAAAACCGGAAACAGAAAGTGGATATTTTTTTAAATTCAGAAATTATCAATTTGATGATGTGCTAATTTGATAATTTGATGATGATTTTTATTTGTAACTCTTTTCAATGTGCGTTCTTTGCTTCTTAGCGTCTTTGCGAGAAAAAATCAACATTCAACACATTCAAAAATACAACATTAATTAAACTCTACGTTTTTTGGGAGGTCTGCAACCGTTGTGTGGAATTGGTGTAATATCTTTGATTGATGTTACTTCTATACCACTGTTTGCTACAGAGCGGATAGCACCTTCTCTGCCGGAACCTGGTCCTTTAACGATAATGTCTGCTTTTTTCATACCTGCATCTAAAGCTACTTTAGCTGCATCGGCAGCCGCTTGTTGTGCTGCGTAAGGAGTATTCTTTTTAGAACCTCTAAATCCCATTTTACCGGCAGAAGACCAAGAGATTACTTGTCCTTGCTTGTTAGTAAAAGCAACAATAATGTTGTTGAATGTAGCCGTAACGTGTACATCGCCGTGTACATCTACTTTGGCTACTCTTTTTTTGGCAGCTGCTTTAGCTGTGTTTTGTTTTCCTTTTGCCATTTTTAATTGTTAAGGTAGTCTGTGTTATATAAAAAAACTTATGCACTTATTGCTAAATGCACAAGTGGTATATTTCCTAACCGTACTGTAATAGTGGCTCCGTGAAATATACCATTTTGAAAATTATTATTTTTTCGGTGCTTTCTTTTTGCCTGCAACCGTTTTGCGCTTACCTTTACGGGTACGGCTGTTGGTACGAGTACGCTGACCTCTTAATGGTAATCCTTTACGATGACGAACTCCTCTGTAACAAGCGATGTCCATTAAGCGTTTGATGTTCATCTGAACTTCCGAACGTAATTGACCTTCTACTTTAAACTCAGCATTGATGATATTACGAATTGCACCTTGCTCATCGTCGTTCCAATCAGATACTTTTTTGTTTTTATCGATACCTGCTTTGTCTAATATATATCTTGAAGTGCTAAGACCTATACCGAAAATGTAGGTAAGACCAATTTCTCCACGCTTGTGTTTAGGTAAATCTATACCGGATATACGAGCCATTCTTTAATTATGAATTTTTAATTATTAATTTTAAATTTTTAAAACTTTGTGATTTGAACTAACAACTAATAAATGTTGAAATAAATTCAAAATTCATCATTCATCATTCCAAATTATTTTTTACCCTTGACGTTGTTTGAAACGTGGGTTTTTCTTGTTGATTACAAATAATACTCCTTTACGGCGAACTATTTTGCAATCTGCACTACGCTTTTTGATAGAAGCACGAACTTTCATTGTTATTGTATTTTTATTAAAGATTTAGTAAAATTATTTGTACCTATATATTATACGCCCTCTTGTTAAATCGTAAGGACTCATTTCTACTCCTACTTTATCTCCGGGGAGTATGCGGATATAGTGCATTCTCATTTTTCCGGAAATGGTTGCTAATATTTCGTGACCATTTTCTAAACGCACTCTAAACATCGCATTGGATAATGCTTCTACAATATTTCCGTCTTGTTTAATGAGTGGTTGTTTCGCCATAATTTTGAAAAGGAACGCAAAGGTAGGAGTTCTTTTCTATTTTAACAAAAAAATATTTGTTATTTTATAAAATGGCAACGTAAATAAGGGTTTTGGGGAGAAATGTCTCGACGGCTATGAAACTATTTACTCCCAATACATTAGCGTTGAAAGCCGTTAGTTTTTTTATATTTGCAAATCAATACTGTCCTAAATGTTTTTTTATAGTTTATCAAAAGTTTTATTG
>CAYUXT010000037.1:0-31521 GCA_964448955.1 uncultured Taibaiella sp. | reverse complement strand
TCTTAAAATCGTAAATAATTGAAAATCAATAACTAAATTTGACGTTAGTCAGAATGTAGAAAAACTACTCATCTAAAAGCAAATTTGCAAAATCAAAAATTGATTATCAATAAAAGGAATGAAAGCAAGTGAACTAGAAAATATTTTTTCATCAATCACACTATTGTCTTATTTGACAATCTTATTGACTCCTTTTTTATTAAATAAATTCTTAAAAAAAGTAAGTAAATATTACATTTCACTTTTACTAGTTTCAATAATATTGACTTTTATGATTTCTACGCTTTCAACATATTGGTCTGAAGATTTAGCTGACCAACTAATGTATAAAACTTATGGTTTTGACGATTCTGGAATGAATGATGAAGAAAGATTTAGAAACGTAAATTTAGGAGACAGAGAAACTATAGAAAAAATTTATAACGGAAGTTTTGGAATTGGATGGCCATTAAAGCTAATAATGATGTTTACAATATTTATGATACCTTACAACATAATAGCTTGCGGCATAATTTTTATGCTAAACCGAAAGAAACACATCAGCTAACATCGCATTAGCATAAAAACGGGTTAATTGCAAAACTTCAACTTTTGTGCTTTTTTATCCGCTACTTCGCCAATGCGTTTCCTATTAGCAGACATTTTAGAGCAAGCCACACCCACCAACAATTTCGACCTAACTTTCTAATATTCCCCAAAAAAATATCAAAATATTTGCGAAACCGAAAACTTACATATAAATTTGCAACCGATTGGTTTCATTAAATACTTGAAATGAGAAGAGATATTTTTCAAGCAATCGCAGACCCGACAAGGCGGGCTATTATTGCACTCATTGCATTGCAAGCAATGACACCAAACGCCATTGCCGAACATTTTGATACTTCAAGACAAGCCATTTCCAAACACTTACGCATCTTGACCGAGTGTGAGCTGATAATACAAGAACACAAAGGCAGAGAAATCTATTATCAGCTTGAAATTGACAAAATGAAAGAAATAGACAAGTGGCTTGAACAATTCCGTAAAATTTGGGAAATACGATTCAACCAACTTGACAACCTATTAGCAACAATTAAAAATCAGAAAAAATGAACAGTAACTTATTATTTGACTTTACGGTCAATAAAGAAACCAATACCATTCACATAAAACGTGAATTTAATGCCAACCTCGAATTGGTTTGGCAAGCGTGGACAATGGCAGAATTATTAGACCAATGGTGGGCACCGAAACCGTATCATATCGAAACTAAAATATTGGATTTAAAAGTTGGCGGAATATGGCTTTATGCTATGGTTAGTCCGCAAGACGAAAAAATGTGGTGCAAAGCAGATTATAAAACGATTGAAACCAACAAGATCCTTTCTTGGTTAGATGCTTTTTGTGATGAAAATGGAATCGAAAACACCATTAAACCGCGTTCTTTATGGACAAACATTTTTACCGAAGAAAATGGTATCACAATGGTAAATATTGCCTTAAAACACAACAAACTTGAAGATATGGAAAAAATGATTGAAATGGGCTTCAAAGAAGGCTTTACGATGGCGGTCGGCAATTTAGACGAATTATTAATAACCTTGAAAAAATAATTCAATGAAAAAGTATACAATCATTTTTTGGATAGCTACCATTATCATTTTCTTAATGGAGGGCATAATGCCGTTAAGTACACTTATTTTTACACCCGAATATTTTAATGTAGGAACAAAACCATTGGGTTATCCTGACTATTTTGCCTATGCTCTTATCATTTGCAAAGTATTGGGAGCAACCGCTTTGATTATTCCAAAACTGCACCCGACAATAAAAGAATGGGCTTATGCAGGCTTGACTTTTAATCTGATATTTGCAATAATCAGCCACAGTGTAGTGGACAAAAACATAAGTTTTATTTTAATGCCGGTCGTAGTCTTTGCTATCCTTGCTTTATCGTATATCAGTTATCATAAATTAAATTTAACCTTTAAAAACTAATATTATGTCATTTCAAGCATACATAGACAACATTCAAAAGAAAACAGGAAAAACGCCTGACGATTTCAAAAAAATAGCAGAAGAAAAAGGTTTTCTTCAAAATGGAGAATTAACTGTAAAAGCTACGCAAATAACGAATTGGCTAAAAGAAGAATTTGAATTAGGACACGGACACGCAATGGCAATTTATGCAACTTTTAAAGGCAAGACGAAATAAAAATGGCTTTGCTAACCATTGACGCTAAAGGAATCTTATCGCTTCCTTTTCCGCTCCTTCGCTAAGCCCCTAACCGTTAGCTGTAACCGTACAAAAAGCGTCCAAAAATGAAACTATCAACGAAAGCTGAAAAAATATTTGTTCAAATTAGTGGAAAGAACACCAAACTTGGAGACTTACGAACTATTGCAAAAGAAATAAAAAAAGATCACGAATTAGCAATGGAACTTTGGGCGACAAAATATTTTTTTGCTAGACAATTAGCAATTCTTTTAATAGACAAGAAATTACTTTCCGAAGATGTGATTGATAATTTAGTTAGCGACATTAACCAACACAACGAAGTTGAAAAACTTCAACTTACGGATTGGCTTATGGCAAACCAGCTTATGAAAGACAAAGGAACAATTGCTTTTATTGAAAATTGGGAAAACGACTCATCTTCACTAAAAAGAAGAATTTATTGGTACTATCAAGCTCGCTTGCGTTGGATGGGACAAATACAACCTAACAGCGAGAAACTACTTTCTACAATAGAAAACAAAATTGAAAAAGAAAAACCTGAAGTACAATGGACAATGAATTTCACAATAGGTTGGATTGGCGTTTATGAAAAAAAATATCGAAATCGTTGTATTGCACTTGGAGAAAAAACAGGACTTTACAAAGGACAAATGGTGTCAAAAGGTTGTACACCTGATTATTTACCCGATTTCATAACTATTGAGAGCAATAAAAGAAATTTATAAAATTGAATACACAATCTAAATCAAAAACGGCAGCCGCTAACATGAACTGTGTAATGCAGTTTTTTGACCTGGATCGTATGTTGTTGCCACTCGAATATTCTACCGGACTCAGTCCTGTATAACTGATAAATTGTTGGTGTTTTTCCATCTCATCGCTGTTGTTGTGTCTTTTAATTAACAACATATCATTGGACTCTTTTACAAATACAATTGGTATTACAAGCTCTAAAAAGCGAATTTCTACTCTCTTAAAAAATCTCTACTCCTGCTGTAAAACCAATAGTAAAGCGCAGTCTCTTATTTATATCCATTGGAGCATATCCCGATTCGAAAATGGATTTATAGCCCAATTGTTTTGTGTTGTCTTTATAATAATGGAAATTTATCGCCGGACCAAAAAACAATTTTGCTTTTGGCATTAATTCATATTTTGCTAAAGATTGCAAGCGAAAAACGATATTTTGTTGTTGCCATTTACCTGAATATACATACAGCGGAATAAGCTCATTATCTAACTTAATATTCTCTGAAAGCTTTACCGATGTACCCATTCCGTAACCAAAAGTAAACAATAACTCGTTAGATGTTAATTGTGTGCCTCCTTGTATAATACTATATAATCTTTCCGTTCCCGATTTGTAATTTAACTGCAAATGCTGCATTTCGGAAGTGGAAATACTAAAAGAATTTTTGCCATTTTTGGCAACATTAATAAATCCAATACTATAGCCGTAAATAGTATCGGCAATATTTACTACACCAATTTGCAAGCCTTTAATTTTCTTGGAATAATTAACCAAACCCGAAACTTTAATGCCATTGTAATTATCGCTTCTGTTCATTATACCGGCAATTTGGATACCACGTGCTTCGTCTTTGGTAAGATTAGATACGCCCGCAATCTGAATACCATTCATTTGCTTTACATAGTTATAAATACCACCAATTTGTATGCCTTGTACATTACCTTTATTGGTATTAAATAATCCACCTATTTGCACTCCTTTGGTATTACTGCCTACATAATTATACAATCCGCCAATTTGAACACCATTTACCTCCCCTCCTACAATATTGTATATACCTGCAATCTGTACATAGCGCATATCTCGTTGTATCATATTAAACAAGCCTCCTATTTCTACACCATTTAATCCTGCTGTATATCCGCCCAAAATATTAAACGAAAACTTGTTTACATATTGACTATTCATTCTGTTCTTAGTACCTAATCCGGGTGTAAAACTAAATTGATAAGGCTGTGTACTAAAGTAATTATTGAGATTTATACTATTCAATCTTTGCTTAGAAGACAATACCCTTCGTGCCAACCAATGGTCTGAAACATTAGTAATAGTAACACTATCCAAATTGTAAAAAACTTGTCTTAATGGTATAGGCTGTGTGCTATTGTAATGTTTATTAATAACGATTTGCGTATCGGCAAAAGATACTTTGCTGATAATTATTTCCGGTACTGTATTAGTTTGTTTTATGGTAAGTTTAAAATTCCCGAGTTCGTCTGACATTGCGCCGAAGCGCATAGATTTGTCATAAACAGAAGCATAAGCTACCGGTTCGTTGTTTTCTGCATCTATTAATTTACCTATTACAGTTATAGATTGATGTATGTCTGACTTAATAATAATATAACCGTCTTTTTCTTCGTATTTGTACGCTGTACCTAATAATTGTATTAAAATGTGCTCTATGGTTTTGTGTTGTGCATTAATACTATGTATTTTATCCCCTTGAATAATATTACTGTTGTATGAAAAATAAAAACCGCCTTCTTTTTCGAGAACATCGAGAATAAATTCTGTGGTTTTGTTGGTTATATTGATACTTATCTTTTTTTGTAAAAGCTGTTGCCCATACCCTTTGTAAAAGGTACAGGTTATTAAAAAAAGGAGTATGGTCGTTAATTTATTCCGCCTAATTTTCATTTTATTGTAATGCAATAGCATACAACAAAGGTATGCTTGTAACTAATGTAAAATGTAAGTATTTCCCGATTTTTCTACTTGAGCATTTAAGGTGGTTGCCACTTTTTCCAAAATGCTTTCGAGCGAATCCGTAATTCTAAACTTAGCCGTAAGTGGTAGTTGAGAAAGTCTATGGTTATTAATGGTAATAGGTGTATTGTATGCTTCACTTAGAATTTCTGCAAATTCTATAAGCGGAGTATTGTTACAGTTAAATAGTTTGGTTCTATAATATTGATAAAGATTATTAGATATATTTTCTAATATCGGGTCTTTTCTGCTCGATAAATAAGTAGCTTTTTCATCGGGCTTTAAGCGTACCGAATCTTTGTTTTTACGAACAGAAACTAAACCCGTCTCTACTAAAACTTCGGTAAGTTTGGGGTTTGTTTTTACATTAAACGAAGTCCCCAAAACCATTACCTCCACATCGTTTGCTTTAATTTTAAATGGTTTAGATTTATCGGGAGTAATATCAAAAAATGCTTCTCCATTTAAAGTTATTGTTCTGTTATTTTTATTAAAATTTTCCTGAAGCGAAAGAGTGGCAAATTTATTAAGCACCACAGTAGAATTATCCGGCAATGTAATATTCAGTGGTTCGTTTTGCGCTGTCCAGGTGGTAGGCTGTGGCGAAATAGTCCAATATGTAACTATACTAATGGCAAATAACAAAATGACAGCAGCAGCATATTTTATGTTTAAGTATTTTCTTTTAGGCGTAAAGGCAATAGTATTATTTTCCCTATCGTTATCGATGATTTTCGCCTGTAGTTGGTTCCAAGCATCATCTATATCCGGTTGATATGCGCTGTGGGGAAATTTACTATGTTCCCAAAGGAGCAAATACTTTTCGTATTCTTGTTTATTGCTTTCGTTTTGAGCTATCCATTCTTCTACATCTTGCCTTTCTTCCAAGTTAGCTTCTTGCAATATATATTTGAGTAATAAATCGGTCATTATTATTAAAATTCAAAAGTAAAAAGTAAAAATTTTGCTTCGCAAGAAAATAGTTCATACTTCGACTATGCTTAGTAACCATACATCAATGATGCTCATTAACCGAGCCATAATCTTTATTTATCATTTATCTCTTTCTAATTAACTATATTAATCTATGTTTCTATGTGATTTGAAGATTCAAAAGTAACAAGTCATATTTCAACATTGCTCAGTATTAGAAATAAGTAAAAAACTTCGTGTCTTTGTAAAAAATTTAAAATACTATACTCAATAAACAAATCACAAATGGCAGTAATGGTCTCAGTTCGTTTCGTAAAATCTTCAATGCTTTTCCTATTTGGTTTTCTACCGTTTTGATAGAAATACTTAATTTTTCTGCAATTTCTTTATAGCTTAATTCTTCTTGTCTGCTGAGGTAAAAAACCGTTCTGCACTTTTCCGGCAACACTTTAAATGCCTCTGCTATTTTTTGTTTCAACTCTTTAGCCTGCAATTCATTTAGCGGCGACAATCCATAATCGATAGGTCTATTGCTCACGTGCTTTTGGTATTTATCTTTAAGTTTTTCTCTGTTCATAAAATTAATGCAATGATTATGCACTGCTCTATACAAGTATGCCTTTACAGAGGTTTCGATATTTAGCGTTTCTCTTTTTTGCCACAGTTTTAAAAATACTTCTTGTACCGCCTCCTCTGCCGTCATTTCTTCAGATACTATTGTATAAGCATAATGATACAAAGGGGTATAAAACTCCCTAAACAAGCTCTCGTAATACTTTTCTGTTATTATGTTATCGGGTAATCTTTCCGACATTTTTTGTTTTAGATTAAAATATTATGTTGTTTGATATTAAGACAAGCAAGCAAGAAGTTACCCCTATTTTTATTATAGAATTGTACATTAATATAAAAAAGTACCTTGCTTTACAACTTATACCAAATTGAAAATATAATTAGCTCTAAGGTAATAGAGTATTTTAAATTACCAATACTAAAATTTGATTTCCTGTTTTTTGCATTGTTATAAGTATCTTTGCATCGTTTTTTTTAACTTATTTATTCAAACAATATATTTTTATGAAAGTTACCGTAGTAGGTGCAGGAGCCGTAGGTGCTACTTGTGCAGACAACATTGCCCGCAGAGAGCTTGCGGAAGAACTAATCCTTATCGACATTAAAGAAGGTCTTGCAGAAGGTAAAGCGCAAGATATAGCGCAAACTGCTGCCCTTTGTGGTTTCGATACCAAGATAAAAGGCGTAACTAACGATTACAGCCAAACTGCTAATTCTGATGTAGTTGTAGTAACATCTGGACTTCCTCGTAAGCCCGGTATGACCCGCGAAGAATTAATAGGCACTAATGCTAAAATAGTAGAAAGTGTGGTTAAAAGTATTTTAGAACATTCTCCTAATGCTATTTTCGTAATTGTATCTAATCCTATGGATACTATGACTTACTTAGCACTTAAAAGTTCTGGCTTACCCAAAAACAGAATTATAGGTATGGGTGGTGCTTTAGATAGCTCTCGTTTTAAATACCAATTAAGTCTTAGATTAGGTAGCAGCGCAAGAGATTTAAACGCTCAAGTTATAGGCGGACACGGCGATACTACTATGATACCTTTAATAAGATTTGCTACTTGGAACAGCGTACCGGTTAATACTTACCTTACAGACGACCAACAAAAAGAAATAGTTGCAGATACAATGGTGGGTGGTGCTACTTTAACCAAATTGATTGGCACATCTGCTTGGTATGCTCCTGGTGCGGCAGCAGCTACAGTGGTAGAGTCTATCGTTCGTGACCAAAAGAAATTAATCCCTTCTTGTGTATATTTAGATGGCGAATATGGTCAGTCTGATATTTGCTTAGGAGTACCTGTTATTATCAGCAAAAATGGTTGGGAACAAATAGTAAACTTCGATTTAAACGAAGAAGAAAAAGAACTGTTTGCAAAATCGGCTGAAGCTGTCCGTTCTATGAATGCAGTATTAAGCGAAGCGATAGGATAATATTTACCTTCGTTAATTAATAACATATATAATCCCCGATTGGCTATCCATCGGGGATTATTCATTATTTAAACCCTAACTAACTTGTCCCAATATGAAATATAGCCCCTATTCATCATCATTTTGAATACCTCTTATTAATTCATTTTTAAAATAGCTTGGCATATTATTAATAGCAGCGAGTAATTTATCTTTATTGGCTTTTTGTATTGCTTCGTCAGAGATGAAATAATTATAATTGCTAAACAAAAAATAAAATACTATCCTATTGTAATCATCTAACTGATTATCTGCAATAGCATTTAAAATAGCCATTTCTATTTCGTTTCTATTTTTTGTTTCGGATAAGGCTCTGCCAACTCTACCTATACTTCCAAAATAATGATTATTGGCAGCATTGCTATATTGAAATGATATACCAAGTATTAAATCAAGTACATTAATGTCTAAAGATTCTAATTCTCTAATATAAGTATTTCTTGCAGCCCAAGCATAACTACCATCTGTAACTCTTTCGAACCTATCATTCATAATATCTAAATGCGCTTTTAAAAACACACTCCAATTAAAGGTTTCTGCTGAAAGCAAAGCAATATTTAAAGCATGGTAACGAGGGCTATTATCTTGACTACACTGACCCATTACTTGGGTGCTTCTCATTTCTTCTAATAGTTTTTCTTTTTCTTTTTTAGACATCGAAATCCAATTTTCGGGCAGAGTAACCCAGCCATACTCAGCATCTTTTTTAATTTTACTCGTTGTTGTATCAATAAGACAATCTGCATAGCCTATCATTTTAGCATACTTTTGAGGAATTTCATTGGAAACGAATGAATTAGGAAAATAAAATGCAACTATATATTCATCATAATATTTTGATTTCTTTTGGAAATAATACACCCATTTGCTTTGTAAATCTTTATCATAAAAAGTCAAATCCTTTAATTCAATAGATGAACCATAACCATTTAGAAGTTCAAGTTCAGAAAATTCTGCAACTTCTTTATTCTCATAATTTTTATATTTATTCCTGCTAATTAACCTGTTGTGTGTAATCTCAGCATTAGGATATTTTTTTACAAATTCTTCAAACGGTATGTTATTTTCAATATCTTTTTTTGCCTGTTGGACATTGCCGTCTTTTAAATATATCTTATTACCTACAGTTTGACTAATTGAATAAAATTTAGGATTTGCTTCACAAGTTTTGAATTTCAAGTTGAGAGAATCTACAATAAACCCAAGTTTTTCCATAGCAACTTCGCTATATATTAATCCATTGGCGTAAACAGGAAACTCATTTTTTTGCCCAATTACATTTTCACAAACAAAGCATAACCCTAAGATTAAAATAATATTTTTCATAAACTACTTATTTAGATTTTGAAACTAAAGCATAACCCATACATACATAACAAAAAAAAACAACAATTTATTATTCAAATATAATTATAAAATCAAAAAATCAATAGTGATATATCACAAAATCAACCCTACCCTTTCTTCTGTGCAGTTAATATAGTATGCTCTTCTATTTCGGTTTCGGTTCTTTTGAAATTTACTTTTTCTGTTTTTATTGCTTCAAATCCATTTTCTTTTAAGCAATTTTTTACATCTTCTTCCTGATGATAATAAAAATAAACGCGACCGGCACTTCCTGTTTTAAAACCGGATTGTACCGATGCGCCTGCTACAAAACTTAAATACAATAATCCTTTATCGTTGAGTAACTGATGTGCATTAGCAATGAGTTCTTGGCTTTCTGTTTGCGACAAATATGGCAAACAAAACCCAACAACAATAGCATCAAATTTTTTATTCAAGTTATGGATATTACGGCTATCCATAACTTGAAATTTTGCCTTTGGATTGTTTTGCCTTGCCAATGCAATCATATTGGGCGCAATATCTATTCCCAAAATATCGAAATCGGGTCTTTGCGATAAAAGGTATTTCGAAATATTTCCCGGACCACAACCGATTTCTAATATTGTAGCATTAGGTTGAGCAATTGACTTACAGATATAATCGTAGCTTGTATTGTACAAGTCTAAGTGCATAAACTTGTCTTGATATAAAGTGGCAATATTATTCCACGTTGTAAATGTTTCTTTGTTTTTGTCCATAATTAATACCAATATGAAATATAAATTACTTTCCCGAAATGTTCCATGTCAGAGTTGTAACAAAAATAAAAAAAATCAAGTGGAACAATTATCTTTTTATCCTTTTTAATGTATTGATGTACTAAACTCAACCGCTACATCTGTACTCGATTTTGCATTATCTACTGCATCATCTATAGCTTTGTTTGGTGGATTGCCAGCATAATGTCTTAAAGTAATTTTTATGGTTCCTGTAGCTACGTCTGTTGTTGTCCATTTGCTGGTAATACCTAAGGGAATTCCGTTTGTATCTGTATCTAAATTACTAACTGTAATATTACTACCCGAAGATGGTTGATAGTAAACACGATGTTCGTCGGCTTCTTCTTCCACTTCTTCTGTAATATCTTCGGCAGGAGTATGTGTTTCGTTGAGTAATTGTAGGCTAACATTGTATTCTTTATTTGGAGCAAGAACTATTTCGTCTTGCACCGGGTCTGCGCCACCGGGTCCGTCTTCATCTTTAAACTGAAAAGTTAATGTTTCTCCCCCACCCACTGGTTCAAAAGTCAGTTTCATAGTTGTAATTACTTCTTCTTCATTTTCTTCGGGTTTTATATCATCATTACGTTTACAAGCTGTAAAGACGCTACTCGTAAATACGACTGATAATGCCGCTAAGGTTAATTTGTTTCTCATTTTGCTCATCTTTAATTGAATTGTTGTTTGTGTCATTTTTTTTAGTTTTTATGATTAAAAAATTTGTTTACGAATTATGGAAAGGAATTTTTACTCTTAACGCTACATTTCTACCGGTTTCGTCTATAAAATAGCGCATACTGTTTAAGTAATCTCGGTATCGCGTATTGAACAGATTACGTACGCTTAAACCAATTGTAATTTTAGTATTTCCAATCGGTACAATAGTAGCTGCATTAAAATGAAATAGCGTGTATGCTTCAGGTGGAGCTTTGTAATCTTGCACACCATTACTTTCGTCGGGAATGTGCTTTTGCTGCATTACATTTTGCATTTCTAATGAAATATAAGATTGCAATAAGTGCTTACTATCGTTAAACTTATAGGTCAATTCATTACTTATTCTGTTTGCAGGCATAAGTATCAGCCAATCATTCAGTTTGGTATCTCTTGCATTTAGTACAGATAATTTTGCACTCCATTCTAATGGTGTAATTATACTCCACGAAACCCCTAAATCGAAACCATATAACAATGCGTCTGTCTGTCTGTATTCTATAAGTGGAAATGCTCCGGCTATAGTTAGTACGGGACTATTAGGTATTGGTTGCCGATAAATAAAATTACGAATGGAGTTTACATACATCAAAACATCTACTCTGAAATTATCTTTATCGTTGGTGTAATTGATGCCTGTATTAAGATTAGCAGACTGTTCGGTTTTTAAATAAATATTCCCCCTTTCGTAGGTTGCAGTTCCGTGGTGTATGCCATCGCTCAAAAGTTCGTTTACATAAGGCGCACGACTTGCAAAACTCAAATTTGTATTCAAGTGCCAATTAGTTGAAGGTCTATAAATAGCATTAAACGAAGATGCCAAAGTAGAAAATCTAAAATTATGATTAATAGTATCTCCATTAAATTTTAATCTAAGCGTATTAATGGTTTTATAATCATAACGCAAACCTGCTTGTAATTCCCATTTATGCCGATGCCATTTTTCTATAAAATATCCTCCGTAAGTATTAGCATTGAAGTTAGGAATAAAATAACGCCCCGAATATCTATTTTCTTGCTGCATTAATGCAATGCCCGCAACGCCGTTAAATCCATACTTTTTCGGGTGTTCCCAATTTAATTCTTGAGTATAAGTATTTACGGATAAGTTTAACTGCGGTTTTGTATTACTACTGTTTCGCACTATATCGTATTCCATTCTGTTATTTAACTGTCCGGCTAATATGAGGTTAAATTTGTGTTCTCCTTTTTTAAGAAATGTTTGCGATTTGAGTAAATGATGTGTTACGTCTTGGTACGGACGGTCTATCCTGTATGTGTTTTCTCCCAAAAAGACATCATTAGGTTTATTTGCTGCTATAGCATTTTCTAAATCGGTAATATTACCAATATGCGAGCCTGTAAATATTCCCAACTTAGTATCGAATAAGCTGTAATACAATTGAGTATTAAAATTATTATTTTTGTTGTATCCGGCAGTTACCGAAAAATTTCTCTCTTCACTACCCGTATTATTCAGTCTGTAATCGGGAGTAGTGGCATTAGCTCCTTTTTTTAATGTGCCTTGAAGGCGATAAGAAAAAGCAGGTACTTTTTTAGGCTGATGCTCCCACATTCCGGAAAGCACATATTGTTTGTTATTAGTAAAATATGCAGAATTAATTTCGCCGGAATAACCTTCAGTATTTTTTAAGGGTTTAGGCTGTACCAGCACTACCCCACCAATTGCATCGGAGCCATATCGCAATTCATCTACACCTTTTATTACCATTAATTTATCCGCTATAAAAGGATCTATTTCGGGTGCGTGTTCGTTACCCCATTGCTGTCCTTCTTGGCGTACACCATTGTTGATTGTAAGAATACGATTGCTATGTAGCCCGTGAATTACAGGTTTGGAAATTGTAGAACCCGTTTGCAACATAGTTACACCATTTAGTTTACTTAAAGTTTCTGCCAAGGAAAGACCTTTGGATTCTTCTTTATGTTTATCGGAAAGTTCTTTTTTGATACCTGTATTGCCAATTTCTTTTTGCGCTTCTATAATTACACTACCCAACACCTTACTTGTGTGTGGTAGGTAAATTTCGGTATGTACATCTTTGAGCAGTTCTATTTTTTTGTAAACAGTATCGCAAGCAAAATGTATAATTTGTAAGGTATAAACTCCCGAACACAAGGCAGTAAATTTAAAATCGCCTTTATCGTCGGTGAATATATATTGGTTGATTTCGACAATAGAAACAACAGCACCATCGAGCATTTGTTTGGTATCTTCATCTACAATATGCCCCGAAAGCGTAAGAGAGCATTGCTGTGCTAAAGCAATTTTTGCGTATCCGATAAATAGAATTATGTAAAATAAAAATTTCATTATTAATGCAACTGTGTTGCAAAAGTAAGAAAGATTTTATTAAATGCAACAATGTTGCAGGAGTTTTTTTTTGGGGGGGTAGAGATTATAAAAATGATATAAAGAGAATTCGCAATGATTTTTTGTTTTAAATGCTATTATAAGCAATTCATAATACCTAATTCAGTTAAGATTCAAATAAATAAAAGAAATCACTAAATTTGAGTTAGCAAACTAAGATTTAATACTGACTAATAGATGATAAATAAAATTTAAAATAATAATAGACCAAATTGAAAGACGATACAATAATGAAAGAACAGACAATAAAAGATATAATTGAAATTTACTTAAAAAAAGAGGTTGCATTAGGGCTAAATAAATTGCCTATTAAAATTGAAGAAGAAATGTCAGACCCTAATCAAGACAAAAGAGAGGAGTGGCGTGTTTGGTTACCAATAGACAGCAAGGTAACTAATAATGAAATTAAGGAAATAGAGGATAGAATTGAACATAAATTTCCTGACGACTATAAAACATTTTTGAAATATAAACATTTTTATCGGCTTTACATTTCGGAAGTAGAATTTAGCCCACACCCTGTAAACATTTGGAGAAAAGAATTGACTGAATTAATTTTTGACGGTTATCCAACAGAATATTTAATCGAAAAGGGCTATGTTCCTTTTGCAAATTGGAGTGATTGGGGACTACTTTGCTTTGACACAAATAGAAATCAAGGAAACAACAATTATCCAATCGTTTTATGGGATCACGAAATAGCAAACGAAGTGCAAGATGAATACAAAGACTTCTACAACTTAATTATACAACTTGACGAAGATGAAAGAAAAAAAAACAGCTAATTATCACAAATAAACCACAATCCCCCTACATAGTCAATTAAATCATCTTACAAACTTCTAATTTATCGAGTCGTATATTTTGCATTGTAAGTCTTAATAGTCTGGGGAGTAAATTTTATACTAAGGAAAATTAAATCTTTTAAAAACAGCTCGCAATTGCAGCTTAAAAGTAAAATCACTATTTTTGTCAAAAAGGTGGTTTTTAGATGGGCTTGCCACCGTCTGCTATTATAGGAAATCGCAAAAATGAACAGTTACCTCTATAACGATTTGACAATTGAAGTGATTAACGAACAGGCTTATACGTTTGGTTCGTCCGACAATATTTTCTGTTAAACAAAACATTATTTTGGTAACGGAGCAACAGAATATCCAACCTCAAAACACGGAGTAAAAATATATCTAGACGGGCAAATTATTGACAGTTGCATTGTGATTGGTTCAGGTGGTGCAACAGGCGTTTACATAAACTCATCACTTCTTGACAACGACCAATTATTACTTTGCTGTTGCGACACAATATTTTGCTTGATGCTTCCCGACCTTGTATTAAATTGGCAAACACAATGCGACCAAGCAACTTGTTTCCAAATATTCAAACAACTAAACGACTACATCATACACGGAGAACTTCAAGTAACCAAACTTGAAAAGAATGGAAATAAAAAATGGGAATTTGGAGGTAGAGACATTTTCGTAAACATAGACAATATTGCTACTAATATTTAAAAGAAACAAACAGATTGAATTAATTGTCATTATTTAGTTGCTAATGCCAAAATTTGCTCCTATACATTCCCGTTAAGCAAAGCTATCAAAGAATCTTGCATAAATGTACATAAAGACAATATTTTAAAATTCAATAATATCCTTCTGCAAAATTCTTTAACCTAAATGGATAACTGCTGTGTAAGTAGGCTGTATAATATAACTCCACCATACAATTTTAGACCGCATTGCCATTATTCCCTTCTCTGGAGTCTAACTTTTGATAAATAGAGTTGTTGCTGATAAATTCGGGAACTATTTCTTTCATTTTAGAAACGGTTTCCATTACAAAGTGCTTATGAGATAGCTTAATTAGCTCGTTGATTTGATTATAGACATAAGCGAAATCGTACTCTCTAACTTTAGCAATCATTATTTTTTCGTGGTAAGTGGTCATTACATTTTCCGAATTATTTAATAACTCTTCGTATAGTTTTTCGCCTTGTCTTAGCCCTGTAAATACGATGTCTATTTCAGTAAAAGGTTGTTTGCCGGAGAGGTAAATCATTTTCTTTGCTAAATCTACAATCTTTACCGGTTCGCCCATATCGAATACAAATATTTCACCTCCTTTGCCCATAGCACCTGCTTCGAGTACTAATCTACAAGCTTCGGGAATGGTCATAAAATAACGTGTGATTTCGGGGTGTGTTACCGTAATGGGGCCGCCGGCTTCTAATTGTTTTTTAAACAGTGGTATTACAGAGCCATTAGAGCCTAATACATTACCGAAACGTGTAGTAATGAATTTAGTGTGGTTTTCGTTTACAGTAGCTTTTATGCCTGATACATTAGCCAAATAGCGATAATACGATTGTGTAAATATTTCGGCAATGCGTTTAGAGGCTCCCATTACATTTGTAGGATTTACGGCTTTGTCGGTAGAGACCATTACAAACTTTTCTACTCCGTAAGTTACCGATAGTTCAGATAATATTTTTGTACCTAATACATTATTTAATATTGCAGAAGATGGATTTTCTTCCATCAGTGGTACGTGCTTGTATGCCGCAGCGTGATACACCATATCGGGAGCAAATATTTCAAATATCTGTTCCATACGTACTTTATCGCAGATGTCGCCGATAAAAGTTTTTACGGCTTTGTCTTTTGGAAGAGCTAATCTTAATTCGTGTAGCGGTGTTTCCGCCATATCACAGGCAATAATAATAGCTGGTTTGTATTGTAATAATTGGCGCACTATTTCGCTACCGATAGAGCCTGCTGCACCTGTAACCAATATTTTTTTTCCGTAAATATCTTTACCTACTTTTTCGTTCTGAATATTGATGACTTCGCGCTCTAAAAGCTGTTCGATATTGATGTCTTTTAATTGCTCTACATCTAATTGGTTATTAATCCATTTTTCGCTCGAAGGTACTTGCTGTACTTTTATTCCAATCTCTAAACAAATATCTACTAACTCATTTAATCTTGATTTACGGATAAAGGGGTCTGCAATGATAAGTAGTTCTGCTCCATCTCTTTTTAGTCTTTCTAAATTGGCTTTATTTGCTCGCAGCACCGAGGTGTTTTCGAGTATTTTACCAATCATTCTATCCGTTTCTTCGAGTATAGCAATAATTTTAATGTCGGAACGCTGGTTTTCCGTAATCATTTTTTTAGCTAAAAGACCTTCGTAGCCGGCACTGTAAAGTATTGCTTTTACACTTTTACGCCTAACAGCAAACATCTGTTGGTAAATCTTTCTTACCATTAATCTGTATAATAGTAAGAAGAAATTACTACAAATAAAGTAGATTAATATTACCGAAATAGGGAAAAGGGAATGCTCATAAGTGTTACTATGGATTTGTTCTATTATAAGTAGGATACTACATACAATTATGCTAACTGTTAATATCCTTCCGGTATCTTCTATAGAGGTATATCTGATTACTCCTGCATACGTTTTTAGTGCTATAATAAGGCAAGCATTAATAGATACAGTAATAGCAAATATTTTCAATAAATGAAATTCGGCAACCTCTTCTAAATTGAAGTTGAATCTAAGTAGATAGGCAAAAGCCATTGCAAAAGCTCCACAACATAAATCTAACAAAAATATCATCCACCTTGGTGCAAGACGAATTTTTTGTGTAGCCATAGGATAATAATTTAAAACATGCGTACGAAAATAAATTGGTTTTGGTACGCAAAGGTATTCATTTGTTTTGTTTTAAAGAATATTTCTTAGAAAATATTTAAAAAAACAACATAGGACGTGCTGTAAATAAAGTATATGCCTAATATAAAACTAACTATATTCCAGTAGTATTTAGTTTTTTACCCAACCCTGTTGTGCTATATACTCTGCAATTTGCACCGCATTAGTTGCTGCTCCTTTACGAAGATTATCTGCTACTATCCAACAGTTTAGGGTATTGGGCTGCGAATTATCTCTTCTAATTCTACCTACAAATACTTCGTCTTGTCCGGTAGCATTAATAGGCATCGGATATACATTTTCAGACGTTTTGTCTTGTACTATAATTCCCGGAGCATTTTCTAAAATAGAGAAAACATCTTTTAATTCAAAATCATTTTCAAACTCAATGTTTACACTCTCGCTGTGGCTGGAAATAACAGGTACACGTACAGTCGTAGCCGATACTCTAATGCTGTCGTCTCCAATTATTTTCTTGGTTTCTAAGACCATTTTTTGTTCTTCTTTGGTAGAGCCGTCTTCTAAAAATACATCTATGTGTGGTATTACATTTTGGTTTATGGGGTGAGCATAGCAAATGCGTTCTTCTTTACCTTCAATATCCGAAAGCAAGTGATTAATTCCTTTTTGTCCACTGCCCGATACACTTTGATAAGTGCTTACCACCACTCTTTTAATTTTGTATTTTTGATGAAGAGGATTTAATACTACCACCATTTGTATTGTAGAGCAGTTTGGATTTGCAATAATTTTATCATTGGGTGTAAGTACTTGTGCATTTACTTCGGGAACGACTAATTTTTTGTCTTTATCCATACGCCAAGCGGACGAATTGTCGATAACATAAGTACCTACGGCTGCAAATTTTTCTGCCCAAGCCAAAGAAGTAGCTCCACCTGCAGAAAACAAAGCTATATCTGGTTTTGCGGCTACGCCTTCTTCTAAAGTTACTACTTCGTATTGTTTTCCTTTAAAGTCTATTATTTTTCCTTTCGATTTTTCGGAGGCTACCGGAATAAGTTCTGTTACCGGAAAGTTTCTTTCGGCTAAAATTTGAAGCATTGTGCTACCTACTAATCCTGTAGCACCGACTACGGCTATTTTCATTGTTGTATTTTGTGTAAATTTTTGGTAATTGTAAAATTTAGGTAAAGGGTGGTGTAAGCTATAAAATGAATATTGGTATTACTCATTTTTCCAATTGTCGATTGTAAGTCCTTTTACTCGTTTAAAGTGTTCCTCGTTATTGGTAATCAACTGCAATCCGCTTACAATTGCAATCCCGGCAATTAATGTATCAGTGTGTCCTATTTCATTGCCGACAATACGAAGCTGGGCTTGAATTTCTGCTGCTTTTTTAGCCATTTCCGCGGTTAGTGGAATAATTCGATTTAGTTTTATAAAGTTATCAAATATTGATAGCTGTTTTTTGGCATCTTTATACAATAATCCATTTTGAATTTCATAATAAGTAATTACGCTTATATTCAATTCATCATATTCAACAAGATACCTTTCAACTTTTTTTGTTACATTTTTATTTCCACGCAAAAATTCAGAAAGTATGTCGGTGTCCAAAATGGATGGTTTCATTTTTCAATTTCTCGATTAAAAAGTTGATTTCTGGAAGATTTGGTATTCTCTATAAACTGTGTAAAATCTTCATCTGTCATAGTGCTTAAAGCACCACTGTATGACAAAATCTTTTTTTTATTTTTTGTGGATTTTTCAGAAGATGTTAATGATGATATAAAGTTATATAACTCTTCTAATCGGTTAACCGGAACATCTTTTAACTCTTTAATAATGGTATTTACGGTAATCATTACTTCTTTTATTTCTTACAAATTTACAATTTATTATTTAGTAAGATGCAAATACATGAGTTCTATTTCATTGTAAAAACATATTTTACGCCCTCCCTACTTCCTATGCTCCCTCATTATCTCCTTAATATCATTTATAATCTTGGTAGCGATATTATCGGCTGTAGTGCGGTTACTGCTTTCGGAGTATATGCGTATAATAGGCTCTGTGTTTGATGTTCGTAAATGCACCCAATCTTTTTCAAATTCTATCTTTAGTCCGTCTTCGGTATTAATGGGGTAATTTTTGTATTGCTTTTTAATCTCTTCAAAAATATGTTTTACATTAACATCTTCGTTGAGTTCTATTTTGTTTTTAGAAATAAAATAATCAGGATAGCTCATTCTTAAAGATTTGGCACTTTTACCCGACTTTGCCAAATGCGTAAGGAAAAGCGCAATGCCAACTAAAGCATCTCTGCCATAATGCAATTGTGGGTCTATTACTCCTCCATTTCCTTCTCCGCCAATAACTGCATTTACCTCTTTCATTTTGGTTACTACATTTACTTCGCCTACTGCACTCGGAAAGTATTCGCCACCGTGTTTTTCGGTTACATCTCTTAATGCTCTTGTACTGGAAAGATTGCTTACCGTATTTCCTTTTTGATGGCTCAAAATGTAATCTGCCACTGCTACTAAAGTATATTCTTCACCAAATAAACTGCCGTCTTCGTTTACAAAACAAAGCCTGTCCACATCTGGGTCAACAGCTATGCCAAGATGTGCATTTTGTTTTTTAACGGTATTGGATAATTCTGTTAAGTTTTCGGGCAATGGCTCGGGGTTATGTGCAAATTTTCCGTTTACTTCTGCATTTAATACTGTAATGTCTTCCACTTCGAGTGCATTTAATAATGCAGGTACATATATAGCTCCTGTAGAGTTAATAGCATCTACTATTATTTTAAAATTTTTACTTTTAATAGCAGCCACATCTACAAGGGGATGATTAAGAATACAATGTATATGCTGTTGCATAAAAGTATCGTCTCTCAAGACTGTTCCTAATTTATTTACTTCTGCAAACTGAATGTTTTCTTCAGCAGCAAGTTGTAATATTTTTTCTCCTAATGCAGCACTAATAAATTCTCCCGAAGCATTAAGTAGCTTTAATGCGTTCCATTCTTTGGGGTTATGGCTTGCAGTAAGTATAATACCACCTGCGGCACCACTTAATTTTACTGCCATTTCTACCGTAGGTGTAGTACTTAAATCTAAATCTACAACTTCAAAACCAAGCCCTACAAGGGTAGCAAGTACCAAATTTTTTACCATTTCGCCCGATATACGACCATCTCTACCTACTATTAACTTGTTATTATTGGGTGTTTCTTGCCTTATAATAATACCATAAGCTGCGGTAAATTTTACAACATCTATTGGAGTTAAACCTTCGCCTGGATTGCCCCCAATAGTACCTCTTATTCCGGAAATCGATTTGATTAATGTCATTATGTGTAGCTTAAATTTTTTCTGCCTGCGAAATTATGTTAAATACACGAAACTAAATTCCTAAAATTTATTAATCCTTCGCAATAAATATGTGCTAAAAAGGATAACACTTTAAAATTGATATTTTTTTTAATATCTATCAATATTTTGCACATAAACATTGCAATAAATCTATATCTTTCCCTTGTGGAAATTTTTTATGTCTTTAAGTTTAGGATTATTAAATAGTATTTCTCTACTTTGCCAAAGGTTACAGTTACAATACTGTTATTTTGTATTTTTATTATATATTATGAAGACAAGAATTGCTATTTTAGGTTCAACAGGTTCTATAGGAACTCAGGCATTAGAAGTAGTATCGGCACATCCCGATAAATTTGAAGTAGAGATATTAAGTGCACACAGTAATGCCAAATTATTGATAGAACAAGCCATTAAGTTTCAGCCTAATGCCGTTGTAGTAACCGACGATAGGCAATTTATTAAAGTTAAAAATGAATTAAGTCATTTGCCCATAAAAGTTTTTTCGGGCGAAGATGCGTTATGTGATACCGTAACTTGGGATAGTGTAGATTTTGTATTGACAGCCATTGTTGGATTTGCAGGTTTAAAATCTACATTAGCTGCAGTCGAAGCAGGTAAAAGGGTTGGTATTGCAAATAAAGAAACATTAGTAGTTGCAGGTGAGATCGTGATGCAAAAAGTGGCACAGCACAAAGCCATTTTAATTCCGGTAGATAGTGAGCACTCTGCGCTATTTCAATGTTTGATAGGAGAGCACCCTAATGCTGTTGAAAAGGTTATATTAACAGCATCCGGAGGTCCATTTTTTGGCAAGAAAACCAATTTTTTAATTAATGTAAAGAAGAGCCATGCATTACAACACCCCAATTGGGCTATGGGTGAAAAAATAACCATAGACTCTGCCACATTAATGAATAAAGGTTTGGAGATGATAGAGGCTAAATGGCTTTTTGGATTAGATAATAACCAAATCGAAGTGGTAATTCATCCACAGTCTATTATACATTCTTTGGTACAATTTAAAGATGGTTCTTTAAAAGCACAGTTAGGATTACCCGATATGAAATTACCCATTCAGTATGCCATGGCATTTCCGGAAAGACTCGAAAATGATTTTGAACGCTTTAATTTTAAAGATATTACAAAATTTACCTTTGCACAACCCGATACTAAAACCTTTAAAAACCTACAAATAGCACAAGACGTAATGATTAAAGGGGGTAATGCTCCTTGTATTATGAATGCAGCAAACGAAGTAGTAGTAAGAGCTTTTTTGGACAATAGAGTTGGGTTTCTGGAGATGACAGATATAATAGAAAAGTCTATTGATAAAATAACTTTCAAAGAAAAGCCAACAATACAAGAATTGCAAGATACAGACAAATTAACACGCGAATATGCTTCATTATTAGTAAGGCAAAGTCCGCTTAGGAATTAATATTTGCTAATTGTCTTTGTTGTAATGTATTTCAGCTTTTTTGTCAAATAACTTTTTAGAAATTACTAATTTCTTGCTGGTTAATTTGTCGATATTTAAGGTATCTAAATATGCCTCTCCGATTTCAACTAATTTGTTATCCGATGTAATTTCCCATTTTATCGTATCTATAGCTTTACCACTAACATTAAGGATTAGTCTGCCGTCTTCTAAGTATTGTTTGGTACTATTTTGTAATTTCTCACGAATAAATAATTTCTCGTTTTCAAACTCTTCCAAAATCTTTTTCCTGATTTTTACAGGGTCGTCCGTTCCCCAGTATTCTCTATCCCAAGGAGCAGAAAACGTCATAGTATCCACCATTTTTTTGCGTTGTTTGTATTCTTCTTCTTCGTGCGGATTTATCATTTTATCGCCACGCCATATTCCGATAATATTTTCTCTTTTTATTGCTGTATTGCAGCTGGTAAAGAGGCTTAATGCAAAAACTATTATTAAGTATTTCATCTTAGATATCTTCCTATTTTTAACTGCAAAATTACAACTAAAGATTTACTTTTTTGAAAATCTTTAAGGCATAAAATTATACTTGTTTGCAATTATTTATTTTTTAAGATTAAACCTATTGTATAATTTTGAGTTCTACTTAGCCGTTATGTGAAAATAGGCAATAGTTATTCATTAAATTCATTTCAATTGAAAAAGATATATTGTTCCATAGTATTATTATTGGGGTTTTCAGTTTGCTCATTTGCTCAATTGAGTTTGCCCTCTGCCAGCATAAAGCCTGTATTATGGCATTTTAAATTAAAACCCACATCAGAGAAAGGTGTTTTTGTATTTACTGCAAAAGCTAATATGGACACAGTTTCCGGATTTCATATTTGGGCATTAGACCCCGGAGGTGATGGCTCTCTTATAGCTACCGAATTTAATTTTGAAGAAGACGAAGAAATTGTATGGTTAGACGAAAACTGGTCTTTTACCCCAAAACCAAAAACAATTAGTTTAGATTTTATAGAAGGGGATATTAATTGGCACGAAAAAGTAGTTACATTTTCTAAAAAAGTTAAAATTCCTGAAGGAAATATACTAAGAGGGACTGTTACTTTCCAAACTTGTACCGAAGACTTATGCCATCCGCCACAAGATGAAGTTTTTGAAATAAAAGCAGGTAGTAATTAATTCTGAATTTCAATACACAATTTCCATTATTTTTCATTAATATTGGGTAATAATTAAACGCACATATTTGTATTATTAAATGTTGTTTTTTTCTTCCAAAAAATCAGAAGTAGATTTCCCTATTGGGGAGTATTTGGCAACAGATATGCACTCGCATTTATTGCCGGGAGTAGATGATGGTGCACCTAATGTAGAAGCGTCATTAAAGTTAATTAAAGGACTTACAGATATTGGGTTTAAAAAAGTTATTACATCGCCACATATTATGCTCGATATTCATAAAAATAATCGAGAGACTTTAGCAAAAGCATACCAAACTTTAGAAGAGGAATTAAATAACCGTACAGATCTTGCTACTTTAGATTATGCAGCGGAGTATCTGATGGACGAAAATTACGAAAGGTTACTAAAAAATAAAGATTTGCTATTGGTAAGTAAAAATTATGTGTTAGTAGAAACGCCCATACTTAATCGTCTTTTAAATTTAGAAACCATAATTTTTAACACATTAGCTTCTGGTTATACTCCTATAATTGCGCACCCCGAACGCTATGTGTATTTGTTTGGAAAAAACGATGATTATGAAGAATTGAAAGAAAAAGGTTGTCTTTTGCAAATTAATGCTCTTTCTCTTACCGGATATTATGGGAAACCCGAAAAAATGGCTGCCGAATGGTTGTTAGAAAATAAATTGGTTGATTTTATAGGCACAGATATGCACCACGAAAGACATTTGGCTCGATTAACGCATTATAAAATTAGCAAGAAATCTAAAGAGTTTTTGGAGCAAACTACTTTAATGAATAGTGAATTGTAATTATTGTGGTGGATTATTTTTTAGGTACATTTTATTAAATACCTGACAAGTTACTAAATCTCCCATTACATTTACAGATGTTCTAAACATACCAAGTAATCTATCCACTCCAATAATTAAAGCAATTGCCGTTACCGGAATACCAATAGTCCCCAATACAGACCCCAAAACGATAACTCCTGCTCCGGGAGCTGAAGGTGTGCCAATAGATGCTAAGATAGTTGTAACTATAACTAAAAGGATAGAAATAAATTCTAACTCTAATCCATATACCTGCGCTATAAACAATGTTGCCATTGCCTGAAATACTGCTGTGCCATCCATATTTATAGATACACCCACAGGAATTATAAAACGACTTACAGATGGATTAATTTTCATTTTTTCTTCTGCCGTTTTTAAAGTTAATGGCATAACTGCTGCTGAACTCGACATAGAAAACCCTAATAATAATACATCTTTTGAATGTTTGAAAAATTGACCTAATGGTATTCTGGCAAAAAATACAAGAATGCAAGAATAGACAATTACAACCATTAATAACCCTATTAATACAGTAACCATAAACATTGACAACCCCAATATTGTATGTAAGCCAACTTTAAACGTAACCTGACACATTAGCCCTAATACGGCTATTGGTGCTATTTTCATTGCCCAGCGTGTAATTGCCATTGTAATTTCTTGTACAGAATACATTACTTTTAGTAATGGTAATGCAGTATTAGATGGTATATTAGCTAATGATACTCCTACAATTATGGCAAATATTACAATGCTAAGCATATCGCCTGCCACAAGTGCCGCCAAAGGGTTTTCAGGAAATAATGACACTATCATTTCAGGAATATTACCTATACTGAATGATGTGCCGGCTTTTGCTGTTATAGAAGTATTTAAAGCCATATCCTCTGTAATTAAGTTAGAGGCATCCATATAATTTCCTGGTTGTATTATATTAACAACTACAACTGCTAATATTAAAACCGTAGTAGTAGTGAAAGCGTAGTATAATAATAATTTAGGACCAAATTTTTTAAGATATTCTGTATTGTTACCACCCGCTATGCCCTGCACTACCGAACTAAACATTAATGGTATCATAATCATTTGCACCACTCTAATAAACAGATTTCCCGGAAACGCAATCCAATTAATTACAGTATCGATGGTAGTATCGCTTATCCAATCGGGTGCAGTAGATAAATAACTGCCTATTAGTATGCCCAAAAACATTCCGATTAATACTTGTAACCAAAGTTTTTGTTGTACTAAGCTGTGTAGGTATTTGTATAATTCTTTTATTGAAGAAAGATTCTCCGTTGTAGTTTGGTTGTCATTCATAGTACTACTCATTATTTAAACTAATTATTTCAGCATTTAAGCTAATTCTATCAGTGTAATTTCCGGTAAGATACCGACTCTGCCTTTATATCCTAAAAATCCAAAACCTCTATTTACATAAAGCTGTTGGTTGTTCTCTTTATACAACCCTGCCCACTGTTTATACACAAACCTTATTGGGCTCCACTTAAGCCAAGATAAGTCTATGCCAAATTGCATACCGTGTGTATGTCCGCTAAGCATTAAATTAATGTCTTTAAATTGTTTGCGCACTTCTGCATCCCAATGCGAAGGGTCGTGGCTCATTAGTATTTTTACAGAATCTGTATGTTGCAATCCATTATAAGCAGCAGATAGATCGCCATACTTTTTAAAGTTCATATTAGCACCCCAATTTTCGATACCTAATAAATGAATGTGCTCCCCTTCTTTTTCAAGTTTTATATTTTCATTCATTAATAATCGCCAACCCATTTCTGCCTGATGCTGTTTTAATGTTTCTAAATTGGCAGCTTTTTCTTCTTTGGATTTCCATTCTACATAATCTCCATAATCGTGATTACCTAATACGGAATATACACCCATTGGAGCTTTTAGCTGCGAAAATATATCTTTGTAAGGTACTATTTCCGATGCTACATTATTTACCAAATCGCCTGTAAAGAGTATCAAATCTGGTTTTTGTTCCATTATCATTTTTACACCAGTTTCTACCGCTTCTTTATTATCAAAACTACCGGTGTGAATATCCGAAATATGTATGATTTTTAAGCCTTTAAAAGCATTGGGCAAATTGGCAAGTTGAATTTTTTGTTTGCGTAATCGGTAATTATATTTATTACGAACTCCAAACATAAAGCTCGACATTATAAGCACTCCGGATATTAATGCCAATCTCGAAAGAAATACCGAACGCGTTATGCCTTTTTGGGTTTCAGTATTCTCAATCGATGAGACAGATACAGATTTTTCGCTTTTATTGATATTCTGGAATATCCAAGTAACTAATCTGCGTAAGTCGTCTATAAACATCCAAAGCACTACAATTAACTTAGCTACCATAAACCCGATTACAAATGCAACAAGTATTGTTTTAAATACATTACCATCGCTATTAGATGTAATGGAGCGAAAAGTGAAAAGTAGTACCAAATGTATAATCGAGATAGCGATATAGGCAATAGTGGCTATTAATTTAGAACGAGGAGATATAGATTGGAATGCTAATCTAATGGCTGTTATACAATAGTATTCTACAATTAATAGCAGCAAAGCCATTATAAGAATACCTAAACTTTTTGGCAACATCGAACTAATGTTTTTTTGTTAAAAAATTAACGCAAGCTAAAGATTGATAATTGATTTTAAGCCTACAAAAGATATTTTAACCAATCCTTATTGTAACTTAAAAAATAAAAAAAATTTGCATTTCAACAATGGATTTATAACTTTGTTACGATTTTTTTAATAGTTATATAATTTTACAACCACAGAATATGAACAAAACTTTCCACAGAGTGAAGTCGCTGATAGTATTATCTACTGTATCTGTACTTTCATTTACCGCTTGTAAAAAAGACAAAGCTTGTGAGGTTGGATTTGAAGGAAACAACTGCCAGATAGAGTCCAGAGCTAAGTTTATGGGTGCTTTTATTGCCAAAGACAGACTTACGAAACACGGAGCACCTATACCGGAATATAAGGCTACTGTTACAGAAGATGAAACAATGTATAACAGAGTTTCGTTTAATAATTTTTCTAATGGTTTTGTAACCAAACCATTAAGAGCTACTGTTGTAGATGACCATTTTTATATCTATAGCCAAATGCTTAATGATACTACTTCTATTTCCGGAGGAGGAAACAAGATAGATAACAACAGTTTTTCAATAGAATATACCATTATATACAACAATGGCGACACGCTAATTTATGATGGCGTATGGACTAAAGAATAGATTACTTATTTTTAAAAAATTAAAAAAAAGGAAATTGATGTTACAATATCAATTTCCTTTTTTATTGTTCATTATCCGAATGCCCATTATTCAAAATCAACATCATTATCCATATCTTTTTGTTCTTTAAACGAAAAATAATTTTGTGCAAAATAACTTAAAACAGCAAGTAGTATAGTAGTTGCCGCTTGAGAAGGTGTAGCCCAAAACCCTAAAAACCCAACAAATAAGTGTAATAAAACATAATTTAAGAAGATATTTAATCCGGTCATAGAGGCATATCTAAATAACTGTACCCTGCCTCGTAACGTAGAAGTTTGAAAAACCACGTATCTATTCAGTAAAAAACCAATAGGAAAACTTATACATAATGCAATAACAAAAGCTGCTGTATAAGATTGCATTTGGATAAATCCTAAATCTAAAGTAGTGTCTTTTTCTATAATAAAATTATTGGCAAATGCAAAAATGATAAGATTTAATATAGCCACACTGCCACCACATGCAGCATATCTAAATGTCTTTAAAGGAAAAAAACGTTGAAAAGGAGGATAAAAAAAGTCAATAATGCTAAATAGTGTATTTCTTGCCCAATTCAGTTTTCGACTTTCTCTTAGCTTTGCCCTAAAGGCACTTTTTTCTGTATTCGAGTTCAAAATGGAATTATAAATAATAGGTTTATTAAATTGTTTTATGCTTACGTTGCTCGCTCCACTCGTTTCTGTGTTTTCTTAATGGATGATCTTTAGATTTATTAAATATTTTTACGCCGTTTTCTCTACCTGCTCTTAGTTTTCTTTGCTCATCTTCGGGTAAGTTTTTTTCTGTTAGGCAATCAGAGCTACAACACCCTTCAAATTCTTGAGCGCATTTTTCGCATTGTATAAATAGTAAATGGCAACCATCATTTTTACAATTGGTATGTGTATCGCATTTTTCGCCACATTGATGACAAACAGCAATCACATCTTCTGTAATTCTTTCACCTAATCTTTCGTCAAAAACAAAGTTTTTACCAATAAATTTTAATGGTAATCCAATTTCTTTTGCCTTTCGTGCATATTCTATAATTCCACCCTCAACGTGATATACATTATTGAATCCTTTGTACTGAAAATAAGCGCTTGCTTTTTCGCATCTTATACCTCCGGTGCAGTACATTACTAAATTTTTGTCCTTGTTCTCTTCTAACATTTTAACTGCCATTGGCAATTGCTCTTTAAATGTATCAGAAGGAATTTCTATTGCATTTTCAAAATGTCCGACTTCATATTCGTAATGATTACGCATATCGACAAAAATTGTGTTTTTGTCCTCTGCAAATTTATTTACTTCATCAGCTTTAAGATATTTACCTACTTTAGAAGGGTCAAAATTAGGGTCATCAATACCATCAGCCACGATTTTGTTTCTTACCTTCATTCTTAACACCCAAAAACTTTTACCATCGTCATCTATTGCAATATTCAGCCTAATGTTATTTAGAGCTACATCTGCATTATATAAAGTGTTTTTAAATGATTCAAAATTATTTTCCGGTATGCTAATTTGGGCATTAATACCTTCTTGAGCTATATAAATTCTACCAAAAACATTTAAAGCTTCAAATTCTTTATATAAATTATCCCGAAAATGTTGTGGATTTTCAATTTGAAAATACTTATAAAAAGAAACCGTAATACGCGGAGAGGATTCAGCAAGCATCTTTGCTTTTAGTTCCTCGTTAGAAATGCGATTATGTAACACTGGCATGGTGCAACTATCTTTATTTTTACTGAGATGAACGATAAATTATAGAGCAAAGTTAAAGCAATAAATACTATTCAGTAAAAAATAATCGTAAATTCCCAACCAAAATATTAGAAATAAAGTCTTTCGATAATGTACGGTTTAAAATGTGAAAATTATTTTTGTGTATTTATCAAAATTAATTACTAATTTTAGGCAGTTTTATAAATTTTAACAATTCAAATTTCATTATTTATGAAGATGTTCAACAAACTATTAATCGGAGTTGCAATCTTTGGATTATTTTTGGGGAAACAATTAACCTATGCACATGGAGGCGATGGGCACGATCATGGTAAAGTAAAAGAAACACCTCAATTACCATTTAGTTTAGACTTTATAGAGAATAAAGGTCAATGGGAAAGCGCAGTAAAGTATAAGGCAAACTTAGGTTCTTCTGCTGTTTTTATAACAGAAGATGGTTTTATGTATTTATTTTCCAAACAATCGGATGTAGATAAATTACACGATTTGAGTTGTAGAGAAACTCCTGCTACCGAGGCAGAGTTAAAGCAATTACAAATTCATCAGCATGCTTATAGAGTTAGATTTGAAGGCTCTAATAAAAATGCTAAATTTCACAATGAGAATAAGAAAAAGTATTATCACAATTATTTTATAGGTAATGATGAAAGTAAATGGGCTGGGAAAGTAGGATTATTTGGAAAAGTAAATCAAAAAGAGATTTACCCGGGTATTGACATTAGTGTATATAGTACAGAGCAGCAAAATTTAAAATATGATTTTATTGTAAAGTCAGGAGCTAATCCATCTCAAATTGTTCTTTCGTTTGATGGGGTTAATCCTGTAATTTCTGAAAGAGGACAGTTAGTAATTACAACCAGTGTAAATGAAGTAATTGAAAGTGCTCCATATACATATCAGGTAATTAATGGAGAAAAAGTAGAAGTAGCATCAAATTACAAAAAAGACAAAAGAGGTAACATTACTTTTGAATTTCCTAATGGATATAACGCTAATTATGATTTAATCATAGACCCAGAGATGGTTTTTGCTACATTTAGTGGTACATTAGGAGGATCTGCTTTTGCCTATTCTACAGGTTATGATAGTGATGGATATACCTTTGCGGGCGCTTTGGTTCAAAACGGTACGAATTGGCCTACCACTACGGGCTCCTTTATGGCTGCTAATCCACTTTCATCATCATGTGGTATTAATAAATATACTCCAGACGGATTCGGACTGGTTTATTCAACTTATTTTGGAGGCACTAACCAAACTACTCACCCGATAGTTTTAAGGTGTAATTCTGCTAATGAGTTAATATTGGCAGGTGTAACTAGTAGTACTAATTTACCCGTTACTTCGGGAGCATTTCAATCTACCCATCAAGGAGGAAATGATTTGTATGTTACTCGGTTTAGTTTTGACGGTTCTGCTCTTATGGGTTCTACTTATGTTGGTACATCTGCAGCGGAAGGGCTTTCAATGTCTGGGTCGCATTCGCCAAATGGCACTATTTCTATTACACCTTCAGGTTTAGCGAGTCAGAATGTTACGACTTGCGTGGAAATAGCTATTGATAATTCAAATAATATTTGGGTTGGAAGCAGTACAAACGGAAATAATTTTCCATTAACCTCCAATGCATTCCAATTAACACACGGCGGTGGATGGGATGGAGTGGTTTTCGGATTAACGCCCAATTGTGCAAATATGATTTTTTCTTCTTATGTAGGAGGTTCTTCAGACGATGCTGTACATAGTATTTTTATTAATAAAAAAGGGCAGGTTATGGCAGCAGGGGCTACAGAAAGCCAAAATTTCCCAACAACCAATGGAGCCTTCAATCCAACTTCTTTAGGTGGAAGAGATGGTTTTGTTACACTTTTTGTGCCTACTAATGGCGCATTAGTTAACTCATCTTATATTGGCACTGCACAGTTAGATATGATTTCACATGTGTATTCTGATGCAGAAGATAATGTATATCTATTAGGTAGGACACAAGGTTCGTATCCAGTACACCCAAATAATGTTCTAACATATAATACAAGTACAACGGGAATGCAAATATTTGTTGAAAAATTAGATGATAGTCTTAAAACTTCTATTCAATCTACCGTTATTAATGGAGCTAATCATATGTTTCCTACTGCTTTTATGGTAGATATTTGTAAAAATGTCTATATGGCATTGATGTTTTCTGGAAATTACTCCGGAATGCCATTAACTCAGGATGCATTTAGTAATACAGCAAGTAGATTTTGGTTTGGTGTTATAAATGAAAATTTCACTGAATTGTTATTTGGTAGTTATTTTGGGTATTCCTCCGATGATCATAATCATACAGGAGTAAATTGCTTGGATCCAAATGGTATTGTATATCATTCTGTTTGTGCAGTACAAAACACTTGGCAAGCCGTTACTGGACCTTATGTTTTTCCTACGAAACAAAATAGTGGTCAAGATATTATCACATTCAAATTCAACTTCGATAAAGCGGGTGTAAATGCCGAGTTTAAGTTAGACCCCAATACCAACCAAAAAGATTCTGGTTGCGTACCATTTACGGTAAATTTTGCTAATAACTCTACACAAGTTGTTGATTTTTATTGGGATTTTGGAGATGGAGGCTCTTCTACACTACAAAGTCCAAGCCATACATATACTACACCGGGTACATATACTATTGAGCTAATCACAGTAAATGATACAGCTTGTGTAACACACGATACTGCGTATCTTACAGTATATGTATTCCAATTAGATACTCCTCAGCTTGTAGTAAGAGATACAG
>CAYUXT010000036.1:0-32887 GCA_964448955.1 uncultured Taibaiella sp. | reverse complement strand
CCTCTTCAGATTAGAAAAACTTTTTGCTTAATCCCCAGAAAAATAATGTGAGCCCATAATTCTTTTCCCAAAGTATGTTGCCGTCTTTATCTATATGTACTAACCAAAAGTCTGGAGAGTTATCGGTCTTGTTTTGTACATCGCCGTCATTGGAATCGGTACGGCAAAGGATGTAGAAACCACCCCAACCATCGGGTTCGGCAAAAAAGGAATTATTGAAATCATATTCTCCTTTGCTACCTCCATAGCAATTTGCCCAGACAATATTACCCAAGCTGTCTAATTTTGCTACAAATAAGTCGCCTTCTCCTTTTTGACCAACAGCATCGTGATCGTTGGATGCAGTTCCGCCAAAAATATAGCAGCCACCGTCATCTGCCGCAAGAATGGTGCGCGCTACATCCCAGCTGGAACCTCCCAAAACCCTACCCCAAAGCATTTCTCCGTCGTTGTCTAACCGAAGTACCCATATATCGGTACTGAAAGCATCGCCATAATGTGTGCCCACATCTCCATCATCACCCAATGTAGCACTCAAGACGAAAAAGCCTTCATCACTTGCAACAGCAATATCCCCGAAACCTTCTCCTTTACTGCTCCCGTAGTGCTTTATCCATAATATATTTCCATTAGCATCCTGCCGCTCAATGCCTACATCGTCTAAATACACTCCAAAATAAATAACATCGCCATTGCTCTGCGGATACTGGAAATACCAACTACCCTTTACACTGTCTGCTTCTACGGTACAGGAATCTCCTATCAGAGAGCCGTTGGACTGGCTGTAAAATCTGCGAGTATAACTCGTATTACTACCGGAGGTGCAGTTTAAAGGCAGGTCGCTTGTATTGGAATTACTAACAAGGTTCAACGAAAAAGTGCCGTTATTGTATGTATTGTAAGGTGGGTAATCATTTACCCACTCTCCAACATCTCCTCCAATAGATTCAAAAGAGAGTATCTTCAGCTTCTGTGCGGTGGTAGTCATTGCGCTTAGCAGTGCAGCTATAATAAGTATGAGCATTTTCATAATTAAATATAATTATTGTGGGTAAAGATAAAGATGAAAAATGACAATTTGTTTTAGCATTAGTATTCTCTCAAAAATCCTCGCAAAGACGGCAGATAGGAATATTGTCTTCAAGATACACTCCCTCCATTGCCAACAGAAACAAAAAAAAGGCAACCAAATGTGTTTTGATTGCCTTTAATATTAATTGTGGTTAATATTGTTAACCTAAGTAAGATTTTAACGAACCGCTATATCTTGTTTTTTGTAAACGCTTAATAGCACGCTCTTTAATCTGGCGGATACGCTCTTTGGTAAGGTCGTATTTTTGTCCTATTTCTTCTATAGATGGACCTCCGTCGCCTTCTAATCCGAAATATGCCGAAATAATTTCTGCTTCGCGGGTAGTAAGTGATTTTAAAATTCTTTTAATCTCAGCTTTAAGCGAATCTTTCATTACGTCATCATCGGTATCGTTGCTTCCTTCGAGCAAATCTCCCATTGCTACATCTTCTGCCTCGTGTACCGGAGCGTCTAAAGATGTGTGGCGAGTATTGCTGCTGAAAATATTAGTAATTTCTGTTTCGCTCATTTCTAATATATTAGCAAGCTCTTCGGTAGATGGCTCGCGCTCGTGCTCTTGCTCAAATGCAATGTATGCTTTGTTGGCTTTATTGTATGTGCCAATTTTATTTTGTGGAAGGCGCACTAATCTGCCTTGCTCTGCTAATGCTTGTAGGATAGATTGTCTAATCCACCAAACCGCATAAGAAATAAATTTAAAACCTTTGGTTTCATCGAAACGCTGTGCTGCTTTTATCAAACCTAAGTTACCCTCGTTGATTAAATCACTAAGCGATAACCCTTGGTGTTGGTATTGTTTTGCCACAGATACCACGAAACGAAGGTTAGCTTTTACTAACTTTTCTAACGAACGCTGGTCGCCCACATGGATTTTTTGGGCTAATGTAGTCTCCTCTTCAGGGGTGATCATAGATATACGACTAATCTCTTGCAAGTATTTTTCTACTGCTTGCGAGTCTCTATTCGTAATCTGGGTTGCTATCTTTAACTGCCTCATAAAATTAATTTTTTAATGTTTCAAGGAGCAATGGAAATTTTTAGAAATTCCTCTTTGCTACACATAAGACGGACAAAAAACGTATCTTGGTTGGTAAATAATATTACTGGTTTGTTAAAATGTTTGTCGGTATTAAAATATTTTTATTTAATCTGACAAAAAGTATAACTGAAAATAGCCTATCGCTGCCTTTCATACCGCAAAGTTAAACCGATATTACATTCTTTAAAATGTAAATTTTCTATACCGTTATTGATAAAATTTAGTGCTTAAAAATTTTCGGGGGCAAAGAAAATTAATGCCTTTTGATTTTCATAACATTTCAAGATTTATTTTTGCCAAAAGCAATACCTTTGTGAAATTTTTTACATTTCATCCTAATTTTCACACACACTCTATAATATGTATAAAGATTTATATCAGCATCCCGATTATTATTTATTAGATGAATTGCTAACCGATGAACACAAACTCATTCGTGATTCTGTAAGGGCATTTGTCAAAAAGGAAATATCACCAATTATTGAGGATTATGCACAAAATGCCAAGTTTCCTGACCAAATTATAAAAGGTTTGGGCGAATTGGGTTGTTTTGGTCCTTTTGTTCCCGAGGAATATGGTGGTGCGGGCTTAGATTATATTTCTTATGGTATTATGATGCAGGAATTAGAACGAGGCGATTCCGGTATTCGTTCCACTGCTTCGGTGCAGGGGTCTTTGGTGATGTATCCTATACTTACTTATGGCAGCGAAGAACAAAAGAAAAAATATCTTCCTAAGTTAGCTACCGGCGAAATGATGGGCTGCTTTGGGCTTACCGAGCCTGATTATGGCTCAAACCCTGCCGGAATGAATACCAATTTTAAAGATGCCGGCGACCACGTTATCCTTAATGGTGCTAAAATGTGGATTTCTAACGCACCATTTGCCGACATAGCAGTTGTATGGGCAAAAAACGAAAACGGAAAAATTCAAGGCTTAATAGTAGAGCGAGGAATGGAAGGATTTACTACTCCCGAAACACACGGCAAATGGAGCCTTAGAGCATCGGCTACCGGAGAGTTGGTTTTCGACAATGTAAAAGTACCTAAAGAAAATATTTTTCCTAACGCATTAGGGCTTAAAGGACCTTTGGGCTGTTTGAGTAGCGCACGTTTTGGTATCGCTTGGGGCGCGCTTGGCTGTGCTATGGATTGCTACGATACTGCTTTACGTTATTCGCAACAGAGAATACAGTTCGATAAGCCAATAGGAGCATTTCAGCTAACACAAAAAAAATTAGCCGAAATGATTACCGAAATTACTAAAGGGCAATTAATGGTGTGGCGATTAGGTGTATTAAGAAATGAAGGTAGAGCTACGGCAGCACAAATTTCGATGGCAAAACGAAATAGTTGTCATACTGCGATTACCATAGCCCGCGAAGCACGCCAAATACTCGGTGGAATGGGCATTACAGGCGAATACAGCATTATGCGACACAGTATGAATTTAGAGTCGGTAATTACTTACGAAGGCACGCACGACATACATTTGCTCATTACCGGACAAGACGTAACCGGATTTAATGCTTTTAAATAAATGTAATTATTTTGTAAAAATAAAATTGAAGATTACCTTTGTAACCTATTTTTGGATAAAAAAATTATAAAACAATGCCTAAAAAAATACCTGCTACTAAAAAACAAGGAATGATGTGGTTGCTACACTTAGTTGTATTTGCAGCCGTTAATGGATTTTTGTGGTATATCACTTATGCCGGAAAAGAAGGTTGGCAATATCCTTGGCCTATTTGGATAACTTCTGCTTGGGGATTGTTAGTTGTAGGGCACGCATGTATGGTGTGGGCTAACTACGAAGACAAAGGGCTTGATGATTGGAACAAACAAGTAGCAAATTAATTTCTAAATTAATCATATAAAAAAAGAGAGCAAAATGCTCTCTTTTTTTATATTAATGAATTCTGTTGTGGCATTCTTTTTTTTAAAACAAACATTATATCTCTAACATTATTACCTATTTTCCTCCCCTTCGGGGTTACAGGGCGAGGTCGAAAAACATGAAGAAGAAATATTAAAGGAAGAGTTAATGAAAAAATATCCTTATACCTTACAAACACTTCTACATTATGCAATGGGTAAAGAAAAGAGCGCATCTTATTTGGAATAGCTCATTTCTTAAAAGAGAACAATCCGATTTTATACCAACTTATCTATCTCTGCCTTAATTAAAGCAAATGTTTCATCTATAGTACCATCGCCTTTAAGGGCAATATGTTTTCCCTTGGCGTTGTAGTATGCTGCTACGGCTTCGGTTTTGTCTTTGTATTCTTTTATGCGCTTATTAATTACTTCTTCGTTATCGTCGGAGCGACCGGAAACAACCCCACGCTCTAAAAGTCTTCTTTTCAGTTCTTCTTCTGGTACTTCTAAAGAAAGTAAAATATCAATTTTACTATTTCGTGGAGCAAGTAGGTTATCTAATGCTTCGGCTTGTGTGGTAGTACGCGGAAAGCCATCAAAAATAAATCCTTTAGCATTTGGATTTTCGTCTATCTTGCTGCCAATCATACCTATTACTACATCATCGGGTACTAATTGCCCGCCGTCTATATAGTTTTTAGCTTCTAATCCTAATTTAGTACCATTGCTTATTTCGCTACGGAGCAGGTCGCCGGTAGATATATGATTAAGTTGGTATGTTTCTATAATGTTAGAAGATTGAGTGCCTTTGCCACTACCCGGAGGTCCAAAAAGTATGAGGTTAAACATATTAGTGATGTTTTTTGTAAAATAAATAGGGATGCAAATGTACAAAAAATCTGCTATGTTTTGGCTGTTTTTGTTGGTAAAATAATATAGGGATAATGTTGTGTAAGAAAAAGGGAATAAACGTTGGTAATCTTTTCGTTTATTCCCTTTGGTTTTATCTTAAAAACAATAACTCTCTATATTTAGGCATAGACCACAGTTTATCTTCTACTATTAGTTCGAGTTTGTCGGTATGGTAGCGAATAGTATCGAATTTGGTTTTTACGTTTTTGCAATACATATAGGCACGTTTTGCCATATCGGCTTCGTTATTTGCTTTTTTCCTTTCTTCTATCATAGTTTCCACAGTATCGTTTATTACTTGTATGTGGTTAGAGATAATAGCTGCTAAGTTTAACTGCGCTTTGTACGCACTTTCGGGCAAGCCAATTTCTTTTATGCCTTTAATGTTTTCAATTAATATATTTTGGTACTGTACTGCCGATGGTAATACATAATTAGTAGCGAGGTAGCCGATAATGCGCGCTTCGATTTGTACTTTTTTCACATAGTCTTCGAGTACTATTTCGTAGCGGGCGTGTAGCTCCCTTTTAGAATAAATGCCCAATTCTTCAAAAAGCGCTACGGTTTCTTTTTTCTCTAAAACTTTAAGTGCTTCGGGGGTAGTTTTGTAATTGCCTAAGCCACGTTTTGCAGCTTCTTCTTCCCATTCTTTGCTATAATTATCGCCTTCGAATAGTACATTTCTGCTTTGTTTGATATAATCTCTTAATACTTGCAAAATGGCAATCTCTTTTTTCTCACCTGCTGATATTTTTCCGTCCACATCTGCTTTAAAAACTCTTAATGTTTTGGCAACAATACTATTGAGCGTACTCATTGGCGATGCACAGTTTGCAGAAGAGCCTACGGCACGGAATTCAAATTTATTTCCGGTAAATGCGAAAGGACTTGTGCGGTTTCTGTCGGTATTATCAAGCATCACTTCCGGTATGTGCTTATGAATGTCTAATTTTAAGATTACTTCGTCTTGTTCGGTAAATTTACCGGTAACCCTTTCTTCTACTTCATCTAAAACGGAAGCCAAATACTTTCCGGTAAAAACAGAAATAATAGCCGGAGGGGCTTCGTTAGCGCCTAATCTGTGGTCGTTGCCGGCAGATGCTATGGCTGCACGCAAAAGGTCGGCATAATCGTGTACGGCTTTAATTACGTTTACAAAAAAGGTAAGGAAAAGTAGATTGGTGCGTGGCGTTTTGCCGGGAGCCAAAAGATTAATGCCCGTATTGGTTGCCAAGCTCCAGTTATTGTGTTTGCCGCTACCGTTTACGCCTGCAAATGGTTTTTCGTGAAAAAGCACTTTTAATTTATGTCTTTTAGCTACGCGGTTCATCACATCCATTAATAAGGAATTGTGGTCAACGGCTATGTTTACTTCTTCAAAAATAGGAGCACACTCAAACTGGGCGGGGGCCACCTCATTGTGTCTTGTGCGTAAAGGAATGCCTAATTTATATGCTTCTTGTTCAAAGTCTTGCATAAAAGCAAATACTCTTTCGGGAATAGCACCAAAATAATGGTCTTCTAACTGCTGCCCTTTTGCGGGTGCGTGTCCTAAAAGGGTACGACCACACATTACTAAGTCGGGGCGTGCATTTGCTAATGCTTCGTCTATAACAAAATATTCTTGCTCCCAACCTAAAGTACATGTAACATTAGTAATGTTTTTGTCGAAATAATTACAAACATCTACTGCTGCTTTATCTAAAATTTCTATTGATTTAAGCAGGGGTGCTTTAAAGTCGAGCGATTCGCCACTGTATGCAATAAATATAGTAGGAATAAAAAGGGTTTTGCCTTGTGCTGTTTCCATTAAAAACGGTGGAGAGGCAGGGTCCCAAGCGGTATATCCGCGCGCTTCGAAGGTGGCTCTAATGCCACCATTCGGGAAACTCGACGCATCGGGTTCTTGCTGAATTAGGGCATCGCCTTCAAATACTTCGAGGGGTGAGCCGTCTGATTTTAGGGTAAAAAAGGAATCGTGCTTTTCGGCTGTAGTGCCGGTAAGTGGCTGAAACCAGTGTGTATAGTGTGTAACATCATTGTCCATCGCCCAGGCTTTCATTCCAGAAGCAATTTGTTCTGCAATTCTACGGTCGATTTTATCGCCTGTTTTTACGGAGTTGCGCCAGCTTTTGTAGGCTTCGTCGGCAAGATATTCTCTCATTTTTTTATCAGAGAATACATTTTTACCAAAAAATTCAGTTATTTTTTTTGAAGAATAACCTAATATTTTTTGTTGGTTGTGGGCATCTATTTCTTCGATAGATGTAAAGCGTAATGACGAAGACATAATTTGTTTTTATTAATTGTAAAATTAAATATGTATTTGTTTTGATGAAAATATTTGCAAAAGTGGGATAAAATTTTGAAAAACATAAACATTATTAAATAAATGTTTTGAATTAAGGGGTAATTTATTTGATGTATTGTTATTTAGAGCTGAAAACTGTAAAATGTATAATTTGTTTATGTGTTTTTTCTTTTTGTTGTAAACCCCAAAAAACGAATATATAGCATATTATTTTATCTGTAAATTTTAAAAGAGATATACCAATTTACCAATACAAATTTTTATATGCATAATTTTTGTAGTACCTATGTTCTATAAATAAATAAATTTTCACAAAACACACCACAATTATGGCATATTCATTTCAAATTAATAGCGAAGAAGAATATAATATTGCTTACCAAAAGAGCATAATGGACCCCAAAGGATTTTGGGCAGATGTAGCACAATCTTTTTATTGGAGAAAAAAATGGGATAGTGTATTAGAATGGAATTTTAAAGAACCTAAAATAGAGTGGTTTAAAGGAGCAAAGCTAAACATCACAGAAAACTGTTTAGACCGACATTTAGGAACAATAGGCAATAAGCCTGCATTTATATGGGAACCTAACGACACAGAAGATAAAGAACCAAGAGTATTGAGTTATAGAAACTTGCATTTTAAAGTAATGCAATTTGCTAATGTGCTTAAAAACAATAATGTTAAAAAAGGCGACAGGGTTATTATATATATGGGTATGGTACCCGAATTGGCAATTGCAATTTTAGCCTGTGCCAGGATTGGAGCAATTCATAGTGTCGTTTTTGGCGGTTTTAGCGCACAAAGTATAGCAGATAGATTACACGACTCTCAGGCTGAATTTATTATTACACAAGATGGTAGTAATCGCGCAAACAAAACAGTACCTTTAAAAGATATCATAGACGATGCCTTAGTGCAGTGTCCTTTTGTAAAACGATGTATTGTGCTCACGCACGCTCGCGTACCGATAAGTATGATAAAAGGTAGAGATGTTTGGTGGGAAGATGAAATCAAAAAAGTAGAATCTCAGGGCAATCCCGATTGTCCGGCTGAAGAAATGGATGCCGAAGATCCATTGTTTATTCTTTACACTTCCGGCTCTACCGGAAAGCCAAAAGGAGTAGTACATACAGTTGGTGGTTATATGATTTATACAGCGTATAGTTTTGTAAATGTATTTCAATACAAACCAGAAGATATACATTTTTGTACCGCAGATATAGGCTGGATTACAGGACATAGTTATATAGTATATGGTCCATTATTAGCCGGTGCTACTTCTGTAATATTTGAAGGTGTGCCTAACTACCCCGATGCAGGAAGACTTTGGGATATAGTAGCAAAACACAAAGTAAGCATACTCTATACCGCACCTACTGCCATTCGTAGCTTAATGGCTTATGGCGAAGGTTTTTTTGAAGGAAAAGATTTATCTACCTTAAAAGTATTAGGTACTGTTGGAGAACCCATTAACGAAGAAGCGTGGCATTGGTATAAAAAGAATGTAGGAAAAGACAAATTACCAATAGTAGATACGTGGTGGCAAACCGAAACAGGAGGAATACTTATTTCAAACTTAGCCGGCATTACTGCCGAAAAACCAAGCTATGCTACCAATCCTCTACCGGGAGTACAGCCAATATTAGTAGATGAAAATGGCAAAGAAATAGAAGGTAATGATGTAAGCGGTAACCTATGTGTCAAATTCCCTTGGCCCGGAATGCTTCGCACCACTTATGGCGATCACGAAAGATGCCGAACTACCTATTTTTCTACCTACGACAATCTTTACTTTACAGGCGACGGCGCATACAGAAACGAAGACGGATTGTACAGAATAACAGGAAGAGTAGATGATGTGCTTAATGTTAGCGGGCACAGAATTGGTACCGCCGAAGTAGAAAACGCCATTAATATGCACCATGGCGTAGTAGAAAGCGCAGTAGTAGGCTATCCGCACGATGTAAAAGGTCAAGGCATTTATGCTTATATAGTTTTAGAAAACCCAGATGACACACATCTTTCCGAACAAGATATTCTTAAAACAGTTACACGTTTAATAGGTGCAATAGCCAAGCCGGACAAACTCCAACTTGTACCAGATTTACCTAAAACAAGAAGTGGTAAAATTATGCGTCGCATTCTTAGAAAAATTGCAGAAAACGACACTTCTAATTTAGGAGATACTTCCACATTACTCAATCCGGAAATTGTAGCAAAAATTATAGCAGGAAGAAAATAATTGGGGTTAGCACAAAAGTTATCTTGTGCAGCATTGCATTTTGTTGTGTTCTACCTTAGGGCTGAGGTAAGGAATGTTAAGGTTTGCACCACGAAGAATAAGCAAAACGCCCATTATGCCAATTACATAAGGAGCAGATTTGCGAAAGAAATTTCTCCATTTTACGTTAATAATATTTCCGGTAAGACTTACTAAAAACATTGCAGGTAGCGTGCCCATTCCAAAGCTCATCATAAACATTGCACCTTGTAAAGTATGGTGCATAGCTACCGCTCCTGCTATTGCCATATAAACCAATCCACAGGGCAATAAACCATTAAGCAACCCGATAAGAAAAGGGCTGTACAGTTTTTTATTGTGAAACAATGGAGCTATTATATTTATAATTCTATTGTTCCAATGTTTTTGAAAAAAAGAAGATTGGCGAATTTGTTTGTTTCGGATAGCTAATACAAAAACGACAATCAGCAATAACCCAAGCAATATAGAAATAGATTGTTGCCAACCCATAAAATTAAAAGTACCACCCAAGCTACCTAATGCAGCACCCATAACGCCATAAGTAATAACCCTGCCTATATTATAAAGAAAAATGCCTAATATTCTCTGAAAACCACTAAAATGCTGAACCGGCAACGAAAGCGCAATAGCACCGCACATACCTATGCAATGAAAGCTTCCGAGAAAGCCCAAAGTAATTGCCGATATAATAAATCCGGTTTCCATTATTTTAAAAAGTTAAAATAAATAACTAAATAATCTTAAACTCTTTCTCCACTTTATATTCTTTCCCATCCATTTTCCATTCTGTTTTTAAGATATACATTCCGTGTATGGTTTTGGATAAAGGAATTGCTTGTATAGATTCTCTACCGAATTGAATTGGTACTATAATATCTTTATCAGCATCGGACGGGCGATAGAGTTGAATGTATCCTTGCATCGTTTTGCCAATACATTCGGTCGGAAATTCTACTATCAAATAATCTTTTTCTTGAGTAAGAATAATAGAACGAGAAAGCTCTTGTGCGTTTCTACTTGCTTGCGCTTGGTCGTTAAATTTTAGCTCTTCTTCGTAATAGTTGGGTAATACCATATCATAATTATACGATGTGGCTTTATATACCAAGAAAATAATGCCCAAACACATAACTACGATTGCTATGGTTAGCCAATGTCCCCAGTTTAGTTTTTTTGATGCAACAGTCTTATTCATCATTTTTTATCTTTTTATTTTTACAGGAGCCAAAAAAGTAGTGCTTTGGGTTTGAATCACTTTGTCGTTTTCTAAGACGTTAATTTCTATTTCATTTTTACGTTCTTTAATAATCGATTTGGGTAAGGTTACAAAAAAGCTACTGCTTGCTCTTCCTGCGGGAAACAATTCTATTTCGCTTGCTCCTACCAATTCTAACTTACCGGCAATGTCTTTTAAAGCAAATCTAACAAACAATGTATCATTGGTTTTGTTTTCGAGTTTAACGGTATAAAGGTTAGACAAGCTATCGGTTCCCCTTTCCTGATAGGTTAATCCGGCAGAGCGCATTATTTTAACACCTACATCTTTACGGGTAATAAGCAATATACTAATTGCCGCAATAATACCTACCAATACCAAACTATAAGCTACAATTCTACCGGTAAATTTAAACTTCTTGCCTTCGCTTATGTTGTTTTCCGAATCGTATCTGATAAGCCCTTCTGGTCTTCCTGTTTTTTCCATCATAAAATTACAAGCATCTATACAAGCTGTACAATTGGTACATTCGAGTTGTGTGCCGTTTCTAATGTCTATACCCGTAGGGCATACCGCTACGCATTGGTTACAATCTATACAGTCTCCAAGCGATTCGTTTTTAATTTTGCTAAATTTTCCCCTTGGCTCTCCTCTTACGTGGTCGTATATTACTACTATGGAGTTTTTATCTAACAGCACTCCTTGTAATCTGCCATAAGGACATATATTGGTACAAACCTGCTCTCTCAAAAAAGCAAAAACACTAAAGAAAACAAATGTAAAAACAACCATACTTGCAAAGCCGCCTATGTGTTCCACAATGGGCTCTGTGGCTATTTTCCAAACATTGTCGATGCCGATAATGTACGATAAAAAAATGTTAGCAATAATGAATGAGAGTACAAAATAGAGAGTGTACCTAATGGCAAATTTTCTAACTTTTTCATTATCCCATTTCTGGTTAAAAAGTTTTTTTTGTGCTGCCCCATCGCCAAGAATCCAGTAATCTATTTTGCGAAAAAGCATTTCCATAAAAACAGTTTGCGGGCAAATCCACCCGCAAAAAAACCTGCCAAATACCATTGTAAATAATGCTATAAACAGCAATCCCGCTAGCGTCATTAAGCCAAAGATTAAAAAATCTTGCGGCCAAAATATTTTACCAAATAAAACATACTCCCCTTTTACAAAATTAAAGAGGAATATAGGTTTTCCATTTACGCGAATAAAAGGAAGAGAAAAGAATAACAGGTAATACAGCCACGTTACAATATTTCTTTTTGTATAGTATGCCCCCGAAGGTTTTTTCGGAAAAATCCATTTCCGCTTTCCGCTTTCGTCTATGGTACTTAAATGGTATCTAAACGATTCGTGATAATCACTATTGTCTTCTTGGGGTTTCATTCCTTAACGTTTAACAACCCTATTGTGCTCAACACCACACAATAGGGTTAGAATTATTCATTCAAATTTGCAGATATAGTTTCTGTGCTTTCTCCGTTAGTTGTTGCATCGCCATTTTCACTTTCAATTATTTCTTCGTATAGTTCTCCTTGAGGTGCTTTAGGTGTAGCAGGAGTAGAGCCGATTATAGATTTTACAAAGCTTGCTAATTGTGCTATTTGGCGAGGCGAATAATCGTCTTTCCAACTCTTCATCCCTTTTTCTACTACACCGTATTTAATGGTTTTAAAGATGTCTTTAATGCCGCCACCATGCAACCAATAATTATCTGTAAGGTTAGGACCAACGTCGTTGCCTCCGCCATCTTGTGCATGGCAAGCGGCACAAACTTGTATAAACACTGCTTGTCCAGCTGCAATGTTAGCATCATCATCAAGATAAGTTACCGTATTTTCATCTACATTATTGGCACTGTTTGCTAAATAAAGATTAACGGCTTCTTCTGCTTCGGCAGTGTGCTTGGCTAATTCTTCGTATTGGTTTAATCCTGTATCGGAAACTTCAAATACCCACAAATAGATTACAGCAAATACAATGCTTATAACAAACCCCCATCTCCACCACGGTGGGCTAGGGTTATCTAATTCTTCGATACCGTCAAAGTCGTGTCCCATACTCAACTCTTCATCGGTAATACCTTTTGTAGATGGAGCAGCATTAAATCTTTCTATCCAGTGAATTTTTTTCTCTTTTTCCGCAACAATTTTCGCTTCTTTTTTAATGCCTAATAACCCATAAAACACCCTAAGTAGTGCCATTATTATGATTAATTCAAAAATAATAATACCACTCATAAAATAGAATGACGCTTTGCTAATGCCACCAATTAATTCTACGGTTTGGTTAGTAGCCTCTGCCTCTTGTGCGTGTAATGCAAATGGCGTAGAAAGCAAAACTAATAGTAAGAGGGATTTAGATTTTTGATTGTTTTTTTTGTACACTTCGGAACCGACAAAAATACCTCTTGCCAATACCACTATAACCGCCAAAAGCAAAAGGGCAATAATAGCTAATAGTATGGCAAGCGGTTCGGTAAGTTCAGATTGTATCTGAGACGGGTGTATGTCGGTCTGAGCAGAAGCCCAAAATGGCACATTGATTAATGCTATAATTGAAATGAGTTTTTTCATATTTATTTTTCGATTTGAAAAAAACGTTTTTAAATTTATTACGATGATGCCTAATCCTCTAAGGGTAGATTTTTAATTTCGTTAATGGATTTTTTGTCTTTTGAGAATACTAAAATGGTAGCCATAACAAATATGAATACAAACAACACAAGTGTTATCATCGGATAGATACTTACATCGTCTATAGACTTTAAATAATTGATGAATTTCATTGCTTATATTGTTTTAAAATTATTGAATAGGTATGTTGTCTGCATTTTTGATGTCTTTGCCTAACCTTTGCAAATAAGCGATTAAGGCTACTATTTCGTCGTTAGCATCTACATCTATTTTACTATCAGCTAATCCTTTTTGAATTTCTTCAGCTTGTTTGTCTAAGTCTTTGTTGGCTATATTTTCGTATCCTTCTTCATAAGGCACTCCAAGACGTTTCATTGCCTTAATCATATCATAAGTTTTGGTTTTGTCTATTCTGTCGGTAAATAACCAAGGGTATGGTGGCATAATAGAGCCGGGGGATGTGGACTCGGGGTCTAACATGTGGTTGTAATGCCAGCTATCCGGATATTTATCCGACAAGCGCGCTAAATCCGGGCCGGTACGTTTAGAGCCCCATTGGAATGGATGGTCGTAAACAAATTCTCCGGCTTTGGAGTAGTCTCCGTATCTTTTTACTTCATCTCTAAACGGACGTACCATTTGCGAGTGACAAGTGTAACAGCCCTCTCTTATATAAATATTTCTACCGTGTAATTCTAATGCAGTATATGGTTTTACGGCATCAATTGTAGGAATGTTAGACTTAACCAAGAAAGTAGGCACTAATTCCAATATACCTCCAATTGCCACAGCTATTAAAGAGAATACTACCATTTGTATTGGACGACGTTCTATCCAGTTGTGAAAGTGTTTTTTGCCAACAGTTGGTATTACTTTGGGTAATGGTGCGGCTTGCGCTTTTTCTTCCGCTATAAAGCTTCCTTTCTTTACTGTTTTGTATAAGTTGTATATCATTATCAACATACCGAAGATAAATAATGCACCGCCTACCGCACGAAGAGCATACATTGGTACAATGGTAGTTACCGATTCCATAAACTGATATTTCAAGTTACCCTCTTCGGTAAATGTCTTCCACATAGAGCTTTGTACTAAAGCAGCCCAATACATTGGAACGACATAGAATAATATACCGATGGTGCCAATCCAGAAATGGCGGTTTGCTAATTTTTTAGAATACAATTCTGTACCAAACAATCTTGGAATAAGCCAATACATAATACCAAATGCTAAGAATCCGTTCCAGCCTAAAGCTCCTACGTGTACGTGTGCAATAGTCCAGTCGGTGTAGTGTGAGATAGCATTTACTGCTTTAATAGAAAGCATTGGACCTTCGAATGTAGCCATACCATAAGCCGTAAGTGCTACTACAAAGAATTTTAAAATAGGCTCCTCTCTTACTCTATCCCAAGCTCCTCTTAATGTTAGCAAACCATTCAGCATACCCCCCCAAGAAGGGGCTATCAGCATAATGGAAAATACGGTACCTAAACTTTGTGCCCAACCGGGTAATGCTGTATATAATAAATGGTGCGGACCTGCCCAGATATAAATAAATATTAATGCCCAAAAGTGAATAATAGACCATCTGTAAGAATATACAGGGCGATTAGCGGCTTTAGGTATAAAATAGTACATCAATCCCAAGAATGGTGTGGTAAGAAAGAATGCCACCGCATTGTGTCCGTACCACCATTGTACTAAAGCATCTTGAACGCCTGCATACCAAGAATAAGAATGCATAAAACTCGTAGGAATAGCGAAAGAATTAACGATGTGTAACATTGCTACTGCTACCCAAGTACCAATATAAAACCAAATAGCAACATAAAGGTGTGCCTCTCTTCTTTTTAAAATGGTTCCTAACATATTAGCACCAAACACTACCCAGATTAAAGTTATTGCAATGTCTAAGGGCCATTCGAGCTCTGCATATTCTTTACCTTGTGTATAGCCCATCCAAAGAGACAATGCACCAAAAAGTATAATTAACTGCCAACCCCAAAAATGGATTTTGCTTAGTGTATCGCTCCACATACGGGCTTTACATAACCTTTGAAGCGAATAATACACACCACAATAAATTACGTTACCCACAAATGCAAAAATCACCGCATTAGTATGTACGGGGCGCATTCTACCAAAGGTTGTAGCCTTTAAACCAAGATTAATTTCGGGCCAAGCCAACGCAATGGCAATCCATAAACCGGCAAGCATTCCTATAACCCCCCAAAAGAGAGATGCATAAGCAAACATTTTTACACTCTTATTGTCGTAATAAAATGTTTCGACCTGCATATTATTTGATGTGCTTGCTTGCTGTTGTGTTGTCAGTTGTTCAGACATATAGTTTAGCGTTTGATTGTAATGATTATATTTTGAGACTAAATCTGTATTAGGTTGTTTTTAACTTTGGTTTGTCTATTGGTTTTTGTTCGTTTTTTTGTTCAAAATTGTCGAAGAGTACCTTGTGGGCAGGAGAGTAAGTGTCGTCCATCTGTCCGGATTTTACCGACCATATAAAAGCGATTAAGAATACTATCCCTACTGTTAAACTCACCCCTAAAAGAACCAACATTACACTCATAAAAAATTATTTATGTAGCCATTAATCAAGAGGGCTACGATTCACAGCACAAAAGTAGAAGCGCGTCAATTCCTAAGGAATGATAATCGTCAATTCGAGATATGATATTTGTCATATTTTGGTAAAACAAGTATCGGCGTATAGTTCAGCTCAAAGCTGTAGTATTTTTAAAAAATTCATTTGATATTGTTAAAGCAATAAAAAATTGATTAACTTTGCTAACCTTAAATGGCTGTGGTTATGAAGACAGATATAGTGCCGAGTAAACACGATTGTGTACATTGTTCCAAAAGATTTTCTTCTGTCTTTTGCAGAGCAGAATTAGACCATTTGAATGAAATTAGTGACCATAAAGTATGTTCGCAGTATAAAAAGGGGCAAGCTATTTTTACCGAAGGGCATTACGCTTACGGTTTGTACTGCATTAATGAAGGCAAAATAAAAATATCGCGTAATGGCGACGATGGCAGAGAAGCCATAATTCGTTTGACCAAACCAGGTGATATTATGGGTTACAAAGCATTGCTTACCAATGAAAAATATACCGCTTCTGCAGTAGCACTCGACGATTGCCACGTTTGTTTTATTCCTAAAGATACTTTTTTAAAAATATTATCTACGGACTCTTCTTTATCTATCGAAATAATGAAAATGCTGAGTACAGAATTAGGAAAAGCAGAAACAAAATTTACCCATCTGGCACAAAAGCCGGTACGCGAACGACTTGCAGAATCATTACTCTTTGTTAAAGAAACTTACGGCTTCGAAGCGGACGGCAAAACCATAAATGTAACCCTCTCAAGAGAAGAAATTGCCAACATTGTAGGTACCGCCACCGAATCTGCCATAAGATTATTGTCTGAGTTTAAAAAAGACGGCATTATAGAACTCAAAGGCAAAAAAATCGTTATCCTAAATATGGATAAGCTGGTTAAAACCGCTAATATTCAGGATTGATAGGGGAAAATAGTTACTAAATTATATAGATGGATGCTATGTGGATAAAATAGTTATAAGTTTTATCTTAAATCAAATACATCTCCCTATATTCGCCAATATTTGTCAAGTCAAAACAAGGCAGTTTGAAAACAATAGGAACGATACTAAGAGAATTAAGAGAAGCGAAAGGACTTTTGCTTAGGGAAGTTGGAGCGAAACTTTCTCTTGACCCGACTATTTTAAGCAAGATTGAACGTGATGAACGTATGCCGACAAGAGAACAGGTAAAAGCACTTTCCGACTTTTACAAAGAGCAGAAAGATGACTTAATTATTGCGTGGTTGTCCGACAAATTGGCTCACGAAGTGCAAGACGAAGACTTGGCATTGCAAGCAATGAGAGTGGCTGAGGAGAAAGTAAAGTATATCACTAAAAACAAAAAGAAATGATTTTAAGAAAAGCAATAATAAGTAATTACAGAGGAATTAATGGTTCAATCACCGTCAATTTTGACTTATTTAATTGCATTGTAGGACAAAACGATGCTGGTAAATCTACCATTCTTAAAGCTATTGACGCTTCGCTTAATGACAACAATCCTGCACGCTCTGACTACAACGTACAATCAACCGAAAATATAATTTCAGTTGAGCTTTTCTTTGATTGTCAAAATTCTCAATATTTACTTGGTGAAGAAATTCTCACAACCATCGAAGCGGAAGGGTTAGTAAACGATGAAGGATTACTTGTTTGGAAAAAAGTTTGGAATGTAACAGAAACGAATATTTCAAAACCAAAAACTTCAATCATCAGAAAAAAATATGATGGAACAAACGATTTTATATTCAAAACAGAACAACAATTAATTGCTCAATGTAATGCAAATGCAATAGCAACGGCAAAGGGAAACGGTGATGCCTACAACAATGTAGAAAAACGAGAAAAATTAAGAGAATATAACCAGCAGAATAATATTGGATTTACTTATGAATACGAAGAAATTCCAAGTTCGGGAACTACAAAATTAAAAGCAATTGGAGATGCCATAAAAAAGGCATTGCCATCTTTTCAATATTTCAAAGCAGACACTTCCCTTTCCGACACAGATGCGACTATTCAAAAATACTTTAAGGATATGGCGTTAAAGTTAATCCAAAATGAAGTTGATACCGATGAGATGGAAGAAACTATAAAAACTCAACTTGGCGGAGTTCTGCAAAAAGTAACAGATAAAATCAATGATGTTTTAAAATCGACTGAAAAAGTTGAACCTAAAGTTGAATTTGACTGGAGTAAATTAATCTCAACATCATTTGTAAGTACGGCAAGTGGTAATAATATCCCTTTAAGTTCAAGAGGTGACGGATTTAGAAGAATTACAATGATGTCTTACTTTGAGTATTTAGCTGAAACTCAAAGAACGGATGCTACACAGCAAATTATTTTTGGATTTGAAGAACCCGAAACTTTTTTACACCCTTCTGCACAGAACAGTTTATTTGAAAAGTTGAATTTGCTAAACGAAAATGGCTATCAAGTAATAACATCAACACATTCGCCAACTATTGTAGGCAATGCGAAAAAAAATAACATCATTCATATTTCCAAACCTGAAAATATTTATACAGTAAATCAAACAGCTATTGATTATAAGGAACTGGCAAAAGATTTAGGAATAAAGCCTGACAATACTTTTACGCCCTTATTTTCTACATCAAGGCTATTATTTCTTGTAGAAGGTATTGATGATGTAAATGCAATGCACCACAAAGCCAATTTGTATAAACAAAACAATTTAATAGCTAACACTTTTGAGGAGTTGAACATTAACATTATTCCTATTGGTGGTTGTGGCGGTGTAAAGCATTGGGTAAACCTTGATTTGTTCACCAAATTACAAAAGCCATTTTTTATTTTTTTGGATAGCGACAAGGATAATGCAGCTGCGGTTTCTGAAAACGAAACAAATCTTGTTGCGTATGGTTTGACTTCGGGAACGAACTTTGTAATTTCAAAGAAACGACTTTTGGAAAACTACATTCACCCAACAGCGTTGCAAAGACTTGTCCCAAATTCTACGATTACATACACAGATTTTGACCACGCAAAAAATTTCTGCAAAAATTATCCCGATAGTGCAATTAGAGCACAATTAGGAGGAAGTAAAGTTGCAGAACATCATTACACAAATCTAACATTTGATGAACTTCGTTTGGCTTGGTTTGACGGAACAAATGATGAGTTTATTGATTTGTATAACACGATAATAGCTAAATTGAATTAACGATATGCCAACACTCAATTTCAAAGGAAAAACATTTGTGCAAAACCACCATTTGGCGGTAAAATACCACCAACTTGTGCCAAAGGCAGAATTGAGCCTTACGGACAAAGTTTCTCTGCACGATAACCTGATAGTACAAGGCGATAACCTGAAAGCATTGAAAGCAATTTTGCCTACTTATGCAGGAAAAGTAAAGTGTATTTATATAGACCCGCCTTACAACACAGGAAACGAAAATTGGGTGTATAACGACAATGTAAACAGCCCGATGATAAAAGAATGGTTGGGCAGTGTGGTGGACAAAGAGGATATGACACGCCACGATAAATGGCTTTGTCTGATGATGCCTCGTTTAAAACTATTGCGTGAATTATTAAGCGAGGACGGAGCGATTTTTATTTCTTGTGATGATAATGAACAGCATAATTTGAGAGTGTTGCTGGATGAGGTTTTCGGGCAACAAAATTTTATTCAGAACATTATTTGGCAGAAGAAATATAGCCCTCAAAATGATGCAAAGTACTTTTCTGATATGCACGATTTTATTATTTGCTATGCAAAAAATAAAATTGAAGGAGAACAAAAATTTGGATGGGAGCGTAATTTACTTGTTAGAACAGATGAAATGAATGATAGGTATTCCAATCCTGATAACGACCCAAGAGGTGATTGGAAACCAAGTGATTTTTCTGTAAAAACATATTCGGAAGCGTATGATTATCCAATTACATTGCCGAGTGGAAGAATAGTAAATCCACCACAAGGAAGATGTTGGAGGACTTCAAAAGAAAACTATCAAAAATTACTTGAAGATAATAGAGTTTCTTTTGGGAAAAATAATGATGCTGTTCCTCAAATTAAAAGATTTTTATCAGAAGTAAAACAAGGTGTTGTTCCTCTTTCGATTTGGTTTTATCAAGATGTTGGACATAATCAAGATGCAAGAAAAGAATTAAAGGAATTGTTTAGCGATGTTGATTTTCCCTTTGAAACGCCAAAACCTGTTTCTTTAATTAAACAGATTATAAAAATTGCAACCAATGAAAACGACATTATCCTCGACAGTTTCGCAGGTTCAGGCACAACGGCACACGCAGTTTTAGAACTCAACAAAGAAGATGGCGGTAATCGAAAATTTATTTTAGTAGAGCAGGAAGATTACGCCAATAGCATTACAGCCGAAAGAGTTCGCAGAGTTATCAAAGGCGTACCAACTGCAAAAAGTGAATTACTAAAAAAAGGAACAGGAGGTTCATTCAGTTATTTTGAATTAGGAGCAACCATAGAAATGGAAAGTTTGTTGAGAGGGCAAAATTTACCGTCTTTCACAGAGTTTGCACGTTATCTTTTCTACACCGCCACAGGCGAAGAATTTAACGAGAAAAACATTGATACCAAAACAGGTTTTATAGGCGAAAGCAAAAACTATGAAGTATATCTGTTTTACAAAGACGACATAGAATGGCTGAAACAAAATGCTTTGACATTAGACCGTTGCAAAGCATTACCAAAATTCAAAGGAAAACAGCGTTTGGTTTTTGCACCAGCCAAGTATGTGGACGATTACACTTGCTTGGAATATAGAATTGATTTTTGCCAATTACCTTACGAAATATACCGTCTGAATCGCTGATTTACCCTTGATTAAATTGATTGAACTGATATGAAAGAGATTGTAAATGATAAATACAAATATTCTGAATTGACAGGCAAAATAATTGGCTGCTCAATGGAAGTTCATAAAATTTTAGGCAATGGTTTTCCGGAAGTCATTTATCAGAGAGCATTGGAAGAAGAGTTTATCCTTCAAAATGTTCCTGCACAAAGAGAGTTTGAAATGAGAATTTTCTACAAGGAAAAAATAGTTGGAACAAGAAGGGTTGATTTTTTTGTTGATGATGCTGTTTCATTAGAAATAAAAGCATTAACTAAATTGGAAGATGTTCATTTAGCACAAGCTATCAATTATCTGGAAGCATACAATTTAGAAATAGGATTGTTAATCAATTTCGGAGCAAAAAGTTTAGAATATAAACGGCTGATAAATCCAAAGTTTGACCCTTCAAGAAATAACACATCAATCAATCAGCTAAATCAAAGTAATCAATTTAATCAAAGGTACAGATGAGATTAAAGCACTATCAGGATAAAGTTTTAAAGGAACTCAAAGATTATTTGGGTGCTTTGGCTGATGCGAAAAAAGAGTTTGAAGAAATTGCCGAACTCAAACCGCATTTGGCAAAACATATCAATTTTCCGAAAGAGGCTTGGGAAAAATCAACAGGTCGTATTGGTTACAGTTCCAAAACGAACGGCTTGGACGAGCCTGTACCCGATATTTACCTGAAAGTGCCAACAGGTGGTGGAAAAACTTTGTTGGCTTGCCACGCTATCGACAATATTCAAAAAACGTATCTAAACAAACAAACAGGTTTGGTGCTTTGGGTTGTTCCGTCCACACAAATTTACCGCCAAACCATAAAAGCATTAAAAGACAGAAACCACCCATACAGACAGGTTTTAGATATTTCGAGCGGTGGCAGAACATTGATAAAAGAGAAAACAGAAATGTTTAACCGTTTAGACGTGGAAGAACATTTGGTAGTATTGCTTTTAATGTTGCCTTCTGCAAACCGCCAAAACAAAGAAACGCTAAAAGTATTCCGTGACCAAGGCGGATTTACCGATTTTTTTCCAAGAGAAGATGATTTTGAAGGACATAAAAAACTAAAAGAATTACTTCCGAATTTGGATTGTTTCACAACCGAAATGGAAGTTTTCGGAACGCAAATAAAAACTTCGTTGGGCAATACTTTGAAAGTGTTGCGTCCGCTTGTGGTTATTGACGAGGGACACCGTGCTTATGGTGAAAATGCGAGGAACACAATCCGGAATTTCAATCCAAGTTTTATTTTGGAACTTTCTGCAACACCACCGCCCAACAGCAATGAGTTGGTAAAAATAACAGGTCGTGAACTGCACGAAGAAGAAATGATAAAGTTGGATATTCACTTAACCAACAAAACAAGTTTGGATTGGGAAGATACACTATTGGCAAGTCTTGAAAAACGAAACGGTTTAGAGAAAAAAGCCAAAGAATACGAAGCCAATACAGGCGAATATATTCGTCCGATTTGTTTGATACAGGTAGAACGGACAGGTAAAGACCAACGAGATAAAAAGTTTATTCACGCAGAAGACGCGAAAGAATATTTAATCAAAAAATGCAATGTTCCCGAAAGTCATATCGCCATAAAATCAAGCGAAAAAGATGATATTGAGGGAATAGATTTGTTTGCCCAAGATTGCGAAATACGCTATATCATTACCAAACAAGCCTTGCAAGAGGGTTGGGATTGTTCGTTTGCGTATGTGCTTACGGTGCTTACCAATCCGAGTTCCGCAACCGGAATTACGCAGTTAGTTGGTCGTATTTTGCGACAGCCATTCGCACGAAAAACCAAAGTGCAGGATTTGGACGAATGTTATATTTTCACATTCCGACAAAATGCAAAATCGTTGGTAAGCGACATCAAGAAAGGATTGGAAGATGAAGGATTGGGCGACATTGCAGGCAGAATTGTAAGCGATGCAGCAGGAACAGACACAGGCGGTTTGAAAGAACGTGAAATGCAATATCGTTCAGGTTTCAAAAAATTTGAAGGAAAAATTTACCTGCCAAAATTCGTTGTACAAGAAACAGAAAGTTGGCGAAACCTGAACTTTGAAATTGACATTTTGAGTGAAATAGATTGGAACGACATCAATATTGATGAAATTGCAAATCTCTCTTTGCAAAATAAGTTAAGCAAAGAGCAAGAAATTGTTTTGGGATTAAGCAATGAAGAACAGGAATTACTGCAAGAAACAGGCAGAGCAGAAAAAACAGGTACGTTAGAAATAGACGAAGTTTTTCTGACAAGACAGATAACTGAAATTGTTCCTAATCCTTGGTATTGCTTCCAAATTGGCAAAAAAACAATTGAATTATTACAGGAAAAATACGGACGTGAAATAGTTGCAACAAATTTTGTTTTCATCATTGAAGAACTGAAAAAGATTTTGGACAAAGAGCGTAACCGCTTGTCTGAACAGGTTTTCAGAAATATGATTACCGACAAAAAACTTTGTTTTTTCCTGATTGAAAACAAAGGCGGATTTGTGTTGCCGTCAAGAATAAAAGTGAAAAGCAATAAACAATTAGTGCGTAACGACAATACGCCAATTCAAAAGTCGCTGTTTGACTATGTTCCCGAAGAAAACATAAACGACCTTGAAAAATCGGTTGCTATTTACCTTGACGAACAGGAAAAACTTTTGTGGTGGTATCGTAATATGAGCCGACAAGATTATCACATTCAAGGTTGGAAACGGAATAAAATCTATCCTGACTTTATTGCAACAGACAAACAAACTGATAAAGACGATTACGGAACGGTGTATGTTTTGGAAACAAAAGGTATTCACTTGAAAAACGAGGACACCAAGTACAAACAAGACGTATTTGCATTGTGTAATGAATTAGGAGCAAAAAAAGCGTGGAAAGAATTGTTTAACGAATTTCCCGACCACGACTTTCAATTTCAAGTTGTGTTTGAGGACGAATGGCAGAACAAGATAAATGAACTGATGTCAATAGGTGATTAGAACAATTTTTATGTGAAACGCAAAAAACCATTTTAACTTCCCTCCCCCCCAAAAAAACTGACAAAAATCATATTTGCATCTGACTCCCGTCATTTTATAAACTTTACAAGCTAAATACTTTTGTATTCTGAGCGGTAGTGTATAGTGCTCCTTTAGATATGCTGTAATGGACAACCTTTTGTTTATTGATTTTAACGACTACAAACCAACACAAATTTGCGAATTTGTGAACGAAAGACTGCACGCTAAAGTGCAAGATAAACTGTCTTATATCAACAAAAAAATATTGTCTAACTCCCTAAAAAAACAAGTATATAACTCCGAATTTCACACCTATTACATAGACCTAACAGAACAAATAGCAAGGCTAATAAACCTCGAAAAACACATTTTATTTAAGTACGTACAGTCCAACGAATTACAAACCATTCACACTCTGATTCCCCAAAACAGCATTCAACTAATACGACAGTTTCAGTACAAAATAAAACATACATTATTATACGTTAGAGTGTCTTTTCAAGAATTAGAAAAAAACGCAAGCTATAATACCATTACATCTATTATCGAAATAGAACTGCTCAATCTCGAAGCACTTATTATACAATGGTTTCAGATAGTTAATAAAAACATTCTGAACAGAGACAGAAGTAAACTAAACTAATTTTTATGCAACAAAATGCAAGCATAGACAACGAAGCAAAGCAATACGCAACAGGCACTTGCTATCATTGCGGAGAAGCCAATCCAAACGATGCGCTTTCTCTCGATGATAAATATTTCTGTTGTAGAGGTTGTATGTCTGTGTATCAATTACTCAATCAATCCGGATTATGTACCTATTACGACCTTAACGAAGGAGCAGGTATTAATAAAAGACAAATTCAGCGTACAGATAAGTTTGCATATTTAGAGCAAGAAAGCATTATTCAAGACCTAATTAGTTTTAGAAACGACACCGAAACGCACATTACTTTTTATATACCTTACATACATTGTAGCTCGTGCGTGTATTTGTTAGAAAGACTACACGTTATCAATTCAGGAGTAAAAAGAGTAGATATTTTATTTCTCAAAAAAGAAGTGAGCATTATTTTTCATCAAAAAGAAATATCGCTTAGAGAATTAGTAGAACTTTTGGCATTTATCGGTTATGAACCACATATTAGCTTAGGTAAAACGCCACAAAGAAAAAATCAAATTAGCCGTCGTCTGATATACAGAGTAGGGGTTGCTGGGTTTTGTTTTGGCAATATAATGCTGCTCAGTTTTCCCGAATATTTTTCTGTAATCGACGCACGCGAAGCGTATTTGTCTAAAATTTTTCGCTACCTCAACCTTATACTTAGCCTACCTGTATTCTTTTACAGTGCAATGGAATTTTTTGTATCTGCGTGGAAAGGGTTAAGGCAAAAATTCATCAACATAGATGCTCTCGTATCGTTGGCAATTCTTACTTGTTTTATAAGAAGCATTATCGATATTACTACAGATACCGGAGCTGGGTATTTAGACTCTATGGCAGGTATTGTTTTCTTTATGCTCATCGGAAAAATATTACAAGAAAAAACCTACAGCCAACTTTCGTTCGATAGAGATTATACCAATTATTTCCCAATAGCCACATCTGTAGTTAAAGAAAATGCAGTAATCCCCACTCCACTAAACAAAGTGAAAGTGAATGATACATTGCGAATTCACAACAATGAGCTTATACCTGCCGATGGTATTTTAGTAAAAGGAAAAGCGCAAATAGATTATAGTTTTGTAACCGGCGAATCTACACCGGTAGATGTAACTATGGGTAGTATTGTATATGCTGGCGGCAAGCAATTAGGTGCAGATATTGAGATAATGACGGTAAAAGAAGTAGCGCAAAGTTACCTTACCAGTATGTGGAACAAAAACAAGGATATGCACAAAAACGATGAAGAAATTCATAAAAAAAATCCTGTGCATTATGTAGGAAAATATTTTACAATTGGTGTGCTTATCATTGCATTATCCGCAGCAGGTTTTTGGTGGAATAAAGAAGATTATACTACAATGTGGGCAAGTTTTACTGCCGTATTAATTGTGGCTTGTCCTTGTGCATTATTACTTACTTCTACATTTACCAATGGTTATATTTTAAGGATTTTAGAAAGAAACGGACTCTTTTTGCGCACTGCAAAAATTATAAATCCACTTGGTAAATTAAATACGCTCATTTTCGACAAAACGGGCACACTAACTTCGGGAAGCGAGATGAAAGCAAGCTATGAAGGAAAAGAACTAAGTACAAGAGAACGGAAATTAATTGCATCATTGACCATTCCTACACTGCACCCAATGGCACAGCCGGTAAAAGAGTTGATGGGCGTGAAAGAATATTTTCCTGTTGAACATTTTGAAGAAGCTCCGAGCTTGGGCGCGCGAGGTCTAATAGAAGGTAATCTTGTAGCAATAGGCACAGCCTCATTCCTTAATATTGCTGCAGACAAAACGGCAAAAGCAACAAAGTTATATGTACAAATAAACGGCAACTTTATCGGAAGTCTAACCTTACTTCAGCACATTAGGAAAGGAGTAGTAGATATGTTTGGCGGCTTATCCTACAATATAAAATCCGTAGTATTGTCAGGCGATAATAATTATCAGGAAAATTATTTAAAGAAAGAGTTAGGCAATGGTGTAGCGCTACGTTTTAATTGCGGCCCTACAGACAAACTTAACTACGTTAAATCGGCTCAAGCATCGGGCAACCAAGTGGGAATGATAGGCGATGGACTAAACGATGCCGGAGCATTGTTACAAAGCGATGTGGGTATAAGCGTTGCAGACGATATTAACTCCTTTACCCCTGCAGCAGATGCTATAATCGAAGGCAAAAAACTAGACCGATTAGGTATGTTGATTAAAATTTGTGGTAAAACTTCGTTCATTATTAAAGCCTGTTTTGTGTTTTCTTTAGTGTATAATTTTACCGGTATATATTTTGCGGTGCAAGGAGCTTTAAGCCCTCTAATAGCTGCCATATTAATGCCACTTAGCACGCTTTCGATTGTTACCATTACATATTCGGTTAGTAATATTTTGGCGAAAAAAATAGGGCTGAAATAAAGACATAAACATTTAACACAGATAATCGAATACAATCTTATTTTAACTTTAATTTTGTCTTTTAAATATATTCATACAATGAAAACAATAATCGTACCAATAGACTTTTCTGATGTATCGTTAAATGCATTAGATTACACGATGTCATTAACCGGAGAGTTAGGAGAAACTCGTATTGTACTGTATCGCTCTACAATAGGTACAGCCAAAAACTTAACCAATGATGCTTCTGCGGTAATAAGCGAAGCAAAAGAAGAATTAGTAGCACTTATCGAAAAGCTAAACGAGATAGCGCCTCATATAGAATTTATAGCCGAAGTAAACGACGACTCTGTTTTCGAAAACATAGTAAAATTGTATGCCCAATACAATGCCTCTCTAATTGCAATGGGCATTACCGGCAAAAATAAATTAGAACAAAAAGTTATTGGCAGCAATACCATAAGAATTGTATTAAAATCGGGATTTCCGGTGCTGATAGTGCCGGTCGCTGCAACTTACAAACCCGTAGAAAAAGTTGCATTGGCTTTACAGTTTAAAGAAAATATTTTAGAGAAAATACCGTCAAAAGATATTATCGACTTTGCACAAAGCCTCGATGCGCAGTTAATGGTATTAAATATTGAAAAAGAAGGAGACAACACTCCCGCTTCGCTTGTATATGCCGGACAGCAAGCTGCGCATTTAATGTTTGAAAAAGCTAATGCTACATTTCATTTAGTTGCAGATAATGATGTAGTGGGTGCCATAACAGATTTTTGTGCCGATGCTAATGCAGATATTGTTATAAGCATTGCCGAAGAACACGGATTTTTTGAAAGCCTTTTCAAAGGGAGTGTTACTAAAAGCTTAGCCTTCTACTCTTCTATACCATTATTAGTTTTTAAAGCTAATACTTAATACAAAAAAAGCAACCTAATTTATTAAGGTTGCTTTTTGCATAAATTATAATCTTATAAGGTTACCATTATTTACTAAAACACAGCATAATCTCTTCTGCTAAGGTTTAGTCTTAACCCTGCGTATATGTATGTAGTTGCGCCTTGTTTGGGGTAGTTTAATAATATGTCATTCCAATGATCTCTATACACCAAACCCATATCTACATTTAATCTTGTTTTTAGTTCATAAGAAAAATTTAGGGTAACTATGTTAGTGTTAACCGGCACGCCATTAACCATACCCACACCAAAACGCTCGGCAGCAGTAAAGTAATCTAAGAATATATTATTACCATAATTTAAACCTCCCGTATCTATACCGCTTTTTATAATGTTAATTCTGGCATCTATCAACAATTTAGGGATAGGTCTGTAATTTGCCATTAAGAGTATTTCCCAAAAACCAGCACCAAGCGTGTGCGCCAAAGGCATATTGTAATGGCTATACTCCGGGCTTACATCACTACTTGCTTTAGGGTTGGCAGAGAAAGTATAGGGTCTGGTGCAGTTAAATTCTACTTGTAAGTTTAGATTGTCTAATGCAAAAGCATCGTAGTATTTAGCACCAAGTTGTACGCCCCATTTATTACCAAAATATCCGTTAGAGGCAAAAAATTCTTTTGCCGAAAATTCGTTAATCAAAAATTGTGCATATACATTTACGCTGTTAAACGCAATGGCTTTAGCATTTAGTCCAATGGTTATTTTATCGGGGCTACCCATATACCGCTCTACTGCTCTGTAAAAAATTATAGGGTTCATATATCCAAACTCAAAATTATTAGGGCGACCAAATACCACACTTTCAAACAATCCAAAATTAAACTTGTTGCCAATATTCATACTAAGGTGATGTACGGTAGCAAACTTATTGTCGTTAATGGCGGGCATTCCTGGTACTCTATGCGGTTGTAATTTTAAGTATAAATTTTGGTAATTAAGTTTCCAAACTCTTGTGTTGAGCTTTACAAAGGTTGCTCCTTCGGAAAAGTCGGAAAGAAACATTGTTCTAAATCCATCGCCAATAAAGTGCCTGTCGTACCCGGCGGTAATGTCTATGTGATTGCGAATTAATGCCGCATTAATATATCCTCTACCCAAAAGGTAGGTATAATCGTTATCGGTATAATAATACTTACCGGCGCCGGGCATTGCATAATTATCTTCGATATAATCTCTGTAAAAGCCTACCGGATTGTCGTAATTGTGTGTAAAAAATCCATAAGCACCTATTCTGTCGAATAATTTTATCCTTGCCTCTGCGCCTTGCGTGGAGTTCATTCGGAAGGCACTTGTTCCGTCGTTTTTGCGCTCGTATATGCCATAAAAACTCGTAACCGGATTAAGCGAAAAGAAAGCCTTACGGCCGCTGAATTGCAAAAAGTCGGGTTCTTTTTTGTATATCAAATTAAACAGATTGTGCTTGGAGTCTTCTGCGCCATCGCCATTGGGCGTAACCCACTCCCCACTAATAGATATAGCTCTGTTAATCTGATACATATCTGCATTGGTAAGGTGCATATCGTTAATTTCCGATTTTCTTTCGCTAAGGTATTTTACTACAGACTCTCTGCTTAATGGCTTTGTAGTTAAGAATAGTTCATTGCTGAATTTCCCTTTTTTGGTTTCTAACCTTTCTAAAAGCTGTACCTCTTCGCTGCCTAATTGTAAAAAGGTATGCTGTGCAATGGCTGCGCCTGAAGCCATTAGAGGAATCATAAAATTAAGAATAACAATTTTTAATTTCATTCTTATTGTTTTAAAATAAAAACTAACATCGACTATTGTGTAAGCCAATCGGACTGCAAGATAATTCTTTTGTGGAATTAATGTAAGCAGAAAATCATTTTGCACCGCCCATAGCCCATATTAAAGCCTTTTCTTTGGTAGCTCTAAAAATGGTGTTATGTTTTTCTTTAGGCTCATTTGAGAAGTGCCATGTTAAATTTTCCGGTGCGTTTGTTTTTAATTTTTGCGCCAGCTGATTAGTAGAAATTTTTATGTCTTTCGCCTTTGATCCAGCAAACCAAAACCTAACTTTTTTCCCTGTAAAATTTGGATAAAAGTCTTCTACCTTTTTTGTGAGAAAATAATTATTCCACCAAAGAGATGGGTCCATTGCAATATAAAAATCAAACATTTCGGGTTTTTTCAAAAGCGTTTCTACAATAAATAATCCGGCAAGCGATTCGCCTATAATGCCTTTTTCCGCAGTAGTTCTGTATCTTCTATTGATTTCGGGAAATAGCTCATCGGCAATAAATGTTCTAAATTTTTCTGAGCCGCCGATTTCGGGTGCTATCTTTTTGTCTTCTTCATTTTCGGTAAAGCCGGTAAGGTCTCTTCTGCGTTGTGTATTAGGAATACCTACAAGTATTACGGGAGCTATGCTTCCTGCTTCTATTAATTCGGAAATAGTATTGGCAATATGCGGAAAATCTTCGCCGACAGCACCATCTGGCATATAGAGTACCGGAAACGAGTCGCTACTGTTTTTGTACTGAGGGGGAGTCCATACGTTTATGTTTCGGAGCTCGCCTACGTGTATAGATTCAATGCCAAAGCTGTCATATACCGGTATGGGGTCGTTGTATTGGGGGTAATGCGCATTGCTACAAGACGATAAAATGAGCGGTGCTATAAAAAATGCAATAAGGAATAAGTTTTTCAAAATAGTCTAAATCAATTTTAACTTAAAGGTAGCTTACATTTCTATAATTTAAAAATATTATTAGTCAATTATAATATTGGATATTGCACTTTCCTCTTCTTTTTTGCATAAGATTTTAAAACCTCTGCCGAATAGTGTATTTTTGACAAAGCATTTTAAAACTATAAAGCAGATTGACAAACTATATATGCAGACAACAGAAAAAAAGATAACACCATTATTTGAAAAGGATAGTCTAAAAGCCTTTGAGGCAATAGACCGAGCGCAGCTCATAGCCTTTGCCCCCTATGTGTGGGAAGCTACACGGTTATTAATCAAAAAAGGAATATTGGCAGCCGTCGCAGATGCTCGAAACAACGGTATTACTATTAATGATGTAACACAACAAACCAATATGTCGCATTATGGTGTGCGTATATTGTTAGAAGCAGGCTTGGGCATAGGATTAGTATTTCGCAAAGAAGGAAAATACTTTTTGGCTAAAACAGGATACTTTTTACTCCACCACGATATGACTAAAGTTAACTTTAACTTTATGCACGATGTTTGTTACAAAGGTGCTGTAACTATGGAAGAGTCTATCGAAAACAATAAACCCGAAGGTCTAAAAACTTTAGGAGACTGGAGCACCCTTTACGAAGGGCTTTCGGTTTTTCCGGAAGATGCTAAAAAAAGCTGGTTGGCATTCGACCATTTTTATTCCGACAATGCCTTTCCCGAAGCACTGCCCATCGTTTTTGAAAAAGCACCGCAAAAATTACTCGATATAGGCGGCAATACAGGCAAATGGACATTGCAATGTTTGGCTTACAATGCAGATGTACATTTAGGCATTGTAGATTTGCCGGGGCAATTAAAAATGGCAGAACAAAGCATTAACGATGCCGGATACAAAGGAAGAGTAAGCTACCACGAACACAATATTTTAGCACCCGAAAACCTCCTGCCAACAGGTTACGACACTATATGGATGAGCCAATTTTTAGATTGCTTTGCCGACGACGAAATTGTGTCTATTCTTAAAAAATGCCACGAAGTATCTGATGACAATACACGCATTTTTATTAACGAAACCTTTTGGGACAGACAACGATTCGAGACCTCTGCATTCTCCCTCCAAATGACCTCTCTATACTTTACCAATATAGCCAATGGCAATAGCCAAATGTACGACAGCGAAGTGTTTTACAAACTAATAGACCAAGCAAACTTTAAAATTATAAACCAATACGACCTTATTGGGTTAAGCCACACCATTTTAGAACTTAGAAAAAAATAAAAAAATGAAATTGAAATTTTGGAAACTCGTAGGAGCAATGATAATAATAGGCTCCGTAGCGTGTGTGCAAGAAGTATTAGCACAAAAGAAAAAGAAACCCGCCACAACCAACGAAAGCAAAGAAGTAAACACCTTGCTCTGGAAAATAAGCGGCAAAGGCGTGAGCAAACCTTCGTATCTATTTGGCACTATACACATGATTTGTAAAGACTCCTATTTCTGGACAGATAAAATGCAAAGCGCTTTCGATGCTACCGAAAAAGTATGTATGGAAATGGACTTAGACGACCCTATGCTCCAAATGGAAGTAGCTACTAAAATGATGCTAACAGATGGCAAAACATTAAAAGACTTTTTTACCGAAGAAGAATACCAAACAGTAGGTACTTACTTAAAAGACAGTTTCGATTTCGATATACAAACCTTTAACCCATTTAAGCCCGTAGCGTTGTTAATGCTAATTTCTCAGAAAACAATGGCTTGCGAAAACGATGCAATGGAATCTTACGAAATGAACTTAATGCAATTAGCCCAGAAAGACAATAAAGAAATATTAGGATTAGAAACCGCAGAAGACCAGCTAAAAGCATTAGAAAGCCTGCCAAACGATTCTTTAATACAAATGCTGATAAAGTATAGTAAAGGAGATACCAAAACTGCCGGATACGACATACAAGATTTAGTAAATGCCTATACCCAGCAAGATTTGAATACCATAAAAACGCTTACCGCCAATATGGAAAAAGAATCTGGTAATATGAAAGGACTACTCGACGACCGAAACAAAAACTGGATACCCAAAATGGAAGCAATGATGAAAGACAATACTGTGTTTTTTGCAGTAGGAGCTGCGCACTTGCCAAGCAAAATCGGGGTAATACAACTCTTGCGCAAAGCAGGATATACAGTAGAGCCTGTGATGTAAAAATTATTTACTTTTAAACCCTCGAAGGAGCTTGCCGAATAGTTCAGCAAAAACCTTCGAGGGTTTCTTTTTTAAACAATATAGTAAATTTAACCCACATTGCGCAAATGAGACTATTTAAAAATTTTCAAAAAAAATATTGG
>CAYUXT010000035.1:0-33740 GCA_964448955.1 uncultured Taibaiella sp. | reverse complement strand
TGAAAAAAATGGAAATAACAAATATTGGTCTATTTATTATTTCATTTTGGTATAATACCACATTTTAGTCCAATGGAATTGTTGTTGGTCAAGAGACACTACAATGGCGTTGAGGGGTTGTTTTTAGGAGTAATTCGGACTATTTTTATTTGTAAATGGTATTATTTGATAATAATATAAAAAAAATGGTTGCTACAAAATTTGTAACAACCATTTTTATATTTAAAACTAATACGATTTTAAAACGATTATTTTGTTTCGTTATTTTCGTCGCTTTTAAGTTTTTCTTTGATGTCCGCTAAGGCACCCAAATCGCCTAAAGTTGTTTTTTCTACTTTAGATTGGATGTTTTTAACTGCTTTCTTTGTGTTTTCTACATCGGTAGCAGCAGCTTTATTTTCTGCTTCTTTTTCGTCTGCTTTTACTTGCTCCCATACACGGCTATGAGAAACTAAGATGCGTTTTTCGTTCATATCGAACTCTAAAACAACAAATGGTAATGTTTCGTCAACTGCAACTATGCTTTCGTCTTCTTTACGAAGGTGGCGAGCAGGAGCAAATGCTTCTAAACCGTATTGTAATTGTACAATAGCACCTTTATCATCTTTTCTCAACACAATACCTTCGTGCGAAGAACCAATAGGGAACACAGATTCGAATGTACTCCAAGGATCGTCTTCTAATTGTTTGTGTCCTAAAGATAATTTGCGATTTTCTTTATCGATACCTAAGATAAGTACTTCTATTTCATCGCCTGCTTTTGCAAATTCACTTGGATGATTAAAGCGTTTTGTCCAACTTAAATCGCTGATATGAATCATACCACCAATACCTGTTTCTAATTCTACAAACACACCATACTGAGTAATATTTTTAATTACACCTTTGTGGCGGCTATCCGTTGGATATTTACCTTCTATTTCTCCCCAAGGATCTTCCGAAAGTTGTTTAATAGAAAGACTCATTTTTCTGTCGTCTTTGTCTAAAGTAACCACTTGGGCTTCGTGCTCTTCTCCCATTTTAAAGAATTCTTTAGCATTAATAGGCTGAGAACTCCATGTAATTTCAGATACATGCACTAAACCTTCTACTCCAGGAAGTACTTCTAAGAAAGCACCGTAATCTTCTATATTTACTACTTTACCTTTAACGGTAGAACCTTCTTGCACGTCGGCTGCAAGGCTTTCCCAAGGATGAGCAGTAAGTTGTTTTAAGCCTAAGCTGATACGTTTTTTGTCATCATCAAAGTCTAATACAACCACGTTCAATGTCTGACCGTTAGTTAATACTTCGCTCGGATGAGAGATACGTCCCCAGCTAATGTCTGTTATGTATAATAAACCATCTACACCACCAAGGTCAACGAATGCACCGAAGTCAGTAACATTTTTAATTACTCCTTCAAGTACTTGTCCTTTTTCTAGTTTAGACATTATTTCGCCTCTTTGTTGCTCTAAATCACTTTCGATAAGTGCTTTGTGCGATACAACGGCGTTACGGATTTGTTCGTTGATTTTAACAACTTTAAAATCCATAGTTTTACCAACGTATTGGTCGTAATCTGTAACCGGCTTAACGTCAATTTGAGAACCGGGTAAGAATGTTTCTAAACCATTAATGTCCACAATAAGACCACCTTTGGTTTTGGAAGTAATAGTACCGGTAACGATTTCACCTGATTTGAAATAGCCTACCACATCTTGCCAGCTACGTACTTGGCGCGCTTGTTTGCGGCTAAGGCTAAGCTGACCGTCGCGGTCTTCTTTTTCTACTACTAAAACTTCGATTTCGTCGCCGATTTTAATTCCCGGCATATCACGAAACTCGTTCAATGATATTAGACCATCGGATTTGAAGCCAATATTAATAATGGCATCAGTTTTAGTAAGACCAACAACGGTACCATTAATAAGTTCGGCTTCGTCGATGGTTTTGAAGGTTTGCTCGTAACTTTGTTCGAGCTCTTGGCGTTGCTCATTAGAGTAAGCTGCCACGTTGCGCTTATCTACGCTCCAATCGAAGTCGTCGTGCGCAGAAGTTTGAGTGTTAAAATTTTGGGTTTCTTCCAAGTTAAATGTCCTCCTTTTATATGAAATTTTTGGGCTGCAAAGGTAAACTAATATATTTGAAAAGAAAAAATTTTATTATCATTTGTATTTTATGAATTAAGTTTCTTTACCTTTGCGTTCCTTTTTAATCACAAGGAATTGTGATTTGGGTCCTATAGCTCAGTTGGTTAGAGCACCTGACTCATAATCAGGGGGTCCTTGGTTCAAGTCCAAGTGGGACCACACAAAGCGATATAAAAGACTGTAAATCAATCTTTTGTATCGCTTTTTCCTTTTCTGTATATTTTCAACTGGCATTATTACCATCATTGATACAATAATACTATATCTTCGTTTGTCGGTGCATAGCTCAACTTTTTTTAGAAATAGCATCGGTACTTTAATTTATATTTAATGAGCACTTTTATTTCTGATAAATATAACAAGCATAATTTTTATTTATTTCTAATCATCATTCTGGCTATTGTACTTAGATATTTTGCAATAGTTACAGACCCATTCCTTCACCCTTGGGACGAAAGATTTCATGCTTTAGTAGCACGTAATATGGTAGATTTTCCGTTAAAGCCAATGCTACGCTTAAACCCAGCTACAGATAATTACGACCCTTTTTTATGGTGCTGTAATCATATTTGGGTACATAAGCAGCCGCTTTTTATGTGGCAAATGGCATTAAGCATACAAGTATTTGGAATCAATGAAATAGCAATTAGGGTACCGAGTATGCTAATGGGTGTAATTTTGGTTTTAATCATTTACCGCATTACCATCTTACTTACCAATAATAAAAAAAGTGCATTGATATGTGCGCTGCTGATGGCGTGTTCTAACTTTCATCTCCAATTAATTGCGGGCAGGCACGGAATGGACCATAATGATATAGCACACGGATTTTATATTATGGCAAGCATTTGGACTTATTTAGAATATAATAAATCTCGAAAATGGTATTGGGCTGTATTAATTGGTGTATTTGCGGGCTGTGCTATTCTCAATAAATGGCTTACCGGATTGTTTGTATATTTAATTTGGGGATTACACACTCTTTATAACTATAAAGAAAAGTCTTTTTGGATTAATGTCAGATACATGCTTTTTTCGCTAATGGTTTGCGCTTTGGTATTTGTGCCATGGCAATTGTATATACTCCACCATTTTCCGGAAGAAGCCAAATATGTGTATGAATATAACCGAAGACATATTACCGAAGCATTAGACAATCACGATGGCTCTATTTTGTATTACTTTATTCGTTTTCCGTTTTTGTTTGGCGAGTTATTGTATTTATTTATCCCTTTGGGATTTATTATTCTATTTAAAAAATCTAATCTCGATAAAAAGTTATTAAGTGCCATTGTAATTAGTATTGTGTTTGTTTTTACTTTTTTTGCTCTAATAGTAAAAACCAAAATGGACACTTACATTTTCTTCATTGTTCCACTTTGTTTAGTGAGTATAGCTGCATTTTTAAACTACCTTATAGATAATATCAAACTTAAATACATAGCATCATTCATTATTGCATTTAGCGCATTTCTTATTCTAAATCCCATTCAGATTGGTAAATACCTATCGTCTTCTAATGCAGAAAGAAACAATAAAATACACAATACTGCTATCTATAAACAATTAGTTAATTATTTGCCTGAAAATGTAAGTTTGGTAATGAACGCTAAAGAATTTGAAGAAATAGAGATAATGTTTTACAACAATAACATTAATGCCTATCATTACTACCTATCGGCAGAAGATATGCGCCTGCTCGAAGCCAACAAAACACCCGTTGCTATTTTACAATATCCAACAGGTAGCTCTATGCCCGATTACATTAATCAATACCCTTATAAATATATAATAGAAGTTGATTTGAAATAGTCGAAAAAGTTTTTCGGAACTTTGCATTTAGAAAAACAAAACTAATCAATGACACATCAATATACATTAGAAGGAATGACCTGCACAAGTTGCGAGGCAAAAGTAAAATCTGCGCTTTTAAAAATCGGGGCTGTACATTCTGTAGAAGTATCTAAAGAAGAAAACTCTGTTACTATTACTTCAGAAAAATATCTAACTCCCGAAGAGTTACAAAGCCATTTAGATGCTAAATATAGCATTACTGCAGACGAAAATGCAGCTACTCCTCCCCCTACTCTATCTTGGATAGAAACCTATAAACCTGTTTTACTGATTTTTATGTACATTACTTGTATTACAGTAATTGTACAATTAGCACAAGGACATTTTAATTTTATGGAGTGGATGGGGCATTTTATGGCGGGGTTCTTTTTGGTGTTTTCGTTCTTTAAAATGCTTAACCTAAAAGGCTTTGCAGCAAGTTACAGAATGTACGATATAGTGGCGGCACGTATTCCGGTATGGGGATATATTTATGCGTATTTGGAGCTTAGCTTAGGTATTGCTTATTTAATCAATTTTAATCCTTTGCTCACTAATGCGGTAACTTTTATCGTGATGACGGTAAGTATTATAGGCGTATTACAAAGTGTTGTCAACAAAAAGAAAATCCAATGTGCTTGTTTGGGTACTGTTTTTAACTTGCCAATGAGTACCATTACCATTATCGAAGATTTGCTGATGATAACAATGAGTGGGTGGATGTTGGTGAGTATGGTTTAATATTTGAGAACATTAAAATTTGCTTGTTATTAAAGTTCTAATTTTTTTTCTAAAAGTTCTCCTTTATAAAAAACATAATGCCTTTTGTATTCTGATTTATTATTTTTATTGATTTTCAATAAATCTTTTAAAAATAATTTTGTGTATTTATTACAATAATCGCTTTTATAATAAAAGTGATTAATAGAAAATAACGGCATTTGAGAAGGGTTTAATGCTCTTGTAACGTCTAAATTATCATAGTATTGAACAATAACAAATAAGTTATACTTTTTTTCCACGCAGTAATCTTCTAATTTAGAGATGGGAACACACTCTTCAGAACTACAATTTGGTGAAAAAAAGTAAACAACAGAAGTATCATTTTTTGTCAGCAATTCAAATAATTGATTTCCAGTAATAGAATAGATGAAACCTTTTTCGAAATTTACATTAGTGATACTTTGATTTTCAGGTAATATCTCAATATTCATTTTTTCAGAGTTGCTCAATTTCTTATATCCACTATAAAAACCCGGAGTATTAGTAATAAAACAACTTTCAAGCAAAAAGAACAGAATGCTCAATCCTACTAATTTTAAAACTTTACAATTAAACATTCTGCCTTTCATTTAAATTTATATATATCAATATATGCAAATTAGAATAACATACCCTACCGTAATTCCAAGTGAAGAGTCGATTTCACAAACTCCTTCATATACACGATAAATAGAGTCATCTTCTTCTGTTACGTGTACCATATCTTCATCTATTTGCAAGAGGGTCGGCAGACATTACTGTTTGGTTTGTTATTTCATCATTATTTACATTAACGCTCCCGTTATTTGAACAAGATTCAAATAAAATTAAGAAAAATACTAACGGCATTGATATATTTTTCTAAAAAAAATTTTAATTAAAAAATTCTTTAACGCACTTTGATTTAAGCTTTTTCTTTTTTCTTAGGTTAGATTAAGGAATAAAAAAATCCAATGTGTTAGTTTGGGTATTGTTTTTAATTTACCAATGAGTATTATTACTATTATAGAAGATTTGCTGATGATAGCAATGAGTGGGTAGATGTTGGTGAGTATGGTTTAAAAAAAATACAATCATTTTTGCCAACTAATTAACTTTATCTTTAAATTTACATTTAAACTTAAAGATGTAGGCAAGGTCTATGGGGTGTAATTAATTATTTTAAACACTAAAAAATTAAGCAATGAAGAGAATAATGTTAATAGCAGGAATAATAATTGTCGGATTAGCAACAGTTACTGCACAAGAAGTTAAAAAAGAAAAAGCACATAGAGCAAAAGCTGAAAGAGTACAAAAACATACTCCTGAACAAATAGCAGAACAAAAGGTAATGCGCTTAGAAAAACAAGCCGGCGCTTTAACCGACGACCAAAAAGCTAAAGCCAAAGATGTATATTTAGAAGAAGCAAAAGCTATGGAAAGCCGTGCAGAATTAAGAAAAGAATCTAACCAAAAAATAGAGTCTATCCTAACCGACGACCAAAAAACAAACCTTAAAGTAGCAAGAGAAAAAAACAAAGAAGAAATGAAAGAAAGAAGAATAGAGAGAGGACCATCTAAAGCTGCACCAGGTAAAAAATAAACTATTAAAACACAGATACGAAAACAGTTACTTATTATTATGAGTAGCTGTTTTTTTATGGAAGTCAATGACGACTTTTTAAAACCAAACATTGAGTAAATGTAAAAAAATGGCTAATTGCTATTGGATAACAAAATTAAGTTTTAAATTAGCATACAATTTAACATTACTATCAAAATGTCGAATTTATTAGAATATGCCCACAAATTTGAGAGTTATCTTTTGCACGAAAAAAAACTTTCCGAAAACACTTCTAATGCCTACTTTACCGACATCTTAGACTTAAACGAATTTATATTAATAACCACCGGAATTAATATTAGCATAGATAAAGTAACCAAAACTCATATACGCTCTTGGTTAGCCAATATGTATCATCAAGATACATCATTCTCGCTTTCTGCAGCATCTAAAAAAAGAAAATTATCTGCTATAAACTCTTTCTATAAATACTTATTAAAAACAGGAGTAGTTACCGAAAATCCTGCCCGATTAATAAAAATATCTAAACGCATAAAAAGACTACCGGTATTTTTGGAACAAGAAGAAATGGACAGACTAATTGATAAAAACGAATCTCTTTTTCCTGAAGATTTAAAAGGCACAACGCAAGAAATGATAGTCAATATTTTGTACCAAACCGGTATGCGCCGTTCGGAATTAGCAGGACTTAAAAACAAAGACATCAACCATAATCAACAAACTATCAAAGTATTAGGTAAAGGCAATAAAGAAAGGCTAATCCCCATCTCTGATTTCTTACTAAGCGAAATAAAAAACTATGAATTAATTAAGGAAAACAATGCGGTACATTCTAACGAATATTTCTTATCTTTAAAGCCCGATAAACAAGTAAACGTACAATATATTTACAGAACCGTAAAAGAGTATATGGCAAAAGTAAGTACCATAAACCGCAAAAGTCCGCATGTATTAAGACATACATTTGCTACACATTTACTCAACAATGGCGCAGACATCAGTGTTATTAAAGATTTATTAGGACACGAAAGTTTGGCTGCTACCCAAATTTACACTCATACCGATATTGAAAAATTAAAAAACGAATTTAGAAAGGCACACCCGCGAAGTGGTGGCTCGTAATTGCATAAAAAAATATTTTCTTACACTTAAAATTAAAATTTATGAACGTACAAATTCAGACCGTAAATTTTGAGGCAGACATAAAACTGCTACAGCATGTACAAAAAAAATTAGATAAGTTAAAAACTTATCACGATCGAATAACCAATGTAGATGTATATCTCAGGCTCGAAAATCTATCGCAAAAAGTAAAAGAAAAAGTAGCAGAAATTAAAGTAAATATTCCGCGACACTCTCTATTCTCCAAACACGAATCTAAGGTTTTTGAAGAATCTTTTGACTTGGCTTTCGACTCTATGGTAACACAAATTAAAAAGCAAAAAGAAAAACTGATAATAGGAAATGTGGACAAAAACAACACTTTCTTTGATCAAATAGCAGTTGAAGCTTGAGGTTAAAATATTAAATTTCAAACCATTCTTACTAACAATTAGCCACAGCTGCACAGATAAATTTCTGTGCAGCTGTGATATTTATACAGCAATGCACAATTTAGGTTTAAATAACAAGCAGAATGTATCTCTACAGACAAGAATGTCCCGTAAAAGCGACACTTTTCTACTACGAGCATAATTGAAGAGCGACACCCATCTGTTTTTTTGTATATAATTTTGTAAATTCGGGACTTAAAGAATAAAATTGTTAATAAAAAGTTCAAAAAGTACATTTTTTAACCTTTTTAGATTTGTAAGAATGAGAATGTAGCACTACCTTTGCACCCGAAAACAAATAGTAAAAATATTTCCAATATTCAATTTCTATGTCAGGGCAATTAAAAGAAGTAAGATTACGCATAGTGTCTGTAACCAGTACACAGCAAATTACCAAAGCTATGAAAATGGTAAGTGCCGCCAAACTTCGTCGAGCTCAAGATGCCATACTTCAAATGCGCCCTTATGCTCAGAAATTACAAGAAATGCTTAGCAATATAGTAAGTAGTGTTAGCGGTGAATTAGATGTAAAACTTGCCGAAGAGCGCAGCCCCGAAAGAATTTTAATCATCCCTATTACTTCCGATAGAGGTACTTGTGGTGCTTACAATAGCAATATTATTAAAGCGGCAAAAAACCTTATTCAAGAAAAATACCCTAAGCAAAATGCTGCCGGAAATGTAAGCATAATGCCAATAGGCAAAAAAGGCTACGAATATTTTAGCAGATACGGTTTTAAAGTAGTAAATAATTATTGGAACTTATTTAGCGACCTTTCGTTTGAAAATGTTAAGAACGCAGCAATATACGCTCAAGAAGCGTTCTTAAAAGGAGAATTTGACAAAGTAGAATTAGTATATAGCCAATTTAAAAATGCCGCTACACAAATCTTTGTGAACGAAGCATACTTGCCAATTCCCAAAATTCAAGGTAGCGAAAACACTACACAATCCGACTTTATTTTTGAGCCATCAGCCGAAACTTTAGTTACGGAACTAATGCCCAAAATCCTCAATACACAAGTATATAAAGCAATGCTCGATGCACACGCATCAGAACACGGCGCACGTATGACAGCAATGGACAAAGCAACAGAAAACGCTAACGAACTATTGCGCTCGCTCAAACTATCTTACAACAGAGCACGTCAGGCTGCTATTACTACCGAGCTTACAGAAATCGTAAGTGGTGCCGCTGCCCTTAAAGGATAATGTTTTGAATGGAGGAAATGAGGAATAGTGAACTTCAATAGATGATTTTGAAAAAAATGGGGATGTGGTCAAAAAAAAAATTACACTGTCTTAGAATGTAACTATTAATCCTCCTCCTAAGTGCTATACGTATCATTAAATTTATTTGCTTCTACAGTCGGCACATAACCATCTATTAAATCTGTACTTGTTCTATTAGTTCTGTAATTAAGATTAAGGATAAGATTACCACCATTTTCAAATTTTAAAACTGGGACTGAAAAACCTGCTTCGAAAGTTATAAAATAATCTGAGCCTTTGTACCTACCTACTGCACCATAAGTTGGATCTAAAAAATCGCGAGATCTAACATCGCTATGCAAAAAACCAATACCTGCTCCACCATAAAAACAAGAAATAAAATCCAATACAACATTTCTCATTTCGGGATTTATAACCATAAACGGATTTACTTGAAGGTGAGCAGATGTACTGAAAAAGCTATTATTAAAGTGTGTAGCATTATGTTCGATTGTAGTAAATTTGGCTCCTCCACCTTTTAATACACCTTTATTTGCATCTAAGGTAAATCTAAAAAATCTATACGGCTTCAATACTATGCTGGCTCCAATCTGATAAGAAATTAATGGATTATTGAAATCTGTAAATGCTTTTGTTGCTGCTCCCATTAAACCTACTCCAACCCGAAAACCTTTGTCGTCATTTAACTTTATCACTTGAGTATAAGCACCTTTAGGTAAAATGACAATAGAGAATACTACAATGAAAAGAAAAATTAATTTCTTCATGATAAACATTATAAAATTAGATGAATAATTGGCAAAATTAGTCATTTTTAAATAAAGCATTCAACCTATCCCACAAAAAAGCCGCACTAAATGCGGCTACAGTTGCTAATTTATTACAAATTAATCCATAATATACGGATAATCGTCTTCTACATAAATATCTTTGTATAATTCGCTCATATCCGGTAATGGACTTTCTTCTGCAAAGGTTACACAATCATCAACAATAGCTTTTATCTTATCGTTAATTACTTCAATTTCTGCTTCTGTTGCCCATTTTTTGTCTAACAATTTTTTGCGAGCTTTTTCGATTGGGTCGTTAAGTTTATACTCTTCTAATTCTTCTTTAGTTCTATACTTAGCCGGGTCGCTCATAGAATGCCCACGGTAACGGTATGTTTTGATTTCTAAAAGGGTAGGTCCGCCATTTTTTCTTGCTCTTGCTGCTGCTTTTTCTATGGCAATATGTACTGCCTCCATATCCATACCATCTACCGATTCGCTCGGCATATCGTAAGCCAAACCTAATTTGTATATATCCAATACATTAGAGGTACGCTTTACCGAAGTACCCATTGCGTAATGATTGTTTTCACAAATAAAAATTACAGGCAAGTTCCAAAGCATAGCCATGTTAAATGTTTCGTGCAAAATGCCCTGACGTGCAGCACCATCTCCAAACATAGTAATGGTAACTCTGTCATTTCCTAGATATTGGTCTGCAAAAGCAATACCGGCACCAAGTCCTATTTGCCCTCCTACTATACCGTGTCCGCCAAAAAATCTTTTTTCTTTCGAGAAAAAGTGCATGGAACCTCCTTTACCTTTGGTACAGCCTGTAGCTTTACCATAGAGCTCTGCCATACACTCATTGGCGGATATACCTCTTACCAATGCTAAGCCATGATCTCTGTAAGCTGTTATTACATTATCATCTTCTCTTAATGCAGTGTGCATACCCGAAGATACTGCTTCTTGTCCGATATACAAATGACAAAAACCGCGTATTTTTTGCATACCATAAAGCTGCCCTGCCTTTTCTTCAAACTTACGCTGTAATAACATAGATTCGTACCAATACAAATAGGTATCTTTTCCAAATTTAGCTGCCAAAACTTAATTATTTTTTATGTTTACAAAATTTAAAATCATAACAAAACAAAGCATCTATATAATTATATTGTACATAATTTGTTTGTTAGGTAGCAAATATACATTACTATTCCGAAATTAAAATTTATAATGTACAAAATATAAATCCTTGAAGAACTTTGACTATATGAAGAAGTCTGGGTAATTAATTTGCAATTGCAACTTTTATGGTTAATCTATTATTTTGACTTTTAAAGTGAAATAAATAAATACCGGAATTTAATTGTCGGGTTATGAGTTGATATTTTGATTGATTAGCAGGAATTATAGCTTCGCTAACCGACTTGCCTAAAATATCTGTAACAGTAAGAGAAAGTTCTTCTCGCAGCACTTCAGATATATTTATTGTAACTAAATCTTTTGCAGGGTTTGGAAAAATATTAATTTTTTCGCCTAAAAAATCTATTTGATTAATGCTTAATGTGGTGTCGAAACAGCCAGGGGACATACAGCCATATTTATCTGTACGGATTAACCAACCATACTGTAAATTTCCATTTATACTATCGTTTATTATGCAATTCCCCACAGAAACAATATCTCCATTAGCAAGAATGGTTACATCATACAAATCATCTTTAGTGCTGATATCGGAATGATAAAGGTGTCTTTCCCAAATTTTGAGTGTCTTAATATCATATCGGCAAAGCAATCCATAACCTTCTCTTTTATCTGTTTCATCAAAATTTACAATGCCATTGCCTACAATAGCTACCCCACCCGATTGTGTAGCAGCACATTTTCTAAATTCGAGATGTACATTTTTTAAGCCAATATAATTATCTCTAAAGTTTAGAGAACTGGTTGTACCTGTAACCAAAAATGAGTTGATGTAAGTTTTCTGTGTAAGTGTATCAATACAATCCATATAACCGATTTGGTAATAGGTTTTTACTTTGTCATTTCCTATAACCGCATCTGTATAATGACCGCCTAGAGCATTTTCAGGAAATAACCCGGTTGTGCTTAATCCATTCATAAAACAATCTTGAGTTAAATTCGGAAAAAATTGATGGCTATTTAATCCCGTAGGCATACTTCCATAATATAAAAGGCAATCATCAAAATGTCTTAGAATTCCCTGTAGATTCATATATGGAGTAGAGTTTATGGCTGAATCGAAAGTAATGTTACCTAATTTTGAAATTATTGTTAGATGATTAGAAGGAGAAATTAAAGCAGAATTACTTTTTTTTGCAGCAATAAGATTTATTTCATTTTCATCAACAAACAAATTCACAACTTTTAATAAATTATTGGTGCGAGTAGTTTTCAAAAATATTTTGTTTAAATTTTTGTCTAATTTCAGCAAAAATGAAGAATCGGGAAATATATTTCCACCTACATAAACAAAGCTATCATCTACATCTATTGCTTCAACTTTAGCATTAATACCCAATAAATAATCGTCTTCAAATTCTTCTAAAATATTACCGTCAATATCGCTTTTAACCAAATTGAAACTATTGCGTTTGGGCTGACTGTGTATCCATAAATCAATATTGAAATACAGAGAATTATTGAGTGTATCGAACTTAATACGATTAATATTTCTATCTATTTTAAAAGAATCTAATTTAGTGCCATATACTACACTTAAATAATTAGTGGGATACTGAGCTACTGTTGTTTTTACAGAATAAAAATACAGGCTTAAGAAAGACAAACAAAAGATTTTTTTACATATTAGAGTAAGCTGCATTGTCGTTAATATTAATGACGAAGATAATCAACATAATACACAAATTTATTCAAAATATTTTTTAAAAGTGTATTACAATCATTCTACCTAAAATGGATTAGGGATAACATCTCGTAAATTAATATTATTATAACGATACCACAATTCTTTCAAAAAAAACAACATTGACATTACTTCCTTAAATCACTTGATATGACTGCAAACAACTCAGTTTGCAATATTGCGCAAACCCTAATTATAAACCTAATCAATTCTTTAATTCTACCTGATATTTTATATTCAATTTACTTAATTCCTCTATTAATTTATCACTAAGTATTAGACCTCTTCCTTTACTGCTCAGTTGGATTTGTGTTCCTTCGTCGTTTTCAACAATAATACTAACCGGACAAGTACCTAATGTTTCTAGCATATAATTTGCCAAAATATCAATTAATGCAGGAGTAACCTCACTAAGTGGTATTTGAAGATTAAGTTTTTTTGTCATTTTGGATTTTATATCCGAAAGCAGCATTACCATATTTGCTTTAAACTCGAAGGTGTCGGGTCTAAATCTGTTTTCGTCATAAATTCCGGTAACTACTATTTTTTGACCTTCTTCTATATAATCGCCAAAATGCACATAGTTTTCTTTCCAAAAAACTAATTCTATTTTACCCGAAAAATCATTCAAAGTCATTTTACCATATTTATCTCCCTTTTGTGTAAATGAATGTTTGGTGTCGGAGACAAAACCGGCAATACGTATTTGTTTGCCTTTGTAATTTTCTATTTCGCTAATAGGGGTAATGCGGTAATTTTGCATCTCGAATTTATAGCTGTCTAATGGGTGTCCGCTGAGATAAATTCCAATTAAATCTTTTTCTCTTTCTAATGCTTCGTGGTGTTTCCATTGCTCACATTCGGGGAGTTCGGGTGCTTTAATTGCAGGCATTTCTACATCTCCGAATAATGAATTTACATTTTCGTTTTTAGATGCCTGATACTGATTACCGAATTTTATTAGTCGGTCAATACCGCTTAGCTGGTCTTGGGTTTTATCAAAAAGGTATTGTGCTCTATGAAATTGGGTATAGCAATCGAATGCTCCGGCTTGTACTAAGTTTTCAATAGTTTTTTTATTTACTGTTCTTTGGTTAATGCGCATCATAAAATCGAATGGGTCTTCGAATGTACCGTTATTTCTTTCGTTAATGATGTCTTCTACCGCTGCTTCGCCTACTCCTTTTATAGCCCCTAATCCAAAACGGATTACGCCACTTTTATTTACAGCAAAGCCTTTTTGCGATTCATTAATATCGGGTCCTAATACCGATAAGCCCATACGCTTACATTCTTCCATAAAGAAAGTAATCTTGTCTATGTTGTTAGCATTATTCAGCACAGCAGCCATATATTCCGAAGGGTAATGTGCTTTTAAATATCCTGTTTGGTAAGCTACAATAGCATAACAAGTAGAGTGCGATTTATTAAATGCATATTGTGCAAAGGCTTTCCAGTCGTTCCAAATTTTAGATAACTTTTCTTTCGGAAATCCTTTTGCACTTGCACCATCTACAAACTGCACTTCCATTTTGTTGAGTACCTCTATTTGTTTTTTCCCCATTGCTTTACGCAATACGTCTGCATCGCCTTTGGAAAAGCCTGCCAGCTTTTGCGACAATAACATTACCTGCTCTTGATATACCGTAATACCATAGGTATCGGCGAGGTATTCTTCCATTTCCGGGAGGTCGTAAGTAATAGGTTCTTTACCGTGCTTTCTGAGAATAAAATTAGGAATATACTGAATCGGACCAGGACGGTACAAGGCATTCATCGCTATTAAATCTTCAAATTTATCGGGAACTAAATCGCGCAAGTATTTTTGCATTCCCGGACTTTCAAATTGGAAAGTACCATTGGTATCGCCACGTTGATATAGCTCAAATGTTTTGGTATCATCGAGTGGTAATTCGTCTAAATTTATTTCTGTGCCATAATTTTGTTTTATTAGGAGCAGTGCGTCTTTTAAAATTGAGAGTGTTCTTAAACCCAAAAAGTCCATCTTAATAACTCCGGCATCTTCTATTATTTTTCCTTCGTATTGTGTTATTAATAGATTTACATCTTTGGCTTTTGCTACCGGTATTATCTCTGATAAATCTTTTGGTGCAATAATGATACCTGCCGCATGAATACCGGTATTACGAACCGAGCCTTCTAATTTTTCTGCTTCTAAGAGTATATTGCTTTTTAATGTTCCTTCATCGTTAAGGATTTCTCTAATTGCTTTTACGTTTTGAAGGTCTTCGTCTCTTAGCTCTTCTTTTTCTTTAAGACTTTTTTCTGTTTCGGTAGAGTTATCAATAGGTGCTCTTAATACTCTTTTCAGCGAAATGCCCGGTTTGTCGGGAACGAGCTTAGCAAGTGCATTAGATTCTGCAATGGACAAATCCATTACGCGAGCTACGTCTTTTATACTCATTTTTGCAGCCATAGTGGAGTAGGTAACAATATGTGCCACCTGATTTTTTCCATATTTTTCTACAACATAATCTATTACTTTTTGTCTTCCTGCATCATCGAAGTCGGTATCTATATCGGGCATAGATTTACGGTCTGGATTAAGAAAACGCTCAAAAAGTAAATTGTATTTTATAGGGTCTATATTGGTAATACCTGTACAAAAAGCGACTACACTACCTGCGGCAGAACCACGACCGGGACCTACAAATACGCCCAAATCTCTTCCTGCTTTTATAAAATCTGCAACAATAAGAAAGTAACCCGCAAAGCCCATTGTACGAATGGTAAATAACTCAAACTTGATTCTCTCTTCTATTTCGGGCGAAATTTCTTTATAGCGTTCTTTAGCTCCCGTCCAGGTGAGGTGCTCTAAATATGCATCTTGATCTTCTTTAAATTCGGTAGGTACTGTAAAATGCGGTAGTAAAATTTCCTTTTCTAATTTTAGTGTTTTTATTTTTTCTACCACCTGCTGTGTGTTTTCGATTGCTTGTGGCAAATCGTGAAACACTTTCGTCATTTCTGCGGTATTCTTAAAATAAAATTGGTCGTTGTAAAATGCAAATCTTAAATCTTTAGGGCGCGCATCATCATCATCTGCAAACTCTTTCATTGTAGGTGTGCTTTGTTTTTCGCCTGTATTAATGCAAAGCAAAATGTCGTGTGCATTAGCATCTTCTTGTTCTACATAATGCGAGTCGTTAGACGCAATGATGGGTACATTATACTTTTGCGCAAATTTTAAAAGTACATTATTTACTATTTCTTGTTCGGGCATATCGTGTCTTTGCAACTCGATATAATAATCTTCACCAAATAAATCTAACCACCATTTAAAAACCTTTTCTGCTTCCTCTTCTCCATGTTTTAAAATAGTTTTGGGTACTTCTGCACCTATGCAGCAAGTGGTAGCTATTAACCCTTCGTGGTATTGTAAGATAAGCTCTTTGTCTATTCGTGGATATTTTCCATACAAGCCTTCTATATAACCTAAAGAGCAAAGTTTTGTAAGGTTTCTGTAGCCAATTTCGTCTTTCGCCAAAAACAATTGATGATAACGAATGTCTTTGCCTTCTGCTTTTGTAAAAGATTGTTTGTGTCTGTTTTCTACTAAATAAAATTCGCAACCGATAATAGGTTTTACAATCGGTTCTTTTATGTCTTTTCCTTCTTCTGTTTTGCCTACAACTTTAGTATTTTTCCATGCTTGCGACACAAACTCAAATACACCAAACATATTACCATGGTCTGTAATGGCAACAGCAGGCATATTATCATTAATTGCTTTTTTAAATAACCTTGCTGGCGAAGATGCTCCGTCTAATAAGGAAAATTGTGTATGGTTATGTAGGTGTGAGAATTGCATATTAAAAATTCAAAAGTAAAAAGTAAAAAATTATAGATTTGATATGTTATTTCATTGCAATTATAAAAACTATGCTTAAAATTTATTTTCTATCCAAACCTAAAAAAAACTATAAAAAAATCTAAGTTTCTATGTGGTTGTAAAATTCAAAAGTAAAAACTTCCCATTGTCATTTTGACGACGATAGGAGGAAAATCTAAAACAAAATCGTTGCGTTCTTTGCGAGAAATATTCTCTTCTTACGAGGTAAAAATACAACTTCTCACATGGTAGCCACCGACACAAAATAACAAAAAAACAGAGGCAGAAAGAAACAGATTTTTTCCACATTCCGGCAAATGCAAGCTAATACAGAAGTAAAATTTTTAAAGTAATATTTAAGCCAACTTTTCCGTAGAAAGTTGAGTAGCATTTTCTTGTTTGATGAGATTACCAATGATAAGTAACAATACTACGCTCATATAAAACAATGCACCTATTTTGTCGGTTTCTATTAATTCGGAAAAGAAATTATTGACAAATCCGGCAGCAAATACCATAGTGAGTCCGAGTATTGCTTTTTTGTAAAACCTATCGTTAGTTTTGTAGTATATTCTTTGTGCATAACCAAATACTGCCATTATAAAAATACCATACAAAAACATTGCCGGATAGCCTTGCTCTACTAACATAAACAGAAAGTAATTGTGTGTTGTGGAGCGTTCTTCGTTGCGCCATACATAAGTTCTAAATATACTTACTGCATAGTTTTTGTAATGGTCGTTAAAGTTATTAGGTCCTACTCCTGTTATGGGTCTGTCGTTACTCATTCTAACCGACGCTATCCATCTGTATAGCCTCTCCATCGAAGACATATCTCTACCGGCTACAGTGGCTTTCATAAGTGCACTAAACGATGGCTGAGATTCTGTTTTTCTAAATTCGGGACGAAGAACTAAATAGTTATTGTTATAAACTAAAAGGGATAATACTGTAATGATAAATGCAAAAAACAAAGGCATTATCCAATTAATAATTTTTTTGTTTAACGCAAACCAGATTACAAGACAAAAGATGATAGCTAACATAGCTGCACGCGCCTGAGCCATAGCTGTAGCTATTAGACAGAATATAATTAACCCTACAAAAATTCTTCTCCACCTTTTATTTCCTTTAGATAGTTGGTAGCCAATGATTAGTAACGGAAACGACATAGACAATACAGTACTGTGATCTACGTGGTTTTGAAAAAATGGTTGTACGACTTTATTAGATGCCCAGAAGTTAAAATTCCAAAACCCGTGTCTGATAAAAATAAATACCATGAGCAACATAAATGGAATCATAAATAATTTGTATGCCCTAATAAAATCATCTTTGGTTTTAAATATCATTAATGGAATTATTATAAATGCATTCAAATACCACGTTTTGGCTAAAAGAAATTTAAATGAAGGGAAAAAATTTTCTGAAAAAATAACTGCTACAATCAACCAAATATACTGTAACACTAATATTAATGTAATGGGGTGTCTTAAAAACCACTCGGGCATTATCTTTTTACGTGCTACAAGCAAAAAAGTAGTGAGTAGTAAGAAAAACCACATCATTTGTTCGTCGGGGAGCGTGGTAGATAAGCTATTACCGATTAAATGCACATAGCAAGATAATGGTATCATTGCTATAAATAATTGGTAAAAACTTTTCCAATCTAACAAAGCCCACATTACACCTATAAATACAAAAGGCAATGCAAACAAATAATAGAAATGAAAGTAAATACCGGCTGCTATACTGAGTAATAATATTATTGTGGCAGAAAAAAATATTTTTCTTTCAATGTTATTATATGTTTCTATACTCAGTTGCATTAATTGTTTTGGTATGGATTATATTGTAATAAGATTAAGTATCTACATCTAAGCTATTTTGTAAACAAGATTGAATAAGGTTAGCTTATTAAAGAGAAGGTTTTATTTTGTTTTTGTAAAAAGAAGAAAATACAACCAAAAATGATGCAAAGAGAAAACCACCGATTAAGCATCCTAATATTATGAAAACACTTCTTGGGTGAGATGATTCGTTAGGTTCGTAAGCATCTTGTACCACAAAAAATACTTTCATATCTGTTTGTTGGAATACGGAGAATTCATTAACAAGTCTAATGTACTCCGAACGGTCCTTAATTAAGTTATCTTTAGCTACTAATAATTCTTGTAATTGTTCTAAGCTTTCTGAAGTAGCTTTAGAAATATTAGTAGTTGCATTATTGCTTATTGTCTCGCCTCTCGTGGGTTGGAGTTTACCGTGAAGCCCTTCAGCATCTTTTAATGCATTAACCATATTGTTGATTACAGTTACCGAATCGGCAATTTCATTCACTTTAATATTTAAAGATTTAGATATTTGCGAATTAGTTTCCATAAAATAATCTTTAAACTTACGCTCCATGTATTCTCTCGCTTCTCTGGTTATAGCTTCTGCTAACTTAGGGTCTTTATCGGTATAGTATAGTTCTATATTTTTAGTATCTGTTCTGGTAAATGCAAAATTCCATTTAACCACCCTCATTAACCAAGCCGGGTCTTTTATACCATATACTTTACCTAAATCAAACTTGTTGATTAAATGCCAAAGCAAAGCATTGCTTTTTGCAATAGCCTCTACTTGGTCTATATCGTCCGGAATGGCAAAAAAGTCTTTGTGCTCGTAAGAGGTAGTACGGAATATATAATTCCTGTCTAACATTTGTGGATTCTTCACTATAAAGATAGTCTGAGAAGTATATTTTTTATCAGAAACGATACAAAACACTATTCCGGTAAGTAATGCCGCTAAGGTTACAATAATTACAAATTTTCTTTTTTTGATAATTATTCTAATAATTTCTAATAAATCAAATGTATTGTTTTCCGACATTGAATGTATAATTGTTTGTTAATTGAGAATTTTTAATTACGAAATTTATTGTGTTTTTATTGTCTTATTAAAGGAGTAAAATTAAAAAAATACTCTAAAAATATAAATTTTAAATATTGGGATAGATAATCGGGATTTTCGTATTTCACCTTTTAATAGACTATGGAAATTTAATTATCCATTATCAATTATCCATTACACTAAATGCTTTCTCCGGCTTTCATTTTTTCTGAGTTTTCTGCAAATTGTAATGCTTCTAACATTTCCTGTATATCTCCATTCATAAATTCGTCTAAGGCATAAATGGTAACATTAACTCTATGGTCTGTAATTCTCCCTTGTGGGTAATTGTAAGTTCTAATTTTAGCAGAGCGGTCTCCTGTACTTACTAAACTTTTTCTTCTGCTTGCAATAGCTTCTTCGTGTTTGCGTACCTCTTCTTCATAAAGTTTAGTACGGAGCATACCCATTGCTTTTTCCCTATTTCCTAATTGTGTTCTTTCTGTTTGGCAAATTACTACCGTACCTGAAGGAATATGGGTAAGCATTACTTTAGTTTCTACTTTATTTACATTTTGACCGCCTGAGCCACCACTACGTGCAGTTTCCATTTTCACATCACTTTCTCTAAGTTCAAAATCCACTTCGTCGGCTTCGGGGAGTACTGCTACGGTAGCAGCAGATGTATGTACCCGACCGCTGGCTTCGGTTGCCGGTACGCGCTGTACACGATGTACACCACTTTCAAATTTTAGTGTGCCATATACATCGTCTCCGGTTACTTCTAATTGTATATCTTTATAGCCGCCTACGGTTCCTTCGGTTTCGCTTAATACTGCTGCTCGCCATCCTTTTTTCTCAAAATATTTTAAGTACATACGCAGTAAGTCGCCTGCAAATATGCTGGCTTCGTCGCCTCCGGTGCCGGCTCTAATTTCTAAAATGGCATTTTTTTCGTCTTGAGGGTCTTTAGGTATTAATAATTGATGGATTTGTTCCTCTAACTTCTCTTTTTCTTCTTCCTGAATAGTTAAGTCTTCTTTTGCTAATGTTCGTAAATCTTCGTCAGACTCTGAGTGGAGTACTTCTTTGGCAAATTGAATAGCATCAATACTGTTTCTGTATTGTTTATACGAATTTATAATAGGCTCTAACTTACGATATTCCTTAGATAATCTCGTAAATTCCTTATTGTCCGAAACCACTTCGGGATTGGTTAATGCTACACCAAGCTGTTCAAACTTAGCATATATAGCTTCTAATTTTTCTATCATTTCTTAGCAAAAAGTCGGCAAAATTAAAAATACAATTACTAATTACCTAATTTGAGCGATTTTTTGGATTGAAAAATGGAAAGATTTGATTTGCAGATAAGATTTAATGTAAAATGAAAATTGAAATTAAAAATGATTATTGATACAATTACATAACTTTGCATTTCTTGTTTTTAAGGAAACATATAAGATTATTACCAATACAATATTTTGTACCTGAGATAAAAGTTAATGTAAAGTGTAGGTACAACCAATATTTTTGTATTTTATATAACCTAATTAAATAAATTCTTGATTTCGATAGATTGAATATTATGGATAATTATAATTTCGTATTACAAAACTTAGGTTTGAATTCGTTTAACGATATTCAAAAGGAGTTTTTTAATCTCAATTTAAAAAGCAGTAATACAAAATTATTAGCTCCTACCGGTTCCGGTAAAACACTTGCATTTTTATTGCCCGTTCTGCACCGAATTAGTAAAGATACAAAACAGACACAAGCAATAATAGTAGTACCTACAAGAGAACTTGCCCTCCAAATAGAACAGGTATTTAGTAAAATGAAAACCGGCTTGAAGCTTACTTGTTGTTATGGCGGACACAAAAGAGAAATTGAGGAAAATAGTTTGAAAGATGCTCCTTTTATTATTGTAGGCACCCCCGGAAGAATATGCGACCATATAAGAAGAGGAAGTATTGATTGTACTTTTGTAAATTCAATCGTCTTAGACGAATTTGATAAAATTTTAGAGATGGGCTTTGAAGAAGATACCACCTTTATAATAGATTCTATTCACAATTTAGAAAAAAGGATACTTACTTCTGCAACAAATATCGAAAATTTACCATCTGTTTTTGATACCCAAATTTTTGAAACATTAAACAAAATACAAGAAGCAAAGCCAATTTTAATAGAACATTATTACTATTATTCTAAAGATGAAGAAAAAATAGATACATTAATAAACTTGCTCCAAAGCGTAGAAGACAAAAAAACCATTGTATTTTGTAATACAAGAGATGCAGTTGAATATATACATAATGAAATGAAAATGAGAGGGTTCCCTACTGTATTTTATCACGGACAAATGGAGCAAAGAGATAGAGAAGTAGCATTATTTAGATACAGAAGTGGCGTAGCCAATGTGTTAGTAACTACCGACATAGCGTCAAGGGGTTTGGATATAGAATTTGTGCGCTATGTAATTCATTACAATAAGCCGGAATCTGAAATAATATACACACACAGAGTAGGCAGAACTGCAAGAATGAATGAATTTGGCACTTCTATTATGGTATTAAGCCCGGAAGAAAAGTTAGATGATTTTAGTAATTTTGCCATTAAAGAATACGAAATTAGTAAAAAACTAAACGAACCATCTGATACAAACTGGGTATTAATGAAAATGCCTTTAGGAAAGAAAAATAAAGTGAATAAAGTAGATATTGTAGGCTTTTTGCTAAAAAATGGAGGGTTAAAATCCGATGATTTAGGTTTAATAGAAGTAAAAGATTATATGTCATACTTTGCAGTAAGAAAAAGTAAAGCATCTCATTTATTGCATTTTTTAAACAGTGAAAAAATTAAAAACAAAAAACCCAAAATATCCATAATTAAATAGAAAATTATTTTACTGTATGTTTAATTTTATACCTGCAACTTCATATCCATTGATTTATTTCAATGTGCTATTACTGATGGTAATAATTACATACTTTCGCTTAGCTCCTAAAACAACTTTAGGTGAGGTAAATGCATTTACAAATAACATTTTTGGTGTATTTTTTGTCATTATGCTCATTTTTTTTATGGGATATAGACCGATAAGTTGGGTATTTGGCGATATGGGTTCCTATGCCCACTCTTTTAATCTTATTAGAGATGGCTTTGGGAGTGTAAATAGAATTAACAAAGATTTATTATTTGATTTAATTACGTTATATTGTAGTAAGAATATGGCTATAAATGATTATTTCTTTATTCTTAGTATATTATATATAGTACCATTGGTTATAGCCTGCCGAATAATGTTTAAACAAAAATGGTTAATTGCATTTTTAATGTTGATTACTGCTTTCTCATTTTGGACTTATGGTACTAATGGATTACGAAATGGCATTGGGACCTCAGTATTTATATTAGCTTTGGCTCTGAATAGAAAAATATTAACCATTGGGCTTATGGTGGTCGCGGTACTATTTCACAAATCTTTAGCATTACCGCTTTTAGCATATATTATAACACTTTTTTTCAACAAAACAGACCTATATTTAAGATTTTGGTTCTTGGCAATTCCATTTTCTTTTGCAGCAGGTAATTATTTTGAGGGGCTGTTTATTGCCAGTGGATTAATGGAAGATAGAGTAACTTACTATTTAGCAGGTAATTTATCCGAATCAGACTACAATATGAGCTTTCGATGGGATTTTTTGTTATACAGTGCATCAGGCGTTTTTGCTGGTTGGTATTATATATATAAACTGAAAATTAAAGATAAGTTCTACCAACAGATATACAATATTTATTTAATTACAAATATGTTTTGGGTATTAATTATTAGAGCCGCCTTCTCTAATAGATTTGCATACTTATCTTGGTTTATGTTGTCTATAGTTCTTATATACCCTCTGTTGAAATATTATGCTGTAAAGAAACAACCTTTAAAAGTCGCTCAAATACTACTCGCCAATATTGGATTTTCATATTTTATGATCGTAATTTTGGGTAAATAACCGTTAAAATCACAATTATTATTAATGCCAAAAGTATCTGTTGTAATAGCTTGTTATAATATAGAAAATTACATTAGCCAATCTTTGTATAGTATTATTAATCAAACTTTTGACGATATTGAAATCATCGTAGTTAATGATGGTTCTATGGATAATACGCTCAATATTATACAAGATATTGCAAAGCAAGATAGCAGAGTAATAATAATAAATCAGCAAAATCAAGGTGTATCAGTAGCTCGTAATAATGCATTAGATACAGTAAAAGGTGAATATGTGTGTTTTGTAGATGGAGATGATTGGTTAGAGCCTGATGCTATTGAGCAACTTTTAAACTATTCGGAATATGATTTAGTTTGTTGCTCATTTTTTAAAGATTACGACACAAAATTGGTCATTAGAGATTTACAGTATTCTAATGAAGTTAAATCCATAGAATTACAAAGAAGATTAACCGGATTAGTAGGAGCAGAGTTAAAAGACCCAGGACACTTAGATACTTTTGCTCCGGTATGGGCAAAATTATTTAAAACGAAAATAATTAAACAACACAATATAAACTTTTACGATATAAAAAAAATTGGCTCTTGGGAAGATGGTTATTTTGTATGGAATTACTTAAACCATGCAAAAGAAGTATATGTAATTAATAAACCATATTACCATTATCGTAAAGATAATATAAGCTCTATTACATCTAATTACAAAGATAATATGTTGCAAAAATCCACGCACCAACTTCAATTAATACAAGAAGCAATTGCAGTCAACAACAAAGAGCCTATTTTTACACAAGCATATCAAAATAGGGTTTGTATAAGTATAATGGGTTTAGGGCTAAATGTACTTTTTAGCAAAAAGAACTTAATAGAAAAGCGCAACGAAATGAAAACTATTTTACAAACACCATTCATCAAAAGCGCTTTAAAGCAATTAGATTTGCAACATTTTCCAATACATTGGAAAGCATTTTTTTATGCTGCGCAAAAACAACACATTTTTCCATTATTACTAATGTTAGGAGTAATCAAAAAAGCTATAAAAAAATAATATTTATGGACTTACCAATTAAGGTTTTACAGGTATTTACCATTTTAGATAGGGGTGGAGCAGAATCCAATTTAATGAGTTACTATCGGCATATAGATACTTCAAGGGTGCATTTCGATTTTTTGGTACACAGAGATAATAAAGGTGCTTATGAAGAAGAAGTAGAACAATTAGGGGGCAATATCTATAGGCTACCTCCTATACACCCTAAACATCTAAATAAATACAAAAAGGCAGTACGGGCTTTTTTTCAACAATATGGTACGCAATATCAAGTTATCCATGGACAACTATCGGAGTTAGGGGTATTTATTTATCAAGAAGCTAAAAAAATAGGTGTTCCGGTTATTATTTCGCACGCGCATAACTCTAAAATGCCAATGGACAGCAAAGCTATATTTCGTTGGTGGTGGAAAAAAAGAATGATGCAATACATAAATGCTTATTTTTCGTGTGGCGAAATAGCAAGTCATTGGTTTTTTGGTGCCAAGAAAGCAAAAGAAGCTTTTGTGATGAATAATTCTATAGAAGCTGAAAAATTTAGATACAATAAAGAAGCAGATACCCATTTCCGAAAAGTATTACAAGCAGAAAATACAGTAAACTTTATACACGTAGGAAATTTTACTTTTCAAAAAAATCATGATTTCCTAATCAGCATTTTCTCTGAAATACAAAAACTGCAACCCAATGCTAAGTTATTTCTTATTGGTAGAGATACACATACAGACATTAAAGAAAAGGTAGAAAACAAGATAAATCAATTAAATATTAAAGATAAGGTTGTCTTTTTGGGCGAGCGTAGCAATGTAAACGAAATATTACAAGCTATGGATTGTTTTATTTTCCCCTCTTTGTTTGAAGGGTTTGGAATTGCTTACCTAGAAGCACAAGCAAGCGGATTGCCTTGCATTATTTCCGAATTTGTACCGGAAGAAGCTAATGTAATTCCCGAAAATACACACAGAATATCGTTGAAAAATACAGCAGAAGATTGGGCTAAAAAAATTACAGATACACTTAAAACAAGTACCAGATTAAGCAATGCTCCAGATAAAGTAATTGCAAGTGGATACGATGCAGCAAATAATGCCAAACAATTAGCAGATAAATATATAGAATTAGTACAATTACACTCGTAAATCAAAAAGTTCAAAAAAGATTTGGTATATATTGCAACAAAACCTTACCTTTGCAGTCCTTTAAAAAAAATATAGAAGTAAACAATGGCAAATCATAAGGCTACACGTAAATCAGTTCGTCAAAGCGAAAAACGTCGCGACCATAACAGATATTATGGAAAAACTACTCGTAATGCAATAAGAAACTTACTTAAAGTTTCGGATAAAGCTGAAGCTGAAACTCAATTTTCTAAAGTAGTTTCGATGATAGATAAATTAGCAAAACGTAACATTATCCATAAAAACAAAGCAGGTAATTTAAAGTCTCAGCTTTCTAAAAGAATTGCTGCTTTAGCATAATAACCATAGGTAATTATTGATATTGAAAATTAGCTCCGGTAGTACCGGAGCTAATTTTGTGTGATTAAGTTTGTAGCTATACCAATTTATGATTTTAAATTTTTTATTATCAAGGCTTTATTTACCTTCGTTATCATTTATCATTTAATATAAAAAATTACAACTAAAATGGAAACGGTAAGCGCTAATTTCCCTCACGTACCTTACGGAAAAACAGTTCACGGACAAGAAGAAATAGACGCAGTAGTAGAAGTACTCAAGACATCTACCCAAATGGGTAAAAATGTAAGAGCCTTAGAAGAAAGAGTAGCATCTCTTTACAATAAAAAATATGGTATTGGCGTAAACTCCGGCTCTTCTGCATTGTACCTTGCGGCTGACTTACTCAATTACGAAGAAGGTACCGAAATAATTACTCCGGCACTTACTTTTTCTACCACAGTAGCACCGCAAGTAAAGCGCAAATGGATACCATCGTTTGTAGATGTAGAAGAAGGTACATACAATCTCGATGTATCTAAGGTAGAAGCAATGATTACTCCTAAGACTAAAGCAATGATTATCCCTAACCTAATTGGTAACTTACCCGATTGGAAACAGCTCCGCGAGATTGCCGATAAGTACAATATATTTTTGCTCGAAGACTCTGCCGATACACTCGGAGCAGAGATAGACGGAGCCTCCTCGGGGCGATATACCGATATGAGTACTACGAGTTTTTACGGCTCGCATATAGTAAACTGCGCCGGCAATGGCGGTATGCTATGTGTAAATAACGAAGCCTATTTCGATAGAGGCAGATTACTCCGTAGCTGGGGGCGCAGTTCTTCTCTTTTTGTAGAATCCGAAAAGATAGAAAACCGCTTTAACGTAACCATAGATGGTATTCCTTACGATGCCAAATTTGTATTTGAAGAGCCGGGATATAACATAGAACCATCGGAGTTGGGTGCTGCTTTTGGATTAATACAAGTAAATAAATTAGCAGATAATATCGATAAACGTACAGCTAATTACACACAGCTAAGAGCATTTTTTGAGCAATACGAAGAGTATTTTGTATTGCCGCGCCAGTTGCCCAATTCACGTACCGGTTGGTTGGCATTTGCGGTTACGGTAAGAGAAAGTGCGCCATTTATCCGTAGAGATTTACAAATATTTTTAGAAAAAAGAAACATACAAACCCGTACCGTATTTACAGGAAATATTTTGCGTCAGCCGGGCTTTAAAAATGTAGCACACAAAAGCACAGCAGGCGGCTACCCCGAAGCAGACAAAGTAATGCGTGGTGGTATGCTATTGGCTTGCCATCACGGTTTAGACCAAATGCAAATAGACCACATTAAAGAAAGCATTAGCGTATTTATGAAAGAAAATGTGTAGGTAGGGAGTAAAATAAATTCAGTTTAAGACATACAAAAGGGAGCAAGTAAAATTACACTTGCTCCCTTTTGTTGTAATTTGACATTTATGACGAACGCCGTTGTTGGAGTTATCTCCAACAACATTATAATTAGAGAGAGTATAAATTAGATACAATTATATTTTTTTGTTATTTTTAGCTTTTAAAAAATACAAGAATGTACTACGCAATTAAATTGGATTCTGAAGAAGCCAAAAATTATGAATATAAACTCCCGCCCAAACATAATACTCGTAAGGAAAAAGATGCCATTTATGATTTAAGTAAGATTAATATTTTTATTGGTCCAAATAATAGTGGGAAAAGTAGATTGTTGAGAGATTTTTTTCAAAATTTAGATAAGCTTTATGACAATTCAAAAATGTACTTATCTGATGAATTTAATGATATTAACAATTTTATCGTTGAATTATATAAGATAACTGAGGCTAAAGACTTAACTATTTCAGATTTTCAGATTTCAGATTTTAGACCGCCCACCTTTTGGAGTTTCAAAAAAATAGATGAATATAAAAACCTTACTTTTCGATACGATGTACACATAAAGTATGGAATATCTGAGGGCAAGTTGCATTTGATGGGTATAAAAGATGGGACAAGAAGAGAAAATATAATCATAAATGTGTCTAAAAATTCTGATTTTGAAAAATTTACAAGATTAAATGATTTATTAACAGAGATAGATATTGACAATTCATATAAAATTGAAAATTCAAATTATCTATACATACCCATCTTACGTTCTCTTAGAAATATTAACGAATTTAAAGACACCTATAAAGAGGTTACAAAAAAAGATTATTTTGATAAAAAAGGATTAAAGGATGATAAACAACTAATCTTTACCGGTTTATCTTTATTTAATGACCTAAAGGATAAATTATTAGGTAATTTAAAAGGCAGAAACGATGTTAAAGACTTTGAAATATTTTTAAGTCAAAATTTTTTAAACAGCAAAAAGATAACCTTAATACCAAATGAGAAAGAAAAAAATGTATATGTGCACATAGAAGGACAAGATCGTGATTTGCCGATTTACCTATTGGGAGATGGAGTACAATCTATAATTATACTCACATATCCTTTATTTTTCAGAAAAGGGGAAACATTAAAAGTTTATATAGAAGAACCAGATGTACACTTGCATCCCGGTTATCAAAGAATATTGTTAGAAACATTGTTGAAAACAGAAGGGTTTGAGGATTTTCAATATTTTTTCACTACACATTCCAATCACTTTTTAGATATGACCTTAGATTACAAGGATATTTCTGTCTATAAATTTGAAAAGAAAGAAGAAGAAAAATTTGAAATAACGAATATAGACAATCCTGACACCACTATTTTAGAGCATATTGGCGCAAGAAATTCATCTATGTTTTTAACAAATTGCACTATTTGGATAGAGGGAATTTCTGATAGAATTTACATAAGAGAATACTTAAGGTTATATCAAGACTTTTTAATTAATCAGAAATCAGAAGATAAAACAATCCTTTTCAAAGAAGATATTCACTATTCTTTTTTTGAATATGGAGGAGCTAATATTGTACACTATTCCTTTCTCGAAGACGAAACAAATTTGATTAAAAACATAAATTTCAAAAGGCTATGCGGAGAAGTAATACTTATTGCAGACAATGATAATGCTAAAGGAAAAAAAAGAGAAAGGTTAGATAGTTTGATAAAAAATTTAGGGAAGAATTTTATTGAGTTAGATTGTAAGGAAATTGAGAATACACTTACGCCAAAAATAATTTTAGGCACTTTACGCTCAATAGAAAAAAACAAAAATTTAGAATTTAAAAATACAAATCCTACACTTTCTAAAAAAGGAAATATAGCAAACTTTATCAACAAAAATATTGAACTTTCTACTTTAAAAACTAAGTCCAAATATTTATCAAGCGACAATGAAAATTTAGTTAACAAAGCATTCTTTGCGCAGAGTGTTGCAAAAATTATTCAAAGCAAAGAAAAAGAATCAAAAATTAAATTTGATGATTTATCGGAAGAAGCACAGAAAATAACAAAATTGATTTACAATTTTATACAGAAAAAGAATAGCTAATTTGTGTAAATGGAATAATCACATTAAAACTTATACCCTACCCCCACACCAATATTTATCCCTATATCTTTTTGATGATAATCTTGCCTAATAGGAAAATAGTTTAGATTGAATAAATACTGTACCGAAAATCTATTGCAAATACCAATACTCCCTGCATAATCTAAGCCTGTAAAAACAGAGGAATAATATCCAATGTAGTTATTTTCAGGAGAGTTTTGTGCAATGGTTTCAGAATAAGTCATTACAAAACGATTGTAAGTTATACCTGTTGTTAATCCAAAATAATGATTCCAATTAAGATCGTTAATGTTTAAAAACTTACGTCTTAGAGATATTGAGGGTGCAAAACTATGTACCATTCTGTCTTGCACTATAAGAGGAGAATTACCACAAAACAAATAATTAATACTTGATTTTGCCATAAAATGAGTAAGCGTTAGCTCTGCTTGCCAATTTTGTTTTTTACCTAAATTTCTATTGATAAATAATTGTCCATTAGAAGGGATATTATTAAGAGTGAATTTATCGTTGTCTGTCAACCCTACATAATAATTAAACCCTAAACCACTGCGCCAACCTACAGTGTTTTTAGACACTTTTGGTGTTTCTATTTCTTGTGCAGCTATAAAATCACTACAAACAAATATGCTCATTACAAACAATAATATCTTTTTCATAAACTTAAAAAAATTAAACAAAAACAAAATTCTGATTAGCGAATTTAGGAAACGGAACCCACCCAACCAATTCATTTGCAATATTTAACATTTATCCTTTTATCGAATTATTGTTTCTTAAAAATAAAATAGAGCCTTACATTTGTTGCAGCATAACCAATTTTCAAATAATTCAATTTATATTTTGCAAGATAAAGGAATATTCCAAAAACTAATCGTTAATTGCTATATACAGCCACGTTGGTACTGGCTTATGGTAATTGCTATTTTCCTTTTTTTCTTGTCTTTTTTTATAGAAATACTATGGAATATCGCCATTATTTATTTTTTAATAGTGACTGTGCTTTCGATTACAGATTATGTTTTACTTTTTTTTACTAATGGTACCATTCAAGCCCAAAGAAATACTGCACCCCGTTGGCATCTTGGCGAAGAAAACAAAGTTGCTATATTTATAAAAAACGATTTTAATTTTCCTGCAAACATTAATTTAATAGACGAAATTCCGATACAGTTTCAAAAGCGAGATTTTAGATTTTTTGAAAAAATTAAAGCTCGTGGTAAAGAAGAAATCCATTATGCTCTTAAACCTGTAAATAGGGGCGATTATTTATTTAACAGAATAATTGTGTATGTGAGTACATTCTTTAACCTTTTTCAAAGAAGAATAAATATTGCCGCCGAAACCAATGTACAAGTATATCCTTCCGCTTTGCATTTAAAGAAATACCGTCTTATGGCAATAAGCGATAATAGCTCTTACGCCGGTAGTAAAAGAGTTCGTAGGCTTGGTGTAAGTATGGAGTTTGAGCAAATTAAAGATTATGTACTTGGAGATGATATTCGTAACATAAATTGGCAAGCAACAGCACGCAAAGGTGCGCTTATGGTCAATCATTATATAGACGAAAAAAGCCAAAGCATTTATTGTATCGTAGATAAAGGCAGAACTATGAAAATGCCTTTTGACGATATGAGCTTATTGGATTATGCTATTAATGCCACACTTAATTTTTCGTCAGTAGCACTGATGCACCAAAACAAAGTAGGGCTAATTACTTATGGTGCTACTGTACATAATATACTTGCAGCAGAATCTAAACCCACACAAATCAATAAAATAAACGAAACCCTATACAGCCAACAAACAGATTATAACGATAGCTCTTTAGAAGCATTAATGACTACTGTATTGCACAAAATTTCGCAACGTAGTTTTCTATTGTTATTTACCAATATCGAGACCTTACCCAATTTAGAATTACAATTACCTTATCTTATTAAACTTGCATCGAAACATTTGGTTTGTGTAGTGTTTTTTCAAAATACACTGTTGCAAGAAATGAGCAACAAACAAGCAAAAACTATTGAAGAAATTTACATCAATACCATTGCAGATAAATTTGTGTATGAAAAAAAATTAATAGTAAAAGAACTCAAAAGACACGGCATCATCTCTATCCTTACTACACCACAAGACCTTACGATAGATACCGTAAATAAATACTTAGAGCTAAAAGCCGGAAGAATGATTGGATAAATTTTGCAATGTAGTCAAAAATGGTGCTTTTTTATGACAGAATTACCGACAAATTCAGCTTATCCGTTTTGTACTATTTTATGCATATTCTATCAACTTATACTGATACATTAAAGTCTCTTAAAGCATTATTAAGGCTGGTTTTCATATCGGTACTTTCTTTTCTTTTACCGATAATTAAGGCGCAACCTACACCATATTCTCCTGCATTAAATCTTTTGGTATAACTACCTGGTATGACTACACTTCTTGCCGGCACTATGCCTCTATATTCTACGGGTTCGTTTCCACTCACATCAATAATTTTTGTGGACTGAGTAAGCACCACATTAGCTCCAAGTACAGCTTCTTTTTCTACTCTTACTCCTTCTACCACTATACATCTCGACCCTATAAAACAATCATCTTCGATAACCACCGGAGCCGCTTGTAAAGGCTCTAACACACCACCGATACCTACCCCACCACTAAGATGTACTCTCTTGCCTATTTGTGCGCAACTACCTACTGTAGCCCAAGTATCTACCATAGTACCCTCATCTACGTAAGCACCAATATTTACATAAGAAGGCATCAATACTACATTTTTAGCCAAATATGCCCCATAACGTGCTACTGCGTGTGGTACAGCACGTACACCAAGTGATGCATAGTTTTTCTTTAATTCCATTTTATCATAAAACTCAAAAGGTGCCAACTCCCAAGTTTGCATTTGTTGAATACCAAAATACATAAGGATAGCTTGCTTTACCCATTGATTTACTTGCCATTCTCCATTTATGGGAGCAGAAACCCTAAGTCTGCCTTTATCTGTTTCTTCGATTACTGTCCTTACAGCATCTTGATATAGCTTGTCGCTTAGTAAAGTTCTGTCAGTATATGCAGCTTCTATAAGTTGTTGTAAGTTGCTCATTTGTTTATTTCAGTTTTTATGGAACGCAAAAATAAAGCAATATTATTTATTCGTTTAAAATTGGGTAAGTAATATACATTAAAAAAGTGCAAACCAATGTTTGGCTTGCACTTTGTATATTAAATTAAATAGTTTGCTTATTTAGCACCTGGTCTGTTAGATGTAGATTTTACATTTTCAGAATTAGCAGAAGACGATTGTGTGCTTGATTGATTTTTAGCACCCGGTCTGTTAGATGTACTTTTTTCATCTTTTGCAGGAGCATCTACTACAGCAGGAGCTGTGTTTTCAACATTACTTGAAGTGTTATTTGTAGTAGGTTTTTTTGTTTGTTTTTGTGTTACTGTTGTAACTTTTTTATTTGCTGCTTTTGTTAAAGAATCGATAGACGCTTGCGTAGAATCAGCGGCTATTTGTGCTTGAACTTTTGCAATAGAATCCATTTTCGCTTGTTCAACTAAACGAACCGAATCATCAAATGCTGCTTTTGCAGAATCTAATTGTTCTTGAGTAAGGGTATTGGAATTAGAACCGCCACCACAAGATGCTAAACCTAATGCAAATGCTGCAGCTAATGTTATTACTGTGTTTTTCATAATCTTTTTAAATTATTTTTTTTAATTGATGTAGCAAAATTAATGCCATTTTAATAAAAATGAAACTTTATTTTTAATATGTGGCTATATTTTGCTGCAATTTAACTTAATTTTCAAAAAAAGTACTAAATTAATGACCAATTACTTCACTATTTTACATTCGTGAGTTATTCCTAATGCAGATTCTTTTTTGTTGCACGCATCTTCAGCAGCATTTTTAGTCTTTGCTCTATTAATACATTGTGTAAACAACACACCTAATCGTAATATTTTATGCAAGAAATTAATCCAATAGACATAGCTCCCGATAGGAGAAACGATAAATATAGTTTTCCTATAAAATACTTTTTTGTTTCGGCAAAAAAAAGCGATAATTATCTTTTCTATATTTTGTTCATTTTGATAAATTAAATGTAAAATATTAACTGGTATTTTACAATATAAAAGTAGGGAAAATACCAATAGCGTCCTAAACGATATAAAAAAAGAGAAAGTTTTTGTAACTCA
>CAYUXT010000034.1:0-35324 GCA_964448955.1 uncultured Taibaiella sp. | reverse complement strand
TTAAAATTTTGGTGGCTCGATGCTTCGGGAGTACAAACAAACCTGCTCCCCACCTGCACAGCTTCTGCTCCTAATGCCATTACAGCATACATTGCTCTTCCGGTAGCTATACCACCTGCTGCTATCAGTGGAATGTCTATTGCTTTTCTTACTTGCGGAATTAAACAAAGCGTGGTAGTTTCTTCTCTACCATTATGCCCTCCGGCTTCAAAACCTTCGGCTACTACTGCATCTACTCCGGCATCTGCACTTTTAACGGCAAACTTTGCGCTACTAACTACGTGTACCACTTTTATACCTTCTGCTTTTAAGATGTTAGTCCAAGTTTTGGGATTACCCGCAGAAGTAAATACAATAGGTACTTTTTGTTCAATAATATGATTGATGTGTTGGTCTATATCGGGATATAACAAAGGTAGGTTTACGCCAAAAGGCTTGTTAGTAGCTGCTTTGCATTTTTTTAAATGTTCTAACAAAACATCGGGATACATACTACCTGCACCGATTAAGCCTAATCCTCCGGCATTACTTACCGCAGAAGCCAATTGCCAACCCGATGCCCATATCATTCCGGCTTGTATTATTGGATACTGAATTTCAAAAAGTTGCGTAATTCTATTGTTCTGTATAATATTGTTCGACATTTTATTATTGTAGATTAATTTTGAAACGTAAAGATAAGGGTTATCTCAAGTCTAAGTGCAAAAGTAAAAATTTTGCTACGCAAGAGAATAGTTCAGAACAATTTATTCAATAATCATCAAAAAGAAAAACAATTGTGTGTAAACAGGGCTTGCTAAATACTTTATTGTACAAAAACTTCATTCCTATTGTGTTACAGCTACCGGGATACAGAGAGATTATTACTTTGTAATAAGTACATCATTTTTCTATCCATCAAAATTTATAAGCCAACCACGCCATCATACCGGCTCCAAAAGACAATGCAGATTCATCAATATCAAAGTGTGCATTATGTACCGGAATGGTATATTGCTGATGATTGGTATTAGTACCTAATCTAAAAAAACAGCCCGGAATTTCTTGCGTATAAAAACTAAAATCTTCTGCCGTCATTCTCTTTGGTAGGTCTGTTACAAAATCTTTTCCCGCATATTCTTGAGCATTTTCTATCACTTGTTCTGTAAGCTGTTCATCATTTAACAAAAAAGGATAACCTTGAGGAATATCCACTATAGCTTCTGCGCCATTTGCTTGCGCAATATTTTGGGTTATTTCTTTAATTAATCGAATGGCTTCTTGTCGCCATTCTTCATCGAAAGTGCGTAGTGTACCCCATATCTCTACCTCGTCGGGTATAATATTAGTAGCAGTACCGCCACTTATTTTACCAAATGTAAGCACTGTAGGTGTTAGCGGATGACTTTTACGGGCTACTATTTGTTGCAATGCACTAATTACTGTAGCCGAAATAGCAATGGGGTCAATGCAATTTTGAGGTAATGCTGCGTGTCCGCCTTTGCCTTTGATGGTTATATATATTTCGTCGGCACTCGCCATATATTTGCCTTTCTTAAATCCAAAATAACCTACGGGCAATTCCGGGAACACGTGCAATCCTATTATAGCATTTGGTTTGGGATTTTCTAATACCCCTTCGTTTATCATTAAGCTGGCACCTCCCGGAGCTTTTTCTTCACCAGGTTGAAATATTAGTTTTACAGTACCTTCTAATTTATCTTTTATTTGATTCAAGATAGATGCAGCTCCTAATAAACAAGTGGTATGCACATCGTGTCCACAAGCGTGCATTACACCTTCGTTCAAGGATTTATAATCTGTATTATTTTTTTCTAAAATAGGCAATGCGTCCATATCGGCACGTAAGGCAATGCATTTACTTTCAGAGTTATTCCCTTCTATAATAGCTACAATTCCAGTTCCGGCTATTCCTCTTTGGAATGGAATATTAAGAGCAGTTAATTTTTCCGCTATAAAATCGGCGGTTTTGTATTCTTGAAACGATAATTCGGGGTATTGATGAAGATGTCGTCTTATAGACACTAATTCATTGTGTAAATTATTGGCAATATTTTTAATGAAATTATTCATTGTTTGCATCTTTGTTTTCAGATTTACCGGTGCCTACGTTAATTTCATCGGGTACTATCATAGAGGATTTAAAATTGCCGGAAATATGCTCTTTGAGCCTATCTGCTTCACCACGCGAACGACAGTCGCCAACTTTTATTCTGTATTGTGGGCTTGTAAATGACAAGTAAGACCTAATGCCTGGATACGCCTTCATAAATTTCATTTTGATTTCCATTGCTTCTTGCTTATTGTTTCCATTATATATCTGCACTCTGTATCCTTTGGTTTTATGTTGGCGCACCCCACCACTCGTTGTAGTTGTCGGTTTATTTACTAACATATCAAAGCGTGGGTCTGCAATAATTTTAACAGATTTATTGGCATCTACGGCAGTATTTTCTGCTGCTTTTTGAGCAAACAATGGTACAGATATTAAAATTGAAATAATAATTAACAGAGTTTTCATAGTACAAAGCTACTATTTTTGGATAAATGATGAATGAATTTTTACATTAAAGAAAATAGCCAACAAACGTTACAGTTGTTGGCTATCGTCATATTTACTATTTGGATTAATTACCGTTAAATACAGCGGGTCTTTTTTCTAAGAAAGCAGCTATGCCTTCTACTTTATCTTGTGTATCGAAACATTCGCCGAATTTTTTCAATTCATTATCGTACCCAGTAGGGCTTACGGTAGCGGCTTCGTTTACTAATTCTATAATTTTATTGACTGCAACAGGTGCTTTAGTGAGTATTTTTTTCAAAATAGCTTCTGTTTGCGGTATTAGCTCTTCCGGAGTAAATACGTGATTTACTAAACCTAATGCTTTGGCTTCATCTGCTTTTATCATATCGGCAGTCATTAAAAGTTCCATTGCTTTTCCTTTACCAATAAGCTGTACTAAGCGTTGTGTGCCTCCATATCCGGGTATTAAGCCCAAGTTAACTTCGGGTTGTCCGAAACGTGCCGTATCACTTGCTGTACGAAAATGACAAGACATTGCTAATTCGCAGCCACCACCTAAAGCAAATCCATTAACGGCAGCTATTACAGGTTTAGGGCAATTTTCTATTTTGTTAAACACTAAATCGTGTCCTCTTTTAGAAAGTGCAGCTCCACCTTCGCCGTTTAAAGCTACAAATTCGGAAATATCTGCACCGGCTACAAATGCTTTGCTTCCGGCTCCTGTAATCATCACTGCTTTAATATCATTATTGGAATATACATCGTCCAATGCATTGCTCAACTCTTGAATTACATCTTTGTTGAGGGCATTCATCTTATCGGGTCGATTAATGGTTATGGTTAATATTCCTTCGTTTAAATCTGTTACAATCATTTGAAAATCTGTTGCTGTTTGTTGCATTGTGAATTTAAAATTAAAAAGTCTAAGTTAAAAAATTACATTATTGGTGTCTAATATTTCGTTTTAAAATCCTATTTTATCTAAGTGCTTAGAATTTTAAGATGTCAAAAATAACCAATTGAACATAAAACCAAGTAACTTTTTTTGCACAAATGTGCTAAAAATTTATAGCAACAAATTAAGTTTATCCTAATGCTTTGTTGATAAAATTCACAAAAGGGCTTAATTGCGAACCATATTGGCAAATCTGTTTTATGCAATTTTTATCCAATATACTTTTGTCGGTTAATGGCAATCCTATTGTAAAACTTTTTAATTTGAGGTATTCTATTGCCGGATTGTCGGCTTCATAACCTTTTGGGGGTCTTTGTAATGCAGAAGATGTGTCTAATTTGCCAAAATTTTTCACAAATTTCTTGTCATTTATTATATTATAAAATTCATCGAAATTATAATCTATTTCTTGTCTTATGGCTTTTAAATCTTCTGCTTCTGGTTGCCATATTCCTGCTGCTAAAAAACATTTACCCGGCTCTATATGCAAGTAATAACCTGCATTGTGTGCGCTTTTTCCACCATTACTAAATGCTGCGCCAAAATTGGTTTTGTACGGACTTTTATTTTTAGAAAAACGCACATCTCTAAAAATACGAAAGGTAAGCTGTTTGGCTTTCTTGTCCGCTAATCCAGGTACTATTGGCAAAAAAGCAATTCTTAATTTCTCTACAAAATCTTCGAAATCGGATTTGGCTTGTTCGTATTTTTTCCTGTTAGCATCAAACCAATTTTTGTTGTTGTTTTGATTAAGTTCGGCAAGAAAGTCGAGTATAGTTGTAGAAAGCATTTATGAAAATTTTACTTTGGTATTATTAGGTAAAGATAAGCTATACCAATAAAAAAACTTCTGCAAAGGTTGCAGAAGTTTATAAGAAGTTTTATCGATACTGTAATTAATCTATCGTCAATTCGCCAACACGTGCTAAGTATTTGTCTATCTCTCTCGCTTGCTGTGCATACGGATAGTCTTTTTTAATTTTTAAGTACATTTTCTTAGCATCTTCTATTTTACCTAAATCTTCGTACAGTCTTCCTGCATAGAAAAGGTAAGTAGGTGTAATAAATTCGTCTTTTTCGTTCGATGCAGCTTTTTTGTAAAATTCTATAGCTTTTTCTTTTTTGTCGGAATCGGCATAAGCACTACCTAAAGCTCCATAAGCCAAATACTCTAATGGAGTACCTTTTCCGTCAAATTTTTCTAAATGCTTAATGGCATTAGGAAAATCTTGTAAACGCAAATAACTCATACCTGCAAGATATTGTGCTCTGTTTCCGGCATCTGTACCGCCATATTTTTTAATTACAGAAAGTACACCGGGGTAATTACCATCGCCATTTAGCGTATAATTAAGCGAATCTATCTCAAACCATTTTTCGGCTCTGAAAATTTGTTGTTCTGCTTTTTCGTTATTAGGTTCTTGAATAAAATATTTATAACCAAAATATCCGCCAACTAACACAAATAAACCAATAATGACACCATAAATTGTCTTTTGGTTTTTCTTAAAATTATCTTGTACGTCTCTGATGACTTTTTCGCCATCGTCTGTTCCGGCTGCATTATTTACTGTACCAGGTTTGTTTCTTGCTGTTCTTGCCATAAGAAAAAATGTATGTATTCTTTTATTTAAGTCGGCAAAGGTAATGTTATTTAACTAATATTTGAAATTCTATTTTTGGTTTATTTTTTTCCAATAATCCCAATATTTGTCAAAAAAAGAGGAATCAAGATAAGATGCTTGCTGCTCAGTCTAATGTCGCTAAAAAAAGCATTGGGCAGTGATTGTATTCCACTGCCCAATGCTGCATTTAATTTTATGGTTTTAATGTTACATTTACTCAATCACTAACTTTTGTATAAAAGTTTTATCACCATATTGTACTTTAATTTGATACACACCATTGCTTAGTTTTACCGAAACTATGGTATTCTTACCTTCGTTAATAGTTGTAGTAAATACATCTCTACCCATTACATCGTAAATGTGTAATGTTGCTCCTGTTTCTATTCCTTTTGCATCTACAATAAATATGCCGGCAGTAGGGTTAGGATAAACGCTAAATATTGCATTTCCTCCTTGTACAAGATAAACTTTTTCGATATGGCTGTAAGCATAACTACCATCGTTATCGGTTATTTTTAATCGGTAAAGATTGTCGCCTTTATATGGCTCATTATCCCATGCCTGATACTCATCCTATGTTTGCATAATATTCATTAAAACACCTTAAATTGAAGATTTTTTAATCAAGAGAATAAGGGTAAAGAAAAAAACTACAGATTGTCATTTGTCCAATAGAGACCGTTCGCAATGTTAGTTCATTTACCATTTACTACCAAAATTTGGACAGATCATCCTATGGTTTGTGGCTGCGCATTGCTTCATCATATCCTTCGGGAGTATGTACTTTATGGTACTGGTGGCTATGCCATTCTATTGGATAAATACAGCAATACCAGGCTGCTGAATAGTGTAACGCACTTTGGAGGCATCTGCTCCGCGTACCTGACCTTTGTTTTCCTCAAATGTGTAATGTGTAAACCAGCCTTGCATTTGCGCCGTAGGCTGCTGAGGCGCGTTAGATACTGAGTTTTGTTGTCCATACAAATTTGCACATAGTAATATGGCACAAAATAGCACAACTACAAAGTAGCGTTTTTTAATCATTGTACGTATTGTTTATTGGTTTAGAATAATTAAAAATTGAATGCGCTCATAAATTAACGCATTCAACTCAAAGGGCAAATGTATGAAATCTAAACAGAAAAATACGAATACGATTTATACCTATATACTTAAACCACAAACAGTTAATGTATATTTCTATACGTTAGTTTAAATGCTTCCTCCTTTCATTTTTAAAACTAAAAATAAATATTAAATACCCAATTTATTAACAATACATTCTATTTAGAAACCATTTAGGTATTCTTATTTATGGAATTACGGTTGAAAAAACTACCTTTGCGCAAAATTTTCACAAAAAAATATTCATGGATCGTAATTCGATTATAGGTTTTGTATTATTAGCATTATTAGGAACCGGCTACATTCTTTATACTAATCACGAAAATAAAGCTTTTAAAGAGCAACAAAGAGTTAATGACTCTATAGCTGCTGCACAAGCTCCTCCGCCAATAGTAAGCACTAAAGATACTAACGGTGCAGTATCGCTCGTTGCTACTTCCGAAGATTCGGCATTTGTGCCTAATGCTTTTAGAGGTACTAACGAAACTGTAACACTTAGCAATAGCAAAATAAATTTAACCTTTAGCACTAAAGGTGGAGCACCTTCTGCTGCCAATATTACCGGATATAAAACTTATGGGCAAACGGATTTGTACCTTTTTAACGGTGATGAAAACAAATTTGAATATACTTTTCCGTTAAATGCTACACAGACAATTAAAACCTCTGAGCTATTTTTTACGCCTCAAATAAAAGAAATAGGTGGTGGTAGCAAAGAATTAGTAATGACTGCCGATGTTGCTGACGGTAAAAGTGTGCAATTGAGATATGTATTACCTGAAGATGGTTATCAAATGAATGTGTCTCTGCGTTTAATTGGTTTTCAGAATGAGTTTTCTGCCAATAATACCATAGCACTTAATTGGACTACCAAAGCACTTCGTACCGAAAAATCGCTCAAAAACGAAAGGCTTAACTTTCAGGCGCATTATCGTTACGAAGACAAAGAGCACGACTACTTTACATTACAACGTACTCCTAAAGAAGAATTTAGCAAAGGTGTGGAATGGTATGCCGTAAAAACACATTTTTTTAATTCTACCATTATAGCCGACAAACCTTTTAAAGGTGGCTCTTTCGACTCGGAAGTACCAGATAAAGACACCACTTATGTAGGACAAAACACTGCATTCTTACAAATTCCGGTAGAGGCTACTCAAGATTTTTCTTTTAACTTTAAATGGTTAATAAGTCCTAACGATTACGATTTATTAAAAAATTACAAGATAGATTTAGAAGAAATGATTCCTTTAGGTTTCGGCATCTTCTTCTTTGTAAAATACATTAGTAAATGGATGATTTTACCATTGTTTAATGTACTCAATAGTTTTATTGGCAATGTAGGTATTTCCATAATGTTGCTTACATTAATTATTAGATTGTTGTTATCGTTTTTCAGTTACAAAAGCTATTTGTCTTCTGCCAAAATGCGTGTACTAAAACCCGAAATAGATTCTTTAAAAGAAAAATACAAAGAAAACAAGCAGCAGTTTGGTATGGAGCAAATGAAACTGTACAGAACTGCGGGAGTTAATCCCTTGGGCGGTTGTTTGCCTTTGCTCTTACAAATGCCTTTTTTATTATCTATGTACTATTTCTTCCCTACATCTTTAGACCTTCGTCAGCAAAAGTTTTTATGGGCAGACGACCTGTCTTCTTACGATAGTATATTCAGTTGGAGTACAGAGATTTGGGGTATTAGCTCTATTTATGGCAATCACATAAGTTTGTTTACTATCCTAATGACTATTACGAGTTTATTCTTAGCACTGTACAATAAGAATATGACATCGGGTCAAGAAATGAATAATCCTGCATTAAAATATATGCCTTATATAATGCCGATAATGTTTTTAGGTTGGTTTAACAGTATGGCAGCCGGACTAACATTTTACTATACATTCTCTAACTTAATCTCCATTGTACAGCAATTTGTTATTCAAAAATTCTTTATTAATGAAGAAAAGATTTTGAAAAAAATAGAAGAAAACAAGAAAAACCCTGCCAAGGCTACTTCTAAATGGCAACAAAAATTAGAGGAAATGCAAAAACAACAAGCAGGGGCAAAAAAGAAATAAATAACCTCCATTAACACTTAAAAAAAAGCAAAACAACAATTAATCTTAGTCAAAATAATTTTATGAAAATCACAAACATCAAACCATTAATATTAGCATCATTTGTAACACTAAGCATAACTTATTTAAGTGCTTGTAAAAACACCAATAACAATGCTCCTGTAAATAATAATAATGTAAAAGTTAAAAGCGAAGAGGGAATAGCAGCTCCTGTAACCTTAGCTTATATTAATATTGACAGTATGGATGCCCAGTTTGAGTTTGTAAAAGTTAACAGAGAACTACTTAAAGGCGAAGCAGAAAAAGCAGAGGCAGAAATTGAAAGAATGTTTAAAGGCTATCAGAACGAACGCTTAGCAGCACAAAAGAAAGCAGAAGCCGGTACACTTACCCAATCAGAGTACGAACAATTAGGCACAAAGCTACAAGGTATGGAGCAAAATATTGAAACAAAAAGAAACAAATCGGCTAAAGAAATGATAGATAAGCAAGATAAATTTCAGGAGCAATACCAAAAATACATTGATGATTTTCTTGCCATATACAACAAAGACAATAAATACGACTTTATACTTTCTTATAGCAAAGCAAGCAACCAAATTCTGCACGTAAATACTGCTTACGATATTACAGCAGACGTAGTAAATGGATTGAACGAAGCCTACGCAAAAGAAAAATCGGGTAAATAAGGGAGATTGGGTATAATTTGATGATTTGGTAATTGGGTAATTTGATAATTTGATAATTTGATAATTTGATGACGGTTGGGGTAAGTAGTCGAAGTATGTTATTTTTAAATTAAGTGATTTATATTCTAAAAAGAGCAAATATATTTACTCTTTTTTTTGATATTGTTAAATTAGTATTGATTTCGTAGAAGTTTGACAACTTTTAAAAAGTTGTCAAACTTGATAATTAAAAAGATAAGGATTTATTTTATTTATGTAAATTGTAAAATCTATTTTAATTTAACTATACCCTTTTTTCTTTGCGTGCACATTGTACGAACCTAAACTTTACAAAAAATTACATTAATACTAATGTGAAATTATAAAAAAGAATTTCTAAGCAAAGCATTTCAATGTTACAGTATTAAAATTTTGCATTTTTACTTTTGAATTTAGACTTTTTAACCTATGTCATTCTGGTCATCATTAAAAGAAGCTATTGCAGGTAAGGAGAAAGACTATACTAAAATTAACATCAAGTCTGCTATTTTCCTATTATCCGTTCCAATGATTTTGGAAATGATAATGGAATCTTTATTTGCGGTAGTAGATATATTTTTTGTTGGCAAATTGGGCGAAGCTGCAATAGCTACGGTAGGTTTTACAGAATCTATTATAGTAATAGTATATTCTGTATGTATGGGCATTGCTATGGCTGCTACTGCACTTATAGCACGTAGATTTGGGGAGAAAAAATACAAATCTGCAGGAAATATTACTTTTCAGGTAATAATAATTGGCATAGTCTTTTCGGTAGTATTTGGTATATTAGGAATAGTATATGCCAAAGATTTGCTAAGCATAATGGGTGCTGACGAAAAAGTATTAGAAATTGGCACTAAATATACCCAAATTATTATGGGTGGCAACTTAGCTATAATGCTATTATTTTTAATCAATGGGGCATTTAGAGGTGCAGGACAAGCGCATTTAGCAATGCGGAGTTTGTGGATTGGCAATGGTATCAACATTATTTTGTGTCCAATATTTATTTATGGTATTGGAAGTTTCGAAGGTTGGGGATTAGAAGGAGCTGCTTGGGCAACCAACATAGGCAGATTTATGGGAGTTTTATATCAACTCTACCATTTATTCAACGGCAAACACAAACTTAAAATTTTAAGAGAAAACATAATAATAAAATGGAAAGTAATAGTAAGTATTTTAAAAGTATCTGCCGGAGGAATGGGGCAGTTTGTAATTGACTCCATTTCGTGGGTAATACTTACCAGAATTATTGCTGAATTTGGCAACACCGCAGTAGCAGGCTACACTATAGCTTTTAGAATATTAATATTTAGCCTAATGCCCGCTTGGGGATTAGCATCGTCTGCAACTACATTGGTAGGACAAAATCTTGGAGCGCAAAAAACACAACGTGCCGTATTGTCTGTAAAATTAGTAGCACGATACAATGCCATTTTTCTATCCATAATTACAATATTGTATATAGCATTCGGTAATACATTTGCCGGATTGTTTACTAATAATGCTGAAGTCCAAAAAATTGCAGCAGAAGGTTTGCGCATTGTAGCATTAGGCTATGTATTTTTTGCAATAGGAATGGTAATGATTCAAGCCTTTAACGGAGCCGGAGATACCAAAACACCAATGTACATCAATATAATAATGCTACTATTGTTAGAAGTACCATTAGCTTACTTATTAGCCATAGTATTTACAATGGGTATTACCGGTGTATTTCTTGCCGTAGCTATTTGCCATTCTCTACACGCTTTAGTTGCCATTTGGTTTTTCAGAAAAGGTAAATGGAAAAATGTGTCGATATAAGCAATGCACAACTGTATATTTGTTTTCTCTATGGCTTGTTTAGACATTTTTAACCCAAAAATCCAATAATAGACTTTACATTTGCGTTTTAATTCTAGATTAAAAAGTAACTTATCTGATTATTAATTTAATTGCTAACATTCAATGAGATTTACCGTCTTTTGCGCCATTATACTATTAAATTTGTCGTTAAACGCATCTGTTTTTGCACAGAAAAACAAAACAACAACTACCAAACAATTAAAAGCTTGGGAGATTGATACGCTCATAAAACCCATACCTACCCAAAGAGCATTGTTTGCAGAATATGTGGACAGACAAGTGAAAGCAGCCGACCTTAAAGATGGTAAATTAGACAATAAAATAACCGTAAAAGATACTGCTATCAGTAAAATATTAACTCAGACCTTATTACAGCAAGTACCCTTGGTTAAAATACATATCGAAAATACAGAAGCAGAAAACCAAACTAAAATAATGTACCATAGGGCATTAGAAAATACATTGAAAAAAATAAATGCCAAAAATTTTGAAGAAATAGACATATTGTATGCCCGTAGAATTATCAGCAATTTCGAAGAATTAATAATAGCCAGAGAAGAAAAAACAGTAAGCGAATATGTAAAAAAGAATGCCAATATCTACACTTTAGACAATTCGGATTTATTAAGCGATTACCCTAACGACAAAGCACACGTTTATACCGTAGTAGGTACACAAAAACCGGAATTAATGATTAATAAAATTTCGGACATTGCCAAAGAACCTTATGCCGACCCTATAGTAGCTGCGGCAGCTAAAGTAGTGCCGGGTACTATATTAAAATATGCTCTTTCGACAAGTAGCCTAAGTACATTAGTAAGAAGAAACAAAGACCCATTAGTAAAAGCAATTGTAGATATTGCAGATAATGCTAAAGAGCCTTGGATGGTACTACCTTTTTTGGGAGAAATACAAGATGGAAATACTACGGCAAAAGAAATAGATGCTATTACTAAAAATCCCGAAAATTACTACAAAGCATTAGTAGATTTAAAAAAGAAAAACCAAACGCTTGGAGCATACAATATAGACCAAGAAATGCACCACAAAGGTTTAAAATACATACGATTGGTAAACGACCTACATAATAGCCCTGCTCCTGTACGTTATAAATCATTAATGAATTTTAGAGCAGAAGATTTATATTTTTTAATGATTGGTGGACAAGACGAAATTTACACAAGTAGCTTCGTATGGATGTTTAAAAGAATGATGGAAAAAATGGCGCCACAAACAGGAGACGAATTTTTAGAATCGGTACAAAAATACCATTTCCGTACATTCCTTAGAATGAGTGCCGGATACAATACACTTACCCCCTTCTTAGCATCTATGAAAGAAGATAAAGTAAATGCTTTATTAACAGAGTTTGTTTTTGGATTAGAAAAAGGCAGTTTCGATGATGTAGAAGGAGCCGTAGATGTAGCCGATGCTTACGGTAGTATCCACGATGAAAAAATTACCGCTTTTATTAAAAACGAAGTTATCAATAACTATAAGCGAGTTTCCGAATTAAGCAATAAAGACCAAAGGCAAAAAGGTATTATTATATACGGCTTATTAAGTACCATATTGGCAACCATAAACAATCCGGAAAGTATGAACAACGAATTAAGCCAATTTATACCACCTATTATGTATGTACCCTATTCAGGACTTGTAGATAAAGACGGAAAAGTAGTAGAAATTTCTTTCTTCTATGGCGATGATGATGGTAAGACTGCATATAATGACTACATCAACTTATTCAAAAACAATAAATGGAAAATATCCACCAACGAATACTGGAGTACCATAACTTCTACTGCCGAAAAAAATCCGATAGTAATCTATGCCAATCGCCCATTACCGGAAGAAAAAGGAGAAGATGAAATTGCCCAAAAAGAATTATTGAGTTACTTAATGGACAACAACATAAATCCTACAGTGGTAATACACAGAGGACATAGTTATTACCTACCCACTACCCTATCCTATCTTACTGCATCTGCCAAAATAGTAATGTTAGGATCTTGTGGTGGTTATCATAATTTGGCTACGGTATTAAACAATTCGCCGGAAGCGCATATTATTTCTTCTAAACAAGTAGGTGCATTAAATATAAATAAAGAAATAATTCAAAAAATAGATTCGCGTTTAGCCAATGGTAAAGATGTAAATTGGTTAGAACTTTGGGACGAATTAGGAGTATATTTTGAATCTCGTCCTGCTCATATTAGAGATTTGTTCAAGGATTACATACCACCTAATCGTAACTTAGGAGCTATATTTATTAAAGCATATCGCAAAATGGCAGCTACTATGGAAATGTAAACCGTACAATCTAAAAAATATACTTTTGTGGCTATTATACTGTACAATTAATGTTTTCGATAATAATACCTACTTGGAATAATCTCGCATTTGTAAAATTGTGTGTATCGAGTATCGAAAAAAACTCTACATATAAACATCAGATAATTGTACACATTAACGACGGCAGCGACGGCACTCTTCAATGGGCAAAAAACAATAACATTCTTTACACTTATACCCCACAAAACGTTGGGGTATGCGTAGCTGTTAATATGGCAGCAGGCTTGGCTACTCAAGACTATATCGTGTATATGAACGACGATATGTATGTATGCCCCAATTGGGACGATGCATTAATACAAGAAATTCAAAACATTGGTACGGACAATTTTATGCTTTCTGCTACTATGATAGAGCCGCGAGATACCGGAAACAAATGTGTATTAGTACAAAATTACGGTATCGATGTACATTCCTTTGAAGAAGAAAGATTACTTAAAGAATATCATCTTTTAACGATTAACGATTGGAGTGGCGCTACTTGGCCCCCTACAATAGTACATAAAAAATATTGGCACATTACCGGAGGTTATAGTATAGAACTAAGCCCGGGTATGAGTAGCGATGATGATTTTTCTATGAAAATGTGGCAAGCAGGTTGTAGAATTTTTAAAGGCGTGGCTAAAAGCAGAGTCTATCATTTTCAGACAAAAACAACCACCCGTATTAAGAAAAACAATGGGCGCAAACAATTTCTGATGAAATGGGGCATTAACCAATCTACATTTAACAAATACTACCTTAATAGGGGCGCAACATACAATGGCACTTTAAAAGAACCCGAAGCCCGAAAATTAAATTGGGAAAAATGGCGAGCAAAGTTTAAAATATTGGCATATAGTTTTAAAAAGTAAAAACAACAATAGCACTCAAAAAAAACACTACTAATTTTATCATCTAAAATGATACCCAATACCTATACTGCCTTCGTATTGTCTTTGAAATAAAGGCTTTAGTATATTGCTTGCAGAACCTATGTAATTGCTCATATTTACATTGTAAGCCATTGCATATTGCACAGAAATTTTTCTGTTACAATATACTTTTCCCATATACTCAATTCCAGTATATAAATGATATTCCTGGTAATTACCTTTTCCATAATTTGTACCACTGCTGCTTTCGACAATGAAGTGCATATTATAAAATAAACTTTCTACGTCAGTAAATACACCTACAAAATGATGCCATTGTAAACTACTTATTTGTGCAAACTTATATCTGCCTATTACCTTCCAGTTGATATTATTCATTTGAATTACTTCTGAGGACTTAAAAGGTACATTATACTTAGTTTCAAAAGAAGCTGTAGTATTTGCATAACCCAAATTAGTTTCTATCATAAACTTTTTCTTTGCCCCAATATAGCGGTTCACGAAGATTTGGTTATGAAAGATAGTTCTGTTTTTATCGTTATAATGAAAGGGGAATACATTATTTTGATTGTATGCTCCGGTTCTTAAACCTGCACTCCATTTTTTTTCAATAGGCTGTAAAGCTATTTGTGCTTCTTGAGAAAAAGCAGAAAAACTAAAAATACTAAATAGAACAATTAAAGCAACTGAGAGTTTATGTATCATATTTTGCTTGTTTTGCATACAAGACGCCTCATTTACAGTTAATGGTTGGGAAAATGGCTAGATTGAGTATAAGTTCCTATTAGATTAACAACAAAAACCATTATTCCAAATGTACATAATACAAAAGGCAGTTTATATTATTTTTCATTGTAGTCTGGTAAATAAAAGCACAAAAGTATTAGTCGGTAAAATCAATGTTTTACAGCTACAAAATAGTAAAAAACAAAAAAGCAAGCCACCTAATCAAAAATGGTTGAAATATAGTTTTTTCTTTGTTTTACAATGCTAAACTATGCCTATTATGGATCTCTTGTAAATAATTGATGTAGTACATTAGCATTTGCTTAATCATTGTTACAAGATTGGAAAAGCTCCATTCTCGTTTTACTTACATATTAAGAACACTCAATAGAAAATTAACTATCAATGCACACCATATCTGTATTTTTATTGCATTTTCATTGTCTCCGAGAAAATAGTTGAAAGAGAGGTTTGGTTTTAATTTGCAGTCCAAGATATTTTGTAGTTTTGCTCATATTATATTGTGATTTGCAAAAGCAATATAATGGTGGTTAAAAAAACACCCTTAATAAATAATTATCTCGGACAGCAATAGTTTTTTATGTCATTAGTAAAACATTGGAAAAATAACAATGGTGCAGATTGTGCTATATGGAAAATCGACGAAGACGAATCGTTTTTTGTTGCACAAACCGGTTTAGTTTCTGAAAAAATACATCCGATAAAAAGAATAGAACATTTAGCTGCCCGATATTTACTCACACAATTAGTTCCGGAAATTAATTTACAACAAATACAGGTAAGCCAATCGGGTAAGCCATTTATGCCAAATACTAATTTACATTTTTCGCTTTCTCACTCCTACCCTTATGTGGCTGCGACCGTTAGCAGGCAACTAAGTTTAGGAATAGACATTCAGATTTTCAGAGAGAAAATTCAACGCATTCAGCATAAGTTTTTATCCGAAAAAGAACAATCATTTTGCCATAATGATATACAAAAACTTACTATGGCATGGTGTGCCAAAGAAGCTGCATTTAAGTATTACGAGCAAGAAGGATTGGATTATATAAACCATCTACCCATTGTGGATTTTCAGTTAAATACACAAGACAGCTCAAGTATTAATATTTCTTTACAAAAAACATTACCCGCAAAACACATTACCATAACTGCGGAAATTACAGAATATTATGCTTTTGCTTATGTAGATGAATAATTTGAGTTTAAGCAGAAAGTATCGCTGCCATTTCCAAAATGTTTTTATCCAAAGGAGCGTGCTTTTTTATAGTTTCAGAAAATGGGGTATGAATAATTTGACCTTTATGCAATCCCACCATTTCTAAAGAGCGACCATTTATAAGCGATAACACAGCCTCATATCCCATTCTGCTGGCTTGTACTCTATCGTAATATGTAGGGCTGCCTCCGCGCTGAATATGTCCTAAAATAGAAGTACGAATATCCCATTCGGTAAATTTTTCGGATATTACCTTGTGTAAATCAACAGCACCTCCAAAATCATCTCCTTCTGCTATAACGATTATACGCACTAACCTTTTACGCTTTTTATCATCTTGCAATCTTTTTAGTAAATCTGGAATATCTGTTACCATTTCGGGAACCAATATATCTTCTGCACCACAAGCTACGCCGCTATTAAGTGCAATATATCCGGCATCTCTGCCCATTACTTCTACTATAAATAATCTGTCGTGAGCATGTGCTGTATCTCTAATTTTATCAATGGCATCTACAGCAGTATTTACCGCAGTATCGAAACCAATGGTATAATCCGTACCAGCAATATCTTTATCTATAGTACCGGGTATGCCCATCGCTTTTATTGGATATTCTTCTGCAAAAGTATTAGCACCTCTAAAAGTGCCATCACCTCCTATCAGAACCAAGCCTTCTATTCCTTTTTGTTGTAATTGATGATAAGCCTTTTCCCTACCTTCTTTAGTAGTAAACTCTTTGCTACGAGCAGATTTTAAAATAGTGCCACCACGCTGAATAATATTAGCTACTGAGTGAGCATTTAATTCAAAAATATCGCCTTCTATCATTCCTTGATAACCCCTGCGAATACCAAATACTTTTATGTTATGATAAACGGCAGTTCTAACTACTGCACGAATGGCAGCATTCATTCCCGGAGCATCGCCCCCCGATGTCATTACAGCTATGTTTTGCATTTGTTGTTTAGCTTTTAAAATAGGTTTCAAAATTAGAAAGAAATTAACTCAATGGCAATTTTAACCCAAAAAGTTCATTAGACTTATGAGTCAATGATAATAAAGAGATGTTTAAGGTTTTAGTTGTAGCTCCAAAGTTGGGATATCCACTTTCTACATTTCATCTGTAAGAACAATTTTAAAATTCTCCCACTACCATTTTTCTCAATGTATCCAATAATATTTAAGGTAGTGTATCTAATGGTTTTGAGGATCATAACCTCGATGAGAACCTGGCTAAGGAAATGGGATATGCTCCCAAAATTCTGTAAACTTCATTTGCTCCGGCATCATCTATAGCAATATTATGCTTCCGCAAGCAGTAAATCCTTATCGGTAAACTCTATATTGGCAACTGACATAACTGTAAGTATTTCTTATACTAAATTGCAAAAAACACCAACAAGTACTATGCAAAATAAAAATATGAAAATACAATACATAGCGACATTAAATCTCTAATGACCAACAGTAGAAATAGACTTCTATTAAACTTTTTGGGGGATAAATAATACTGTAGAAAAGGTAACGATCTAACCCAATCCTGTAAACACTAACATAGACATAACTAACTTACCATCTCAAACATCAGCATTCAAACATAAGTGGTAGAGTGCTATTAAACGCAGTATAATAAAACTTACGGTACGGTGCATATACTTTTATATAGTATATGCAATGGTATGTATTTTGTACAAATAATTTTAATGGAAAGAATAGAATAAATAAAATGGTAGTGATTATGAATTAACCATATAAACTATACAGCAACTGCTCCTACCCTATTTATCTTTTTATTAAATACCAAAAGCACAATACCACAAATGATGAGCGAAAAGGAAATTACCTCTGCTTGAGTAAGATTAAAAAACCATTCTATCTTGGTATTCACTCTAATTTTTTCGATAAAAAAACGCTCTAAACCATTAAATATTAGATACACTCCAAACATCTGAAGAGGGTATTTTAGTTTTTTGCGGATACTCCATAAAATTAAGAAGATAATAATACACATTACCGTTTCGTACATAGCAGTAGGAAAAACCGCTACTGGCAATACATGCGAATAATTGCCCTGATACCCTTCTATACTTATACCTTCATTATTTACATTGTGTTTAAAGTTTTGTGCTACGAACCATGTAGGCATCCAACTTGGAGCAGCATAATACTCATGACGAATGTTATCTATTGTTCCAAATTCCATAAACTGTTGAGGATACTTTGCTACCTGACTTTGAAACGAATCCGGAGGCGATGCTGCTCCTAAGGAGGCATCAGCTTGTGTAATGTATGCACTATTATAAATACCCCAATCGCCATCACCTGCAAACTGGCAACCCATTCTCCCTATGCCATAAGCCAATATAAGTGCCGGTGCAGCTGCATCACAAAGATGCTTAAACGAAAACCCTTTCTTTTTTGTGTACCAATACAATGCTATGGTGGCAAGTATTAACCCTCCATAAAAAGTAAGTCCCGAACCGGAAAACAAACTACCTATTGGGTCTTGTATAAAATTATCCCATGTCTCGAATGCATTAAATATTTTAGCTCCCGCAAACCCTGCAATAGCAGCTATAAATAGCATATCTGCAATACGCTCGTGCGGATATACCATTACATTTTCTTTCCGATATTTAAGCTTTTCTGATTTCTTTTTATCGGTAAATCTTATTGCAAAAGCAATAATTGCAAATATAATTCCTCCAATTAAATTACCTTTTGAAGAAGTAAAATATGCTATAGGGTCTGGTACAGCATTATTAGAGGCTTCTGTTATTAAACCTATAAATTTAAACCCAAGTGCAAATCCAATAATAGTTGTCAACAGAATGGCTACTGCGCTAACTGGTTTGCCAATTTCGTGTAATTCTAATTTGCCTTGCACCAAGCCATCTTCTTTTTTTCGTTTTAGCTCTTTTACCATTACTATTGCAGCTGCCAAAAAAGACAACGCAACAAAAAAACCAAATGTTCTGGCAATGCTGAGTTGTGGCACATTTATATTAAATAGGTATTGAAATAAATATTGAAAATCGGGAAACATTTTTGCTGTTTTATTATTATTAATTATTGCTGTCTGAAACAAATTTTTTAAAGGGTGGTTTATAAAAACCACCCTTTAAAATTGTATTGTACTTTAAGTTCCAAACATATTACGGACAAAACTACAAAATATATCGGACAGCCAATATTAATATTATCAACAGAAGATAACTTGTCCGTTCGTAATGCACATAGCATTTTATTAGTTTTTTTCAATTAAACCAATATGAGATATATTTATTGCTGTATTATATCCGTTACAGCATCTTCAATACTTGGAAACTGAAAATTGTAGCCCGACCGAATAATTTTTTCGGCACTAACCGTTGTACTTTTTAGTATATCGGCTGCCATATCGCCCATTACTATTTTCAGCACCAACGAAGGTGTAGGAGCAGGTATGGCAATTCCTCCTTTTACTTTGGCTATTGTCTGCATTAACGCTCTATTGCTTACAGGATAAGGTGCTACGCAATTATATGCACCTTGCATTTTTTCGTTTTGGAGAGCATATATAAATTGTGCTGCCAAATCTTTTACATGTATCCAACTAATAATTTGTTTACCGGTTCCTAAAATGGGCATTATCCCCAATTTAAGCGGATTGTAAAATTTAGGAAAAGCTCCACCTTCTTTACCCAAAACTATTCCTATTCTCAATAACACTACCCTAAGAGAAGAGCTTGCTTGTAAAGCTGCTGCTTCCCAATCTTTACTAAGTTGCTCGATAAATCCCGAAGAATGGATATTTTCTTCTGTGTAGCCCGCCGATTGGTTTTCTTTATCTGCACCGTATATACCTATAGCCGAAGCATTTATTAAAGTCGCACATTGTGGGGAATGTTGTTTAATAATTTCAATTAGAAAATTTGTGGTTTTTATACGGCTATTGAATAATTCGTCTTTACGACTTGCGCTCCAACGCTTATCTGCTATACCTGCACCGGAAAGGTTTATAGCTGCATCAAATAAGGGTAAATTAGCAGTATCAACTGTTTTGTTATATGCATTCCATTGAACATACTGAATATTATTGATAATACTCGACTTATTTCGAGTTAAAATTATAGGTACTATTTTATGTTTAACTAACAAGGAAACGATATACTTTCCTACAAATCCACTTCCACCGGCTATTACTACTTTCATAATTTTAAATATTGTTACGTTCTTTGTTTATTAAGACTGCTAATTTATGCACCAAAGTCTATAAAGATGGATTAATATTATGTTATTGCATTTTCTTATTCCAATATGAATTACATTTTTTTATATCGGAATAATAATGTTTCTTTCTAAGGTTACGTTAGTTTGTTGTTAATTTGTACAATAATTAAATAACTTTTTTTTCAATTAAAATTATTCTGTATTTTGCACATCAAAACTCGCATATTTATATTTACACTTCTACATTTTTTTTCAGCATACCATAAATACAAAAGCCCAAAAGGGATAGTAATTAGGTTCTGATTTTTCATCATTTTTTTACAAAATATAAGCACTTAATATGCAAGTAAATATTCTGTGGGTGGACGACGAAATAGAATCCCTCAAGCCCCAAATCATATTCTTAGAAAACAAAGGATATAAAGTATCTAAATTTACAAATGGTTACGATGTAATAGAACAACTTAAAGAAGGAGTCTCCGCCGACGTAATCTTCCTCGACGAAAGTATGCCGGGTATGACCGGTTTAGAAACACTTTCTAAAATTAAAGAAATTAAAGCTACCATTCCGGTAGTGATGATTACCAAAAACGAAGCCGAATTTATAATGGAAGAAGCCATCGGCTCGCAAATTGCAGATTATCTTATTAAGCCTGTAAACCCTAATCAGATCTTGCTTTCGCTTAAAAAGATTGTAGATAGCAAAAGATTGGTTTCGGAAAAAACTACCACCGACTACCAAAAGGAGTTTCGTAACCTCTTTATGGCACTTAACGACAACCCGAATGTAGAAGAATGGAAAGATTTGTATAAAAAATTGGTGTACTGGGAAGTAGCAATGAGTAAAAGCGACAGCCCGGAAATGCTCGAAGTTTTTAATACCCAAAAACAAGAAGCCAATACAGAATTTTACAAATTTATTTCGCGAAATTATATAGATTGGATAAAAAATAAACCTGCAGATGCGCCATTACTCTCGCACAATCTTTTTGAGAAAAAAATAGCTCCATATATCCAAAAAGGCAAACCAACCTTTATGGTGTTGATAGACAATCTCCGTTTCGACCAATGGAAAGTTATAGAGCCGATATTTAATCAGTCGTTCCGATTACAAGACGAAGAAATGTTTTACAGCATTTTACCTACTTCTACACAATATAGCCGCAATTCTATATTCTCCGGTATGCTGCCCGTAGAGATAGAAAGAAGGTACCCCGTAGAGTGGAAAAACGATGACGAAGAAGGTGGAAAAAACCTCTACGAAAAACTGTTTTTGGAAGGACAATTAAAAAGATTAAATCTTAAAGATATTAAATGGGATTACCTTAAAATTACTAATAACGACAACGGTAAAGCAATGGAAGATAATATCCATAATTATCTTAAAAATGACCTAACCGTTATTGTATATAATTTTGTGGATATGCTCTCGCACGCACGCACCGAAATGGAAGTACTCAAAGAGCTTGCCGGAGATGAGCAGTCGTATCGTTCGCTTACTCTGAGCTGGTTTGAGCATTCGCCATTGTATAGAGCTTTAAAGAAAATAGCAGATAAAGATATACAGCTCATCGTTACTACCGACCACGGAACTACAAGGGTAAAATCGCCAAGTAAATGTGTGGGCGATAAGGCTACAACTACCAATCTGCGCTATAAACACGGACGTAATCTACAGTACGAAGAAAAAGATGTATTTGCTATTACTAATCCGCACGATGCCGGATTACCGCAACCTAATGTAAATTCAAAATATATTTTTGCAAAAGAAGATGTTTTTTTGTGTTATCCTAATAATTACAATTACTATGTAAATTATTACCGTAATACATTTCAGCACGGAGGAGTGTCTTTAGAAGAAATGATAGTGCCGATATTGCGCTTTAATAGCAAATAATATACATTACAATAAAATATAAAAGCCTATATTTGCAAGGCTTGCTCAATAACCTCAAACCGCTTTATTTATTAAATATTTCAGGTGGTTTGGGGTTGTTTGAATTTTAGAATGTGCCTTAAACGCAAAAAAAGAACATTACACTTAAACTGTAAAGTCATCTTGGTTACAGTATTATTGTTTAAACTTAAATTGCGTATTAACTTCTGTATGTATTTAATGTTTTCTATCAGTAATATACTTTACAAGTTCTTCCATTGCTTTTCGAGCGGGAGTGTCGGGGAAATTTAAAAGTATTTCCATTGCTTTATTTCTGTAGTCCAACATTTTTTGTTGCGCATATTCTATACCGCCACTTTTATTTACAATATCTATTACTTCGTTTACTTTTTGTTTATTGGTATTTTCGTTTTTTACGATATAGATAATTTTGTTTTTGGTTGCTTTATCTGCATTTTGGAGAGTATATATAAGCGGTAAAGTCATTTTTTTCTCTTTAATATCTATTCCTAATGGCTTACCTACTGCATCTGAGCCATAGTCGAAAAGGTCGTCTTTTATCTGAAAGCTAATACCAAGGTATTCGCCAAATAATCTAAATTGCTCAGTAAGGTTTTCATTTTGGCTCGAAGACCAAGCTCCGGCGGCACAAGAAGATGCTAACAATGAAGCCGTTTTACTTCTTATAATTTCAAAATATACGTCTTCTTCAATATCTAATTTACGTGTTTTTTCGATTTGTAATATTTCGCCTTCACTCATTTCACGTACTGCGGTAGATACTATTTTTAAGATTTTAAAATCGTCATTTTCAATACTCAATAATAAGCCTTTAGAGAGCAAGTAATCGCCTACCAAAACTGCTACTTTATTTTTCCAAAGTGCATTAATCGAAAAAAAACCCCTGCGCATATTGGCATCGTCCACTACATCGTCGTGTACAAGCGTGGCGGTGTGTAATAGTTCTATCATAGAAGCTGCACGGTAGGTTTGTTCTTGAATCTCGCCACATATTTTGGCGGCAAGAAACACAAACATTGGTCTTATTTGTTTGCCTTTGCGCTTAATAATAAACCGCATAATCCTGTCCAACAAGGCTTTGTTACTTGCTGTACTGGAGGCAAATTTTTTTTCAAATATTTCTATTTCTGTACGTAAAAGCTCTTTCGCTAATTTCATTGAAACATTCTATTCTGTAATCAGATGGTATCATTAATCCGATTGTTATTCAAGCTGAGTGCAAAGGTATTTTATTATTAAAACATTCAAAGATAAACAAGGAATTGTTTTTATATTTTGCATTAATTTCAATTTACACTTATTTTCCTATTGTAGCACAAAACAAATTAAACAATAGCATTATAATACAATTTTATGAATATACTTTTGCATTATTTTTAGTTAAAATATTTTTTTAACTACCTTAAACTATCCAACTTTGCCAAAGTCTAAGCCCGATTATTTTGACAATAAATTTCCCAAAAATATACATTACAAATGAAAACGCTGCAAGTTGTAGTATTAACAATTATATTCCTTTTTCAAGGTTTTTACACTAAAGCACAATCCGAATTAACTTCTGTATCGGGTAAGGTTACAGACAAATCAGGAGAAGAACTAATAGGTGCAAATGTATCTATTTTACTACCCAACGAAACAATACTGCGCGCCACGATGACCAATGTCAATGGCGAATTTTCTTTTGATAGGATTGAAGAGGGTAATTATAAAATTGTTATAGAATACATAGGTTTTAAAACCATTACCAAAAACATTACTGTTACTGCTTCTCCAATACAATTAGGGGATTTTAAAATGTCTGAAGAGGAACAACAATTAAAAGATGCCATAATTAAAGGAGAGCGTATTCCGGTGCAGCAAAAAGACGATACCACACAATACGATGCAGGGGCATTCAAAACTAATCCTGATGCTAATGCAGAAGATTTGCTCCGTAAAATGCCCGGTATGGATATGAGTAGTGGTACTCCTAAAGCTCAGGGCGAAGAGGTAAGAAAAATATTGGTTGATGGAAAACCTTTTTTTGGCGATGACCCTACAGCGGCATTACGCAATCTACCAGCAGAAATAATAGATAAAATACAAGTGTATGACGAAAAAAGTGAGCAATCGCAATTTTCGGGCTTCGATGATGGAAATACCACTAAGACCATCAATATCATTACTAGAGCAGATAGAAGGCAAGGTGTTTTTGGTAGAGTGTATGCCGGATACGGTTACGAAAATGTATATAACATCGGAGGTAATATTAATTATTTTGAAGGCAGTAGAAGAATTAGCCTTATTGGTTTGAGTAATAATATAAATATCCAAAATTTTGAATCGCAAGACTTAGTAGGTGTAGCAAGTAGCAATAGCAGAAGAGGAGGTGGAGGTCCCGGTGGTGGCGGCGGCGGTCGAATGGGAGGCGGTGGCGCATCAGATTTTATGGTTAGCCAAAGAAATGGAATTTCAAGAACTAATGCTATTGGCTTTAATTATTCTGATAAATGGTTGAAAAAAGTTGATGTAACAGGAAGTTATTTTTTCAATAACTCTAATAATAATGCAAACGAAGATGTATTTAGACAATTTGTGACAGAACGCCAAAGTGGGCAGACATATAATCAAAACAGCATCTCCAATTCCGACAATTTCAACCACAGAGTTAATCTTCGTCTTAACTACGAAATAGACTCTTTTAACTCCATTCTTTTTATCCCTAATTTTTCTGCACAAACCAATAAAGGAGTTTCTGACCTTAATGGAGCTACTATGCTCAATGGCACATCGGAGCTAAACAGAACGCTTAATACATTTAATTCTAATTTAGAAGGATATAATACATCTGCAAGCTTAATGTACCGCAAAAGATTTAAAAAGCGTGGTAGAACTTTTTCTTTATGGAATAATGGTGGCTTTAATAATAATTTAGGCAATAGTGATTTTTATGCAGAAAACACATACCTCGATTACTTGCTCAACGATACTTTAGACCAAATAGCGCATTTGGATAAATACGGTTGGAACATAAATTCTAATGCCACCTTTACAGAACCAATAAGCAATAAAAGCGGCATCCAAATACAATATAGAATAAACTATCAGTTTAGTGAATCGGAAAAAGAAACTTACAATTACAACCGATTTGCGAGCGAATACAATTCGTTAGATACATTGTTGAGCAATAGTTTTAACAGTCATTATACTACACAAAGCGGCGGATTATCTTACCGTTACAACGATTCTCTTTTAAACTTTAATATAGGAGCAGATTATCAATACGCTACGTTACAGAATAATAGAATTTTGCCTTTTGACAATAGCCTCAACAGAACATTTAATAACTTTTTGCCGACCGCACGTTTTAGATATAAAATATCCAAAAACAGAAATTGGAGAATGTTTTACAGAACCAATACACAATCGCCTACGGTCGAACAATTGCAAGATGTAGTAGATAATAGTAACCCATTGCAATTAAGAATGGGTAATCCAAAATTAGACCAATCGTATCAGCATACTTTACGCTCTATGTACAGCTCTGCTAATCCCGAAAAAAGCTCTACTTTCTTTGCAATGCTAAGAGCTAATATTACTCAAGATTATGTAGGTAATAGCACTATTATTGCAAATGTAGATACCGTAGTGGAAAATGTAGCTTTAGCAAGAGGTACACAACTTACACAGTCGCAAAACATGAATGGATTTTTAAACATTGGTGCATTCTCTACTTATGGAATGCCAATTAAGTTTATTAAATCTAACTTCAACATAAATGCATCTTTAGGTTATGTGCGCACACCGGGCTTAATCAACGATATGAAAAACTTTGCCAATAATACCTCTCTCGGAGGCGGATTGGTATTAAGTAGTAATATTAGTGAAAATATTGACTTTACCATTTCTACAAACTCTAATTACAATATAGTGCGCAATTCGCTTAATACAAACGCTAATAGTAACTTCTTAAATCAGTCTTCTCGACTTGCATTCAATTATATTTTCTACAAAGGATTTGTATTTAATACCGAATTAAACCATCAATTATTTACAGGTTTATCCGATGGGTATAATCAAAATTTTGTATTGTGGAATTTGGCTTTAGGTAAAAAGTTTTTAAAGAACAATCAGGCAGAAGTTAGACTGTCGGTATTTGATGTATTAGGGCAAAATACGAGTATAGTACCACTCGTAACAGAGTTATATACCCAAAATACAAGGAGCAATGTGCTTACAAGATATGTAATGCTGACCTTTAGCTGGAACTTACGCTACTTTAAAGGTGGTGCAAGTATGAAAGATGCAGCACCTAAAGAAGAAGATGGTTTTCTTCCACGTGGTACGCAGCCAATGCCGCACAGAATGTAGGGTTTTAAAATAGAAAGAAAATCCAACACTACCCTACCCTTCAAAAAGTGATGCAGCAATGCCATCGGCGAAAAATTTGGCGGAATGGGTAAGCACATAATTGTCGTTTGCATTTCTAAAAACATCATTTTTGTTTTCTAACTCCTCCAACGAAACCAATAATTGAGCAGCTTTTTCTGTACCAAATTTCTCTTTTACCACCTCTATATTTATACCCCATTTTGTACGCAGCGAAATCATTATATATTCGTTGAATTGGTCTTTTAGACTGAGCATTTCTTCTGTAATGGGCAGTGTATTTTGTTGCAAAAGATTATGTATATAAAGTGTGTTATTAGCAATATTCCACTGCCTGCCTATACCATTGTAAGAATGCGCCGATGGACCCAAACCCAAATAATGCGTGCCTTTCCAATAACTTGTATTATGCTGCGCATATTGTTTGTCTTTCGCAAAATTTGATATTTCGTATTGGCTAAATCCTGCCTTTTGTGTTTGCTCTACTAATATTTCAAACTGTTCTGCCATCTGTTCATTATTGGGTTCCGTTTGTATTCCTTTTTGGATATTGCGATGCAGTGCAGTATTGTCTTCAACTGTAAGAGCATAAGCCGACAAATGCGTAACACCTGTATTTATTGCAGTTATTATATTCTGCTTCCAATCTTTGTTAGATAATCCCGGAGTACCATAGATAAGGTCAATGCTAATGTTTTCAAATCCGGCTTTTTGAGCTAATGTGATACAATTAATGGCATCGTCGGCATTATGCGCTCTGTTCATATACAGTAAATCCGTGTCTTTAAAAGACTGTATGCCGATACTTAGTCGATTAATATTTTGTTTGCGAAGCATATTCAGATATGCTGCATTTAGGTCGTCCGGATTAGCCTCTAAAGTAATTTCGGATAATGCCGATACATCGAAATGTCTCTGTAAATTTTGCCAGATAAAAACCAAATCTTCTTCTTGTAACAAAGATGGTGTGCCGCCACCAAAATAGAGTGTATTAATTTTTTTATCTTCCAAATAATCTTTTCTAAGTTGCATTTCGGTAGCAATGGCACGCAATAATTCTTTTTTATTTTTTTGCGATACAGAAAAATGAAAATTACAATAATTGCAAGCCTGCTTACAATACGGTATATGTATATAGATGCCCGACAAATGATTTAGGAAAATATTTTAAGCAAAAATAGAATAATATTGTAAGACTTTAATTGTATTACCATTACCAGTATTTTTCACAAAATAAAATATGTACACATTACTCTAAAATAATTAACTTTATAATTTTTAACTTTCCGTACTTTTAATAGTCTAACCACACATAAAAATTATGTACAGATGAAAAAAGCATTTGCATACAGCATATTATTTATACTTACTATCGGTTTTGCAGCAGCACAAGGCAAACCTCGCAGTACAGTTAGAATTAGATTGAGTGACGAATATCCACTTACCGTAAATATCAATGAAAGAGATTACAAAAAAGTAGGACAAACCATAACCATTGGCGACCTACCCAAAAAAAGACACGATATTAGAGTATATAGAATTAGAACCTACTCCGACGGTAGCGGCGCAAAAGCCGACTTAGTGTATAGCGGCAGAATAAAATTAGAACCCGGTAGTACATACGATTGTATAGTAGATGTAAATACCCGAAAATTTAGAATGAAAAAAGTAAAAGAATTACCAATTATAACAACGATTGATAACAGAAGTACTGCACCTCAATACAATGCAATACAAGAACCCATAAGTAATGAAATAGAGATGCCTACCGTAAAAAAAGAATACCCCAAACTTAAACCCCTAAAATCGCAAATGGAAAAGGCAAATACCGAAAACGAAAGGTTACAAATTGCCAAAAAGTTTGTAAACAGCAATACACTTAGTACCGAAGAAGCGTCTTACATATCCACTTTTTTGCTTTTTGATGACAATAAAGTGGCATTTTTTAAACACGCCAAACCAAAACTAAACGATCCGCAAAACTTTGTAGATTTAGCTTCAGAATTATCTATGGAAGATGCTAAAAAAGAGTTTGAAAAATTATAGATATCAATATTTTCTTCACTATAATTTTTTCCAAATTTTGTATAACCCAATCCAATGTCTCGTATATTATAAAACATAAAGAGCATTAGGTATTTTTGGATTAGAAAGCAAACTGCGTTACCTTTACCTATATTCAGCCTCTCTCTTAAAAATCAGATGTTGTCTTTTTTTACATTTTCAACATCTAAATTATGGCTATTCTGCTTTTTTTTGTACTTCATTGGTATACTTCTTTATTTTTTCAATCAATATTTCATCATCGTTATGCGGCACACAATCTGTTTTCTATGTCTAAAACATGGGAGCGTTTCTTTTATATTGGTTGCTATCTAACTCAAGGATCGTCGTATATAAGTGCATATACTTATGGACTAATGCATAGAGTACACCATGCACATACCGATAAAGAAGAAGACCCCCATTCACCACTCAACGAACCCAACCCATTCTTAATGATGTGGCTTACTCGTAACAATTATTTTAATCTCTATATCGGAAAAACCGATGTAGAGGATAAGTATAAAAAAAATCTACCTAATTGGCGCGCGTTCGACAAAATAGCACACAATCCAATATCCAGATTGTGTTGGGTAGTTATATATCTTGTTATTTACACATTTTTGGCAACTGCTTGGTGGCAATGGCTTTTATTCCCTGTTACAGTGGCGATGGTATCGGTACAAGGTTTAGCTGTAAATTGGTGGGCACATAAGTTTGGCTACCAAAATTTTAAAATGAACAATACTTCCAAAAATATACTTCCGATAGATTTAATATTTTGGGGAGAAGCTTATCATAACAACCATCATATGCACCCTTCTCGACCCAATAATGCGTCAAAATGGTTTGAGTTGGATATAGGTTATCAAAGTATCAGGTTATTGCATTTATTCAGAATTATTAAATTAAAAATATCATAAATTTTTCTTGGAAGTACTGAATAAATTCGAGAAAAGATTTACAATTCAACAAAAAAAACAACAATATGACAGACTACAACATTAGTACAAAACAAGCGAGAACGGAGATAGAAAATACAATTCTAAGCCAAGCAACTATTGCATATTTTATTTTGGTACACCGTTTTCCAAAACAGTTTAAACGACTTTTCAAAGCTATTTATCACCCTGAAAATTACTATTTAATTCATTTAGATAAGAAAATAAGCGTTGATAGTTATGAAGATATTGATTTGTTTTTAACAGACTTTCCTAATACCTACATTTTAGAAAGTACAAATATTGTTTGGGGAGGTTATAGTATGGTTCAAGCAGAACTAAATGGAATGAAATATTTACTTAAGTTAAATGTAAAGTGGGATTTTTTCATCAATTTAAGTGGGCAAGATTACCCTTTAAAATCACAAAAAATAATAAGAGAGTATCTAACTCGCAATATAGGTAATAATTTCATAAAAATAGCCAACCAAATAACGATAAGACCTGAAACAATGAACCGAATAGAAAACTATTATGTAGAATCAGATAACGGCTTTAATAACATACCCTGCAAAAGAGCCTATTTAAAAGATGTGATACCATACATTGGAGGGCAATGGATGATACTAACAAAAGAAAGTTGTGAATTTATATGTTATGGTGGAGAAACGAAAAAATTTGAAGATTATTATTCTAATACGCTTATCGCCGATGAATCATTCTTTCAAACAGTACTGATGAATACCTCGTTTAACGGGAAACTTATTAATGATGATAAAAGAGCAATTATTTGGATACCAGATGGTAACATTAAGTTAAGACCAAAAACATTTACAAAAGATGATATTAAATTTCTTTTACAAGGCAATAATTTATTTGCACGAAAATTTGATGACAATGTTGATGATAATATAATTGAATATATAAAGACTTTTTTTGACTTACCCATAAAAACAAATTAGAAAAAGACAATAAACTATGTATAAAAAGTTACAATTACAGCATCGTTAAAATATGCTTTATTTGAAATATACTATCCAAAACACTTGTATATTACATTAGTGTTAATTAAAGATAACAATGCAGTAAGTTACATTAAATCCTCTTATATTTTTGCAAAATATTTTACCTTCGATATTCTTCTGACCATTAACTTTGCCAACAAATTTAAAAAATGGAGATCCTCTTACATTAGGAGCATTTATTTAAACAATTTTGTCAAATGAAAATAAAGTACCCCTTTTTCTTTTTACTATTAATAGTTTCGTTTAGTGCTGTAGCTCAAAAAAAACACACATTAAGCGGCTATATAAAAGACCAAGCAAGTGGCGAAACCATGATTGGTGCTACTATTCAAGCAAAAGACCAAGCCACAATGACCAATGCTTATGGCTTTTACTCCATTAGTCTTACCGAAGGCACACATACTATTACTGTAATTTATGCAGGATACAAAGACAACGTATTTACCGTAAATCTTACCGAAAACAAAACACAAAATATAGAATTATCTGAAAATGAGGCACAAGTGTCGGAAGATGCCATAATAACATCGGTAAGACAAGACGCTAATGTAACCAATACCCAAATGGGCACGATTACCATTACTACCGAAAAACTAAAAAAACTTCCTGTTGTATTTGGTGAACCCGACATTTTAAAAGCCATACAACTTATGCCGGGCGTACAATCCGCAGGCGAAGGACAAACCGGTTTTTATGTTCGTGGTGGTGGTCCCGACCAAAATATGGTACTGCTCGACGACGCAGTAGTATATAATACCGGACATTTATTTGGGTTTTTCTCTGTATTTAATGCCGATGCCATCAAGAGTGCTACACTCATTAAAGGCGGTATGCCCGCACAATATGGAGGCAGACTTTCTTCTGTATTAGATGTTTCGATGAAAGACGGCAACAACAAAGAATACCACGTGGACGGAGGCTTAGGCTTAATCGCTTCCAGATTATTAGTAGAAGGTCCTATAAAAAAAGAAAAAGGCTCTTTTATGCTCTCCGGCAGACGTACTTATATAGATGTGATTTCCAAACCATTTTTAAACGAAAATGCTCGGGGAACAGGATATTACTTTTACGATGCTAACCTAAAAGCCAATTATTCTTTTGGTGCGAAAGACAAAATATTTTTAAGTGGATATTTTGGTAGAGATGTATTTAATTTCAAAAGCCAAGATAGCGATTTTAAAATTAATATGCCTTGGGGAAATGCTACAGGTACGCTCCGTTGGAACCACATTTTTAATGGAAAACTTTTTATGAATGTTACCGGAGTATATAACGATTATAATTTTGAATTTGCAGGAGGACAAACCAACCTTTTCTTTAAAATGGCTTCGGGTATTCAAGATTGGAATGGTAAAGTAGATTTCGATTATTATTCCGATTTTGGGCATCATTTTAAGTTTGGTGGCGTATATACCTACCATACTTTTACCCCTAACCAAATTTCGGGGCGTACAGATGATATAGAATTTAATCCACAAACTTTGGTAGAAAAGTATGGACACGAATTGGGTTTTTATGTTTCCGATGAGTTCGATTTAGGAGAAATAGTAAAAGTAAATGCAGGCTTACGCTACTCTTGGTTCGGTCAAGTGGGTCCATACACCGGATATACATTTACCGGCAATTATATAACAGACAGTACTGTTTATAAATCCGGAGAGTTAGTAACCAACTATGGCGGATTAGAGCCACGATTAAACTTACGTTTTCAGCTTGCGCCATCTGCTTCTTTAAAAGCAGCAGTAACCAAAACATACCAATACATACACTTAGTAGCAAATAATGGCTCTACTTTTCCTACCGACATTTGGGTACCAAGTACGCAATTAGTGCAGCCACAAAGGTCTTGGCAATATTCTTTAGGTTATTTTCAAAACCTTTTTGATAATAATATAGAAACTTCGGTAGAGCTATATTACAAAGATTTACAAAACCAAATAGAGTACAGAAGTGGCTACACACCTACTGTTATACGTGATACGGAATTAGATTTTGTGTTCGGAAGAGGCTATGCTTATGGTGCCGAATTTTTTGTAAACAAAACCAAAGGAAAATTTACAGGTTGGGTTGGCTATACACTTGCTTGGACTTGGCGCGAGTTTAAAGAACTAAATTTTGGTGAACGCTTCCCGGCTAAGTACGACAGAAGGCACGATTTATCAGTAGTATTGTCTTACGAACCTAATAAAAAATGGACATTCTCTACCGTATTTGTATATGGCACAGGTAATGCCATTACCTTACCTACAAGTATGTATTTTATAGACCAGACTTTGGTACAAGATTTTAGTAAAATAAATCAATATAGAATTTTCCCTTATCACAGATTAGACTTATCCGCAATTTGGACACCTAATCCAGATTCTCAAAAAAGATGGAAAAGCAATTGGGCATTTTCTATTTACAATGTGTATAACAGATACAATCCTTATATTATTTACATAGACGCAAATGGTAATCTTAACCAAGGCTCAGAAATAAAAGTAAAACAGATTTCTATTTTCCCGATACTACCGAGTATTACCTTTAATTTTAAATGGTAAATAAGGCGTTTTTATTTTAATTGATGGTACTACTAAAAATTACTGTTTTTTTTCAGAAAGCTAACACCACCAAATAAGCAATAAAGTTTGCTCTCTTGCTCAACTATTTATTCATAAAAAAATAATTACATCATTTTAGTTGCAATTTTATATTTTTGCTCACAATATTTTTTATTCGTTTACAGATACCGATAAATGAACAATACTTATCACGGTTTGGTGGACCAAACCTTTCATTTCCCGCAAGAGGGCTTTAATGTTGAGGAAAATTACCTTAGATTTAATAGTATAGACCTTAAAAAATTAATAGATAAATACGGCACACCGTTTAAACTTACCTATCTGCCCAAAATAGGACAGCAGGTAAATAAAGCCAAAAAGATGTTTAATGATGCAATAAAAAAGCATCGTTACGATGGCAATTATTACTATTGTTATTGTACCAAAAGCTCGCATTTTTCCTTTATAATAGAAGAAACATTAAAGCACGGAGTGCATTTAGAAACCTCTTTTGCCTACGATATAGAAATAGTAAAACAGCTGTATAAAAAGCGAAAAATTAATAAAGAAACATTTATTATCTGTAATGGTTTTAAAACAAAACCATATACCCGAAACATAGCACGATTAATCAACGATGGATTTAAAAATGTAATTCCAATCTTAGACAATAAGAACGAATTTGAAGATTACAAAAGATTAATAAGAGCTAAAGACCCCGTAAAAATAGGGATACGAATAGCAGCCGAAGAAGAACCTACTTTCGACTTCTATACATCGCGCTTAGGTATTCGTAACAGAGATGTTTTAGAATTTTATGTGGACAAAATAAAAGGCAACAATAAGTTTGAACTTAAAATGCTTCATTTCTTTATGAACAAGGGCATTAAAGACGACATTTATTATTGGAGCGAACTCAACAAAGTAGTAAACTTATATTGCCAACTCAAAAAGATTTGCCCCGAATTAGATAGTGTGAATATTGGTGGTGGTTTCCCCATAAAGCATTCTTTAGGTTTTGAGTACGATTATCAGTATATGGTTAATCAGATTATTACCACCATAAAAAGTGTATGTAAGAAAAACAAAGTAGATGTGCCGGATATTTATACCGAATTTGGCTCTTATACAGTAGGAGAGGCAGGTGCTGTTGTATATAGTATTTTAGACGAAAAAATGCAAAACGACAGAGAGATTTGGTATATGATAGACTCGTCTTTCATTACTACTCTACCCGATACTTGGGGGATTGGCGAAAAATTCTTGATGTTACCCATAAATCATTGGGACGAAGAATATCAGGAAGTACACCTTGGTGGTCTTACTTGCGATAGTCACGATTTTTACACTTCCGAAGAGCATATAAATGCTGTATTTCTACCCAAAATACCCAAAGCCAAAGGCGAAGAACCTTTGTATATCGGCTTTTTCCATACAGGAGCATACCAAGACCAATTAGCAGGATATGGTGGCATAAAACACTGTATGATACCATCGCCAAAGCATATAGTAGTAGAAGAAAACAAAGATGGCGAACTCGAAGATTGGCTATACGCCAAAGAACAATCGCCACAAAGTATGCTAAAATTGTTGGGATATATTAAATAGGCTCTATATACAATACATATTGGTATTATTATAGCGCAAACACAAATATATTACACTACTTTATCTGCACAGCTACTACTGGCAAAAGCATCGGGTTTGGCTTTAAATGCAAACCCCATACCCAATATATAGCCCATTGCATCTCGTAACGCTTCGTTGCTCTTAAATTGTGGATTGGTATTGATATCTGCATGCACTTCCATATCTACATCGTACTTATTAAATAATGAGCAAAGTTCAAATGCAATTTCTATACTCTTTGCTACTTCGGTAAGCATACGCTCTTTAAGCGAAAACTTAACATTGGACTTGAAGTTATGAATATACATAAATCCACCTCTTTTTTCTCTTAAAAAAACAATTACTGTAGCAAATTCGGTTACGGCACCATGTACTTGAGAGTCGGTACCTATGCACACTTTGAGTTTGTGCCCTGCATTTTTTTCGCGGATAATGGTCTGCTCCACTATATCGAATATAGGGGCTTGTAATTTTTCGCCTTTAAGCGTACGCCATGTATTCATAATTATTATTTTTTTTAAAACCAATAGCGTCCTAAACGATATAAAAAAAGAGAAAGTTTTTGTAACTCAAATTA
>CAYUXT010000033.1:0-36931 GCA_964448955.1 uncultured Taibaiella sp. | reverse complement strand
CCAATATTTTTTTTGAAAATTTTTAAATAGTCTCATTTGCGCAATGTGGGTTAACAATCGGAAATTTACCTCTATAAACAACCTTATCCCACCCATCCGTTTTGTGTTCTACTTTGATTTCCCAATCATGTTCTCCTATTTTAAAATCGTCGGTCTCAAAACGCTCTATCAAAGCTTTATTGGTTTCGTAGGCTACAATGCCACTTTCAGTTGTTGCCTCATACAAAAGAGCATCCGTAATAAAATGCCTAATCTGAAATGTTATATTCAAATCTGCCACTGGAATATTAAAGGGAACAACAACACCCTTAACAGTATCGCCAAGAACTCGTGGTTTGAAATTGAAACTTTTAATCATCCGTTTTAAAATATTTTAAATTTTAACAACAACACCGATAAGATTACCACCAAAGCCAATCCTCCCCCAAGTTTCCAATTCAAAGACCTGCTTTGCTTTAATTTACCCTCCAGATTATTTTGTATCAGCGTTGCTTCCTGTAGCTGTGTGTTTGATTTTAATAGCTGTGATTTCAACACCTCAATTACTGCAGTATTTTCTACAGAGTCAATACGCTTGGTAATAAAAGTGTCCACTCTTAGCAATTGCTTACCTTTTGCAACTATTATTTGCTGACCGACAGAATTGCAATAAACAACCGTATCTGTTAGATATACAATGCTGTCATTTCCTTTGATGTACTCCGTATGAATACTGGAAACAGTCCGTACTGGAAACCATTTAGACGACAGTTCTGCCACTACTTCTGGATAATAAGCATATCCCTTGCTTACTTGTCTAACGACTTTTTTAGATGTCAAACAGCTTGACAGTATAATGCAAAATGTGAATGCAAATAAAAATCTAATCATTTTTGTTCGTTTTTTAATTGTTTTATCTCTTTATCCATAGCAGATATTCTGCGTTTCAGCGATTTATTTTCCGCTATCAGCTCTTGATTGTCTTTCATTAACGATGTAATACTTTGGCTGAGAATATTTACCCTTTGCCCTAAATCTTCTACCATACCACGATATATGGCTATGGACTTTTCCACATTCTCCAGTTCAGATGCCGAAACTTCGTTCTTTGCCTTCTCCACTTCTTGCTCCGCTTTGGCTACGTCAGTTTTTAACTGTTCTAATTCAACGGCATATTTTTTTCTTGCAGCAAACCAAGTGGCTAATCCGGTGGCGCCACTCACAAGAGCCGGAACTACTACATCATTTAATACACTCATTTTTTAATATTTTATAGATTTTTAATTTTATCCTCTAATATGTTACTGTATAAAAATCACCACTTTCAAAAGCCCCCTCTCCCAATAGCGTTATTAAGCCTTCGTCAATACTAAAGTCCGTGCCGTTCCTCAAATAGCCAATGCCATTTTTGAACAGTAGTATATCATCTGTCGGAACGTCAACAGTATGCGTACTTGTACCAGTACTTGGTTCGCCATCGCCACCAACTCCAAACTGAAGAAAACCAAGACTTGAAGGGGGCACTTCTATTCCTGCGACAGCCTCCGCCACCTTGTCTTCTATTATTTCCATTGCCCCGGCAATGGTTATAAATGTTGCCAACGCAGCGGTCAAACCCTCTATTTGACTCTGCGAAATTTCGCTGCCTGTGGTAAGCACGTTGGCAAGTAATGCAGATACGGCTGCACTCAAACCGCCTATCTCGGCAGCGAGAATGTCGTCTGCCGTCTTGCGGTAGCCTTCGAGTGCAGCCTCTAAATTGCTTACATCACTCACTACTACGGAAGCGTTAATATGCTTAACGCTATCCAATAGGTCTTGCCAGTCCGTTTCAGTAATTTTATAACCAGAAACAAATTTTTCTTTAAAATATGATATTGATTGTATTGGCATTAGTCGAGTGGTAAAATAGTTGAAAAATATTGCGTATAACCTGCTGCGGTAGGTTCCCATGTCACCCCTAACCGAAGAACTTGAGATGAACTTGCAGAAACCGAAGCAATGCCCGAAAATATCTCATTGCCTTTTTGTGCATTAACAGGATAGCCCACATTAGGATAGTTGATATACCTACCTACGCTTGTTGCAAAATTCCAATCTCCATTAATACTATTAGATACCGGTATCAAGAAATGAGTTACGTGTCCCGGAAGCCCATTTCCTCTGTTAATATTGCCATTAATCATTAATATATTGGTAAATCTATCTATCTTATAAGATAGCACCCCGTAACCTGTATTGATATTAGGAACAACATTAATCCATCCACTCCTATGACTCTTGCCAAACTCCACACCCCACCTCCTCTCGCTCAAATCTCTTAAATCCCATAATGCACCGGGTGCGATTTGAGCCACTCGGCTAATCTGCACATTTTGCACAGAGTTATTTTCAAAAACAAGAGGGGAGGTTAAATCTGTATAACTCACTCCACGAGTAGTCGGTGTAAACGCCCCTCCAATAAAAGGCATTAGCCCAAGAGCAGGATGTGCAATGTAGCCGTCACTTACTGTACCACCTGCAGCCCAAGAACCCGATGTAAGCTCTACGCCAAATATGGCACGTGGTACTCCGGTATTACCCAACTGAGCCAAAGCATTAATTGCATCAATGTAGCCTTCCTGCATCCATTTCAACCGTTCCTGCTCAAGAGGAAATCCTCCAACTTGTGAAAAATTGTACCTTTTCATTTTAAAAATAAATTATTTTATATGTTTTGCCATCTCGTTTATATCTATCTAAAATAGCTTTAAATGCAATTTCTTCGTGTTCTGCTAATAATAAGTACGGAATGTGTACCGTAAAATCTGCTTCGCCGTACAAATTCTCTGCTGCTGTGTGTATATACTCCGGGTTGGACTCCACTTGCTTGTAAATAAATACAGGCTGTGTTTCTGCCTCTGTATATACATATAGTGGTTCTGTATAAATGCCAACATTAATATATATTCTCTTTTGTACTACATCAAACCTATCATTCATCACTCGTTCCAGATGCGCCACTGTTCCGGTCTGATACTTAATATCATACCAACTCTTTTGCTCCCAAATCTTAAATTGATTATACAGCAATTTAATGGGGTAAATCATTAAACTTAACCACACCACGAAACGCTCTTTCCTTAAATCTTCAGGAATCAGCGAACGCAAAAGCTTTGTATAATTTATGTTGGTTACAGACATTTTAGTTGTATGGTATATAATTAATCACTAAATCATTATTGGTATCATATATTCTCAAATAACCTGCATTTGGCACAATGCCATTTGCCGGAACAGTCGCCCAAGGCAATAAAGCATAAGCACTCTCACACAAATCTATATGAGGCACTTTTACACCATCTACACCTTGAAGTGCATCAGTAAGCAATGCAGGCACAAAACGACTATCAAAGTCTATATTTTTAATATAGTTTTCTATGGCATTCAATACAGGAGTGTCGTTAGTTCCGTCTAACCTTTTACCCTCACTGTCCAATACCAAAGGGTCAAAATAGATAGCAAGTTGTAACTTGAGCTTGTCCGGATTGTCATTAATATAAGTAAGATTGTCGCCTGCAGCCGAAATGCGAAACATATATTCTTGAAAGGCTGTAAACTCTGTGTTTCCAATTGGCTCTAAAGTAGAGCCCGACAAACCTGCTATTTTAATAACAATGCCTCCCGGCGACTTTGATGCGTTCGCAAATTTTACTACCTGCTTATCCTCATCAATAGTTTCGTAAAGCACTTCGCCATAAGGCAGCGCATCTCCATACTGAAATTTTTTTGCAAAGGCAGAGTACCAACTGAAGGAATGTATTTTATACTCTTGTATATAGCTTGTTTGTTTGGTAATGGCAAAGTCCAACACATTTTCTAAAACATAAGCACAAACCGCAAAAATGTGGCACCAAAGCCTCCATACAGCCGTACTGCTATTGCTATTCAGCGCATCAAGTTCCGGCCTGGCTTCTTTTTCTGCCACAATACTATCGTATATCTCTTGTATGGTTCGTGCCATTAGTATATTTGTGTTGGTATTTGAGTGTCTAATTCATCATCATTAGTTGCCGGAACATTGCCGGGTTTATTCAGTTCTTCTACAATATTTCTATTGGCAACATTTGCTTTTAGTTTTGTATAATAAGTTCCCGGCTCCGGTTGTTCAGATACACTAAGGTTTTGCTCCAAAGCAAAAGGATACATTTGCTCCAAATCGCCAAAATATTGCAAAACAACGTCCGGCAAGCTCTGTCCTTCACTAATAACTATACTTTGCATTATCGTCAAAATCCCCGTTTTGTTCGTTATACGCTAATTTACTCATTGTCATTCCATCTTTAATAAATTTGCTTCGTATTTCGTGCAGCATTCCATCTATATCGCCATCATTCAAAAATGTTTCTACACCTACAGTAGCCAATGGGTGCTGTTTTATCGCAGCTTTAGGCAACAACAGCAATAATTCTTTGTGTTGAAAATCACTAAAACCAACTGCCATATCGCCATTTTCGATAACTATATCATTACTTTCTACATCTAACAATATATCTTGCATTGCTTAATTTATTTTAACAACTGTGCTGCTCTTAGCGAAATTTCCATCAGTGCCGGAACATTGGGCGGTGTGCCTTGCGTTGGTAATATTAGCGACACCTCTCGTATTACATCCTGCAATATTTTCAAAAGCGTTTCATTGCCTTTTTTTATTTCAAACAGTTCGGCAGCTTCAAATTTCAATCCGTTAATTTCTATCACAAAAGCCTCAATTTCAGAAAACAACCGCACTGCGTGTGTATCACTTGTTATCTTCTCCACCACTACATCGCTCCCTACCTTTGGGTATAGCTTTTGTCCTTTTGTCCCCTCTTTAGTTGCAGACAGTTGTATGTTTTTATACTCCAATCCGTCCACTTCCACAGTACAAGTGTCCTTTTCTTTATCTACCGACTTCACAGAACCCATATAATACACTTCACTATTAGTTAGGTCTTGAAAATATCGCCTTAGTCGCTGTGTTCCTTTCATTATCTTGGTAGTTTAAAGTCTATTTCTAATTTTTTAAAAATTCCATTGCTCGTATCTAAACTTTTAGTTTGTGTACCTATTATATACTTCCCTGCTCTGCCCTCAAACTCCGGATGGCTGATATTAGCTACAACCGGAATTTCCGTTTCCGGAACACTGAATGTGAGAAAGCTCCCTTTAAACCCTGCATAAGCAGTTTGGTGCATTTCTTGGTCTGCTATTTTTTTTAGCGCATCTTCTGCAAACATTCCGGATAGTCTTTTAGTAATTACCTTATTGGCTGTGGGGCTGCCAAATTCTTTTTTTACCACTTTTCCGGCTTTGTTTTTTACTTCTAACACAATTCTCACATCTTCCGGGCTATCGTTATATTTTAGCGAATCGTTACCAAATGTATTCCTGTCTATCACATACTTTACTACATTATTGCTTGGTATAAAATACCGCAAATGACAGTGCAGCGCATCGCCTTTAAAATATATGGCATACATTGGATATTGGTCAGCCAATTGCTGCAATACCCAAAGAGCCGAGCGGTCTATTGCCTCAAAATTCTCTACCTCCATCTCCGGTATATTATCACGCAGCTTTACATTTGTTCCGGTTGCTTTATTTACTTCAGTTATCAGAAATTGTAAAACGCTTTTCAAAGACTGGTTAAACACCTTTTTAATTGGAACTTTTCTAAACATATAAGCCACATTCTCACACTCTATTTCCAATGGCACAGTGTGATTAATATTACTCACATAACCTTCAAACTCCACCGCATCGTTACCATCGTAACCGTAAGCCACTGAAACAAAATCCCCAACTTTTATTTTGCTTTCAAGTGGCTCACGGACTTTGGTAATTCCGTTCTGCACTACCACATAATTGGGCATTACCAAATTGCAAGTCCATATTATGCTATGTATGCTTTCCTTTATTTCAATAGCATTTGCGCCCAGTATCTTATAGTTTCCTAAACCTATATTACAACTTACACGACCCAAATACATAACTACTTTATTAATAATTCAAAATCTACATTGCTACGCCCCACAAACTCCAACACTTCCATATTTTCCGCACCGCCATTATCCAAAAGCCCTATCCTTGTAATAATAAAATTATCTTCCGGCTGAAGGAAGTAATTTGTTAGCGCACATTTTAAGGTTACAAGGTCTTTTGCTGCCAATTTATTACCGTTGGCATCCGTACGTGCGCCATTGTACAAATCAATCATTTGCTTAAATTCCTCCTTCGGCCACTTATGGTCTTTGCTTAGAATGGTAGTAATAATACTAATGTCGTAAGGCTTTTGGAATACCGTCTGAAATACCGTTCCTGCATAAGTTACATCTGTCTCTACCACTCCCTTTTCTCCCGAAAACATTATGAGCGGATTCTGTAACTCAAAATCTTGCTGACCATCATTAATGACCACAGGCATAAACTCATATTTCCCCAAGCTCTCATCGGTAACTTTTACCACAGGAAAGCCAAAATGGTCAACTTGCCCCTCCAATTTCGGTGCTGCTACTCCTTTCGGAAACGGAAACCCTGCCGGAGTAGCCACACGACCCAATAATAAATTTAGATTAATCATACCTTACACTTTACCGTCTATTGAATAAAGAGCTTCTACTATTTCGTTTACCAAGTCGTCTGCTGCTTGTTTTGCCCCCTCTTTTACTGAAGAGGTAAATATTTCTATTTTGTCCTGTAGCTTCTGAATGGTAATATTTATAGTAGTAGGCTTAGAGCCTCCACTATTTACACCCATAGAACTGCTACGCCCGGCATCCATAGCTCCACGCTTCGCTAACTCGTTTTTCTTAGTGGTTGTAGCTGCTGTTGTTTTTTCGGGGTCTTTTTCGGGGTCGGTCTTAGTAACTTTAGTTACCGTAACAACCGTATCATCGTCGCCCCAACCAAACATTGACTTTAACCAACGATAACCCGTTTCTATGCCATCCAAAATCGGCTTAATCACACTATCCCAAAGACCTTTCATTTTATCTACCAAATCCCCAACCAGCCAAATAATAGTTTCTACTATAGTGCTAATTGCAGAAAAAATATCTTTCAATAACTCACTTTGCTTTATCCACTCTACCGCAGACATTACAATGGCTAATACATTACCCTGTATCCAACCCGCAACATCAGCTACATAAGACCATAGATCTCCTATTATATCTAAATAGCCCCACCACTCGCTTGTACCGTCAAGAATGCCCGAAATCTCATCGACTATCCAAGTTACAAACGGCTCAATGTGCGAGTAATAGTCTCGTACTTTTTCCATTATGCTACCCCAAATGCCTGTACCGTTAATTATAGAAAGCACTGTATTGTTTATCCAATCGAATGCAGGCTGCATACGGTCTAATATGGCAGGTATCTTATCCGTAACTTTAACCACAAGCTGCATTATACCTACAATCGAAGGCTTTAATGCCTCTCCCATCTGTTCGAGCGATTTGGATACTGTGCCTTTGGCTGTTTCCCACATACCGGGCAGCGTTTTGGCATAGTCTTCCATCGGTCCCAATCCGGCTAACACTTTTTCCTTGTCGAACAAACCGCCAAACATTACACTTCCGGCAGTATTAAGCAAGCCTCCTAACCTACGTACAATATCAGTGGCGATATTGGCTAAAAAATTAGCTTTAAACATACTCCCAAAGGAGTTTCCAATACCCTTTATTCCTCCTATTTTTTTGTATAAAGAAGAAGGCAGGTTTTCAATTGATGTACCTAAATGCTCAATAGTTCTTACGACGGTTTGGGCAGTTTTGCCCATATCTTCAAATCCCTTTTCTGTAGATTTGGTTGCCTTCTTTCCTTTAGTATCTACACCCCCAATGGCTTTACCTACATCTTCTACCGTATCTGCAACGGTTTTGGCAGTTTTGCCCACATCTTCAAGTCCCGATTCTGTAGTTTGGGTAGCTTCCACTCCCGATGTGCCTACATCAGCGATAACATTTCCTAACTCCGACACCGTATCTGCAATAGTTTGGGCGGTGCTGCCCACGTTTTCAAGTCCCGATTCCGTAATTTGGGTTGCTTCCATTCCCGATGTGCCTACATCAGCGATAACATTTCCTAACTCCGACACCGTATCCGCAACGGTTTTGGCGGTTTCCGCCACATCATCAAGTCCCGATTCCGTAGCCTGGGTCGCTTCTTTTCCTTTAGTGCCTACACCGGAGATAGCATTTATAACACGCTGCAACGGAGCTGTAGCTCTGTCGATAACACCTATTACATATTCTATCCCTTTGCTCATTTATTTTAGTGTACTTTCTTTTTCTCTGATGTCTTGGAGTATTTTGTAGCGCAACGCCCACTCATCATCACTCATCGCATCGTATGCCTGTGTGCCGTAGTGGTATTGCATTTGGCACTCTATATATAGCAGGTAGTTGGTTTCGTACGCACCGTCCGCCTGCTCTAATGCTTTTTTATTTCTGCGTGTTTTACTGCCGTTAGTTCCGGCACTACACCCACCATCCCAAAAAACAAGTCGTCATCTTCTTTCATATTCTCATCACCGCCTAACCAACAGTTAGCAACGATTACTTCCATATACTTAACCTTGTCTTTTTCTACAAATGTGAGCGCAGCTCTTAACGCTGCACGAGATGGTTTTTTAAAGTAGGCAATACTGCCGTCCACAGACACTTCCCAAACGTGTCCGTATTTAGCTTTCCATTCTGCTAATTGCTCCGGTGATACTTGCCCTTTTAATGCTGCCTCTTCCATTTTTTTATTTAGCTTTTTTTAAATTTTTAATTATATTACATTATACAGTATATCCATAGCGACAAAGTCTAATTTCACCTCCATATCGCCATCATTCTGCTTCATAGACTTTGGAGCTTTGGTAATTTCCACACCCAAAATCCTGTCTTTAACCAATGCCACTGCATCGGCACGCAGGTAATGTACCTGCACATCAAAAGTGATGTCGGTTATTTTGGCAAATGGGTTTGTTTTTTGTGCTTCTTTTATTAAAGCCTCTACTTCCGACTGACCAAGTGTAATACTACCCGATGGCTTTTCGTTTTGGCGTTGAATGCCTTTTACCTTTTTACCCCTACCGTAGATTTGTTTTTTTTCGGCTTCTACATCATACTCAATAGCCATAATACGCTCAAAGGTTCTACCCTTTGCGGTTACGATTATGTTTGCCCAGCTAAATTCGGGACTGTTTACATCTACTGTCATATTGCTATTTTTGTGGCATTAGTCCGCTAATAGCTGAACGTAGCCGATTTTTACATTAAAAGTTTTTACTTGTCCCTGGCGCACCACATTGATAGAAGCATCAATTTGGTCGTTGAGAATATCCGACTTCGGGTCAATAGATACTTTTATGCCGGATATTTCTTTTTTCTTTGTCAATGGCACATCTATCATCTGAGAGCGAATTTCCTTTTCGACCATTCCTTCCCAATCGCTCAGTAGTGTACTGTCGGGTTGCCCTGTCAATGGGTTAATGTCCACATCTTCTTTCAGTAAGTCTGTAAGTTTTGTGGCAGTTATTCTGTGTACTTTGTTGATTACTCTATTCCAAGAGATGGAAGTGTAATCTCCAGACTGAGCCGTCATTGTGGGGTCATCATAAAAGAAATAACCGCTTTTGCCTCTTACTTTTACAAACTGTACTATGCCCTTATTGTTGAGTTGCTCCCACTGATAGCGTAATTCGGCTGCCGGGGTTTCGTCGGGGTAAAATGCCGTATCTACTACCTTACCCGAAGCCACACGCCCGATGTTTTGGTGTACTTGGTGGTTAGCAATCCACGCCGCCAATACACCCATTGAAATATGTTTGTCTGCATTTTCGCATCCGGCAAAAACTGATACATTTTCGGTACTTCTGGTGCTGCGCAATGGGATAGCTGCAATATTAGCTTTATCAAATCCCAAAGCCGGAAGTACGCCAACGAATGGCACATTTTCGGTCTGAAATTGCTTTGCCAATAAATCCATATTGGTAACGCCAGCCCACACATCTGCATCTAATCCATCTGTAATGGTTGCCGTATATTCCGCAGGTCGTTTCATATTTACCAACAACACAACACCCCTGCCGTCCACATCGTTCAACATTTTTTTGGCAAAATTTTGGGTAGGGTTGCAGATGTTAGCCAATGTAGTTGTATTGCTCAGTATCATAATGTTTATTTCGGCTCCCGGTCCTGTGAGTTTGTAGAAGTCTGAAACATCACGATATAACTGAGGGTTGTTAGCCTCCGTTACATCAAGAGCAACTAAATCGTCTAAAGAGAATAGCTGCTTAGTAGCATTTAGGGTTAAGCCTGTAGTTCCCGTTCCGTTGGCGATTAAACACACAACCGCATCTTCGGTCGGTTCAAATCTTTGTAACTGCCCTGAGGCTCTTTGAATATTGATACCCATTTTAATGGTATTAAACTTGTTTTTAAATAAATTATTAATCCACGCTGTACGATTTCACTCCTTTGCCACCAATGTGTTTTTCGTGCATTTCAGCATCTCTTTTGTTTTTATCCAAAAACATTTGGTTATCAGAGGTAAAGTGAAACACTTTATTGTTTGGATAAAAAGCTGCGAACTCCGATAGCCTATCCAAAACACCACTTTCTAATCCTGCGCTTTCGCCTTGCTTGCCTTCCTCTACATCAGAAGAGGGCTGAGGAGGGTCTGTCATTGGCTGTGATGGGTCTATTCGTTTGTTGAGCTCCTGTTCGTGTTCGCTCATCTCTTCCGGTTCTGTCGGTGGAGCTTCGGGAGCAGCCTCACCCGACTGCTCCTTTTGCTCCTCAGCTATGGAATCAACAATAATTTCCTTGTCTTGCACCTTTTTCGATGTCGTTTTTTTAGCTTTAGCCATTGCTTAATTTTCTTTGATTTATTGATAAATAACTACCCTTACAATCTCCTATTGAAGAATAGCACCTTGAAACTTGCCACGAATTGGCAACGCTAATGCTCTTTTTTGAAAACCGAAGATGTCGCCACGTGCTTCGGGGTCTTTTAAGCGAGAAAACATTTCTGCGCTGCCATCAGCAACCATTACTTCGCTTCCGATGAAAGCAAAAGAGCTATGCTTATGTGTTCCGGGTACAAATGCAGCACCAAAGGCAGTCTTTACTCCGGTAGCTCCTACGTAAATCGGGTTTCTGCTGTAGGTATAGATTTTAAAGCCGTAAAGCTCTACGCCCGGTTCTGCTATAATTGCTTTGTACAATGCCTTGTCTTCTTTGGCGATTTTAGCTTTATGGTTTGGAGAAAGTACCAACACTCTATCCTCATCGGCATCGTAACCATCGTAAGCACTTTGCAAGTCTATGATGCCGTCTATAACACTATCCGCACCACCCAAATTGATTACTTTGTTGAATTTTGCTGCATCTTCTTGTGTAGGTGCATACATATACGAAGCGTCTAAGCCCAATTTTTTAGCCAATGCTTTTTTATGCTTACTCGCATACAATGCTCTTTGGTCGTAAGCCATCTCAATGGCAATGGCATTACGCACAACGGTATTTTCGGTATCGTAAGTTTTTAAGGTCAAATCTTTGTGTATATCCGATGCTTGCACTATCGGTACAGGATATACGGTATTGTCCACCAATACGGCAGGGTCAACGCCCGCTTCGGCAAGGTTAATCTTATCATACTCTACCAAAGAACTCATATCTGTAGCCTCTCGCAAAAACGAATTATTGGGATAAGGGTCTTCCATTACTAATGGCAACCACACTTCAGCAGCCAAACCCACAAACAATACGTTGCCTCCGTTGGCAGCTTTAAACTGGTGCATACCTAAACCAATAAGGTTTACGCCCACAGCCCCGAACACAGGATTAAAGCCGACTACTCCGGCAATTAACATTCCGACTAATACATTGAACATTACGTTCAGCAATAATTTACTGTTAGATTTTATCATTTTTATTTTTGATTTTTTGAAATAAAGAATTTTTAAATTTTATCGTTTTGGTGGTTTATTTGGTCTTATATCGCACACCTTTGCCATAATCACGAGTAAGTTGTGCATATTTTTCAGGCTCTTCTTGACGGATACGAGCCAGCTCAGCCTTGTCGTGCTTACTGAGGTAATCAAAAGTGTCCTTGCCGTCATCGGCAACAGCTCCTTTGCGGTTAAGCAATTCCGAAACTTTTACATCTTTTGTTAGTTTGGTAGCATTACCCTGTTTGCCATTCTCCGCTTCGCCTTTTACTGCTTCCTTAATAGATTTGGCATAAGCAAGGGCTTGTTTAGCATCTGCTTTAGATAGCGTAACCAATACGCCTACCTGCTCTTCTGTTAAGCCTTCTTTTGCTTGCTCTATAATTTCAGTAGCAATGGATTTGTTTTGCTTGTTTTCATTTTGTAAAATGCCAACAGCATCTAAAATTTCAGCTTCGGAGGCGTTTTCGTTCAGCCCCAATTTTACTGCGATTGTTTTCATATTAGAAATTGTATTTTGCTTGTTTTTGTTGTCGGTATTGTCCGGTACAATACCCTTTGCTAATCCGGAAAGGCGTATTGCCACACCATCGTGTTTGAGTGCGAGACTGGCAGTATTGGAAGGGAGAGGAGTAAGTGAAATCTCAAACAGTTCAGATTTTTTCAGACATTTTACCATCGTACCTTCGTTGGCTCTGTATCCCCACTCTTGTGGGTCGGCTCCGATACTGGCTCCTTTCACGTCTCCATTTTCAATTTTTCGTATCATTTCACGTTCCTCCTCGCTCTTTCCGTCAATTACTAAGTCTGCTTTAAGTAGCGTGCCTTCTTTTCGTATATTTTCCCAATGCCCAAAAGGTACTCGGGTATAATCGTGGTCATAAAAAGCAGGACAGTTCTGTTGTGCTAAAGCAATGTCAAGCCCTTCGTTATCTACAATAAATCCGTGCGTATTTATTTTTTCGGTGCTGACAACAAACGTCTTTTTAAATGCCATTTTGATTTGTGATTTGTAACGCAAAAATGAACAGCGAAAAAAACCTTGCCAAATTCCATTTCCTTAATGGTCGGATTTTTCGACCTTAATGGTCGGATTTTTCGACCATAACGAAAACCAATTTTTCTATCGGAACTTACATTTAAGACTTTTGCTTAAAACTTAAATGTATGGGCAGGAAGAAGGAAAAAGAATACAACGATGCGTACGAGCTATTTACTACCACGCAGCTTAACAAAACTGAAATCTGCAAAATCACAGATGTATCATTAACCCAACTCAATAAATGGATTAGGGATAATGACTGGGAATTAGACAAATCGGCGAACGAAGTTACCGTGCCAAAGTTAATCCGAAACTACTACCAAAATTTAAACCTAATAAACCAACAAGCTGCCGAAGAAAAGAGACCGCTCGACACTTCGGAGTGCGACCGTATTATTAAAATTACCAATGCCATTACTACGCTTAGGAAACGCTATAATCTCTCTAACTATCACGCTATACTAAAAGAAACTTTAGAGTGGATGAATGCAGAGCATAACGACAAGGCTAAAATACTTGCTCCGGTAATGTTTGAATTTTTACAACACAAAGCAAAAGAGATAAGAAATGATTCATAAACCCGGAGAAAAGAAAATACTGATAGACTTCCAAGAGCTATGTGAGGTAATACAGGCAAGTAACCCAATAGACCGGAACGAAGGTGCAGGCGACAAGCGTAAGCGAATTACTAAGCTGTTGGGTAATTACGAGGATTTCTGCAATTATTATTTCAGCGAGTATGCTTACGCAGAAATGGCACATTTCCACAAAAGCATACAAAAGGATATATATGAGAAGCCCAATAATATCTTTTTAGAGCAATGGTCGAGAGGCTTTGCCAAATCCACACATCTTGGTTTATTCCTGCCTTGTTTTATTAAATTCAACGGCAAGCTAAATGGTATGATGTTAGGCAGCCTTAACGAGGAACTGGCATCGGCAAGATTAGCAGACCTACAAGCCAACCTAATGAGCAACCAAAGAATCATTAACGACTTTGGCGAACAATACAGTTTCGGCAATTGGGAAGACGGAGCTTTTAAAACCAAAGACGATGTAGGCTTTTATGCTTTTGGTAAAAAACAAAGCCCGAGGGGTACACGCTTTAAGTGGAAACGACCAAACTTCGGATTGGTGGACGACTTAAACGATACCCGGCAGTTAAAAAATGATGCCATTGCCAACGAAGACAAACGCTGGGTGTTGGAAGAACTTAAACCCGCTCTTTGGACAAGACAATGGTGGTTAGCTGTTGCGCAAAACAAATTTCACGATAATGCAGTAACGGCTCTTTTGGAAAATGACGAAGAGATAGATACCATCGTTCACCGGATTAATATCCGCAACGAAAAAGGGCAAAGCAACTGGATAGAAAATCCCGACTTTAGCAACGAAGCCATTGCAGAGTTAGAACGCACCGAAGGTGGAGGGTTTATACGTGAGCGAATGAATACCCCATTTGAAGAAGGCGCAGATTTTAAAAGAGAATGGTTAGAACAATGGGTAGAGCCTTTGGCGTTGAAAGATTACGACAGCTATATTATCAACTATTTAGACCCCTCATACAAATCTACCGACAAAAGCGATTATAAGTTTTGGGTAATGGTAGGCAAAAAGGGACTTAACTACGACATTCTTGATGCTTGGGGCGAAAAAACCACCTCTAAAAATATGTGGGAACACGCCTTTGATACAGATGATGAGTGGGAAGATTACTCGTTGATACAACACTGTATGGAGGCAAATTTTATACAAGAAGAGGTACACGAAAAAGAACTTAAACGTGTAGAAAAGGAGAAAGGAAGGGCATTGCGTATTACGTTTGACCGAAGGGCAAAAGGAGATAAAGGAGACCGTGTAAAATCTATGCAACCACTTTTCCAACGTGGATATGTACGCTTTAATATTCATAAAAAAGGCGAAACAGGAATGAAGCTTTTACGCTCACAGTTACTTGGATTTGAGCAGGGGAGCAAAATTAACGATGACGGTCCCGATGCTTTAGAGGGCGCAATATGGATGTGCGACAAAAATATGAAACGAGCCAAAACCAAAACACGCACCGGAAAGCAAAAAAAGAAGAAAAACAGAAGTATGTAAATCGCTGTTTAAATATTATTTAAAATATATTTTATGTACCTACAAAAAAACGATTACAAAATACGCATCCGGACTGACCTTTTCAACCTGCTGTTAGAAAAAATTACAGACGATGAGGACACTACCGAAACCGAAATATTACAAGCTGCCAATAAGATAGCTTGCGATACCATACAGGTAAAACTATCTGTATTGTACTCTACTGCCAATGAGTTTGAAAAAACAGAAAACGAACGGAACGGCTATCTTATTGCCTTAGCCATTAGCATAGCATTGTATGAGATATACCAAAGAGCAGACGACTATGAGATACCGGAAAAGGTTATCAAAAATTATGACGATGCAATGGAAGCATTAGACAAAATAGCCTCCGGTAAATCGCCAATTGGATTAGACCCAAGAGATAACACCGACCCCGACAATCCGGGTGGTCCCGAAGATGCCAACATACAAGGCACAGGACTTCGTAGAATGGGCAGTGCGCCCAAAAGAACACATCGTATTTAACAAATTAAATAATTAACAAATGAAAATCTTCGGAATAACCTTAGCAAAATCTAAACCCAAACAAAAAGCCATTAGCCACAAAGAGCGCAGCAGAAAAAGAGCTTCGGAAATAATAGTAAAGCAATACAGGCGTGAGGTTTCTTTCCAAATACACGACATAAAAGTAGCAGAGCAGTTAGCCCAAAATCCCGACAATCCGGACAGAAGCAAACTCTTTGATATTTACGACTATGCACTAAAAGATGTACGGTTAAAAGCACAGGTAAGAGACTGTGTAATGAAAGTGCAGGGTGAACCTTTTATGATTTACGATGAAAACGAAAATCCGGTAGAGGACATTTCTAAAAAATTTCGCAAGCGTTGGTTCAATAAAACTATTACCAATGCTGTACTTTCAGAACTTTTTGGGTTTCGGGTATTGGAATACAACTCCTTAGACCCTGCCAATTTTGAGATTGGAGAAGTAAAAGTAATACCCAACAAACACTTTTGCATAGAACGCTCTTGGCTGTTAATAGATGCCACCCCCAACGGCACATATTTAGACGTTTCCGAAATAGCTAATGAATTAGATTTAATAGCTTTTTACGAAGACAAAGAAGATTTAGGGCTACTCAATAGCTGTGCTTACAACACTATTTGGAAGTACTACGCCCGAAGCGACTGGAGCCGTGCCAACGAGAAGTTTGGAATGCCCATTCTTTCCATAGAGGCAGATACCAATAATGACGATGAGTTAGACAGCATAGAGCTTAAAGCTGCAAACTTTGGGGCAGACGGTTATATTGTAACACAGGCAGGCGACAAGGTAAGCATTATAGAGCGTTCCGGACAAAGAATACACGATGTATGGTTAGACAACATTAAACTTTGTAACGAAGAGAACGAAATTGGCATTAACGGACAAACCGCCACATCAAGCGAAAAAAGCTTTGTGGGTTCTGCTGAGGTGCAAGAGCGTAAGTTCGAAGACTTAACAATGACACGCTTACAGTTTGTTGCGGACGAAATTAACGCAAAGCTATTTCCATACCTAAGGGCTAAAGGTTTCCAAATTCCCGAAGGATACAAATTTGACTATCCGACACTTATTGCAGACCGGGAAAGAAAGCTGCAAGGCAATAAGCCTATACAGGAACAGAACAACACAGTCCCAACAGAACCACCCAAACCTAAAGAAGATGTGCCACAACCTCAACCATAACGATGCCATTTACTTTTTTTCGAGATACGGACACCTCCAACTAAATAAAAAATTGGGGGTGGACGACCTGTTTAAAAATGCCATAGACAACCTTTATGAGCAAAAGCGCATATTGCCCGAAACCCGAAAAAAGATGATGCAGGAACTCTACGAGCCACTAAAAGAAGCAGTAGAAACAGGTTTTAGCAAAGGAATAAAAGTAGAGTACAATACACCTAATTACGAGTTCTTAAAACAACTAAAAACCAATGCAGCCGTTTTCGCTGCCTTTAAGAACCACGCCCGGGCAAAAGAGATTGCAGCATTACTTGTAGACGAAAACGGCAATAAAAGGAGTAAAGAAGAGTTTAAAAAAGAGGCTTTAAAAATAAGCAGAAACTATAACGAACGCTACTTAGATGTAGAGTACGATGCAGCCACCAAACAGGCTCGTTCGGCAGCACAGTATATTAAAGCTTTAGAAACAGAAAAGTTGTTTCCAAACATTAAATATATGCCAAGCGTAAGTGCCGAAAAGCGCGAAACGCACATGAAGTATTACAATTTAGTTTTGCCCATAAAGCATCCTCTGTGGGATAAAATTCTGCCTATCAAAGAATTTGGCTGTAAATGTTGGTGGAAAGTTACAGATGAAGATGTAACCGATTTGCCCGACAATTTTAAAGCACTAAACCCGCACGATGGGTTGGGAGTACACTCCGGTAAAACAGCGCAAGTGTTTGACCTTAAAAACAGCAGCTACATTAAAAGTGTAGCACCGGAGCTACAGCCCAAGCTGATAAAAGAAGCCGAAAATATGGTAAACGAACAGGAAGCGATGGAAGCTCCGTACTTTACTATACATACCGATAAGACTACAGGAGCTACAATAGAAGCACACCCTTACGGAATGTTAAAAAATGGCGACTTTGAAACAAACCTAAGCAAGGCAAAAATGTTAGTAAAACATTTTAAAGATATAGAAAAAATAGAAGTGCTACCAGACGTTCCGGCAGAGTACTCGGAACTAAGAAAAAAACTAACACCATTCTTTAAAGGCAGCAAATCGGCAGATTACCGAATAAATGGAAGGCTTTTAGACTTAAAAGAAGACGGTGTGGAAAAAGCAGGGAAAAACACAATAACAGATAAGTTTTCAGACGCAAGAGAGCAAGGCGATGGATTAGTGCTTTATATTTCAAAAAAAAGTTACATCAGCAAAGATGAGCTGCATAGGCAAATAAGGTTGAAATACAAAAACAGGAGAACGCATTATGAACACTTTCAGCTTTACTTATACTATGACGGAAAGTGGCATAGGTTTAACGGAAGCGATGAGTGGAAAGTATTTGACGATGAATATAACAAAAGTAAAGGAGATACGACATAAGCCTTATCTCCTTTTAGGGACCGGTGCCCGCTATTATTAGTAACGAACCCCCGCATCTTTATTGATAAAAACACATAACGTGCTGTCAAATTCTTTTGCAAAGATAATACTTTTTTAAATAATAATAAAAAAACAATGGAAGATAAAGAAGCCATAGCACAACTGCAAGCACTCAAAGATTATATAACCAACGATGCCCCGGTAGTAATTGGTGTATTGGCTACTAACCATTTTAAAGAAAATTTTAACCAGGGCAGTTTTGATGGTAAAAAATGGGCATCACGCAAAACGAAACGCACAGGCTCTACTAACAGCCAATTACCCTTAAGCCAATCCGGAGACCTAAAAGAAAGTATAGATTACAAAGTGAACGGACAAAATGTAACTATTTACTCCGACTCTGTATATGCTAAAATACACAACGAGGGGGGCAAAATTACCGTTACCGAAAAAATGAAAAAATACTTTTGGGCTATGCACTACAAGTACAAAAACTCCGGTGATTTAGACATAGCCGATGGGTTCAAATTTTGCGCATTGGCAAAAGAAATAACCATAACGCAAAGGCAATTTATGGGACCAAGTGAAGAATTAGACAAAGAAATAGAAGAGAAGCTATTTAGAGACATGAACAAAATTGTAAACAATTCGTAATTCGTAATTAAAAATTCGTAATTAAAATATGATAACTTACCCCATTTACACAGCTATTAAAGAGCGTTTAAAGAATGTAGCTCCCTGCTTTTTTTTCATTAATCAGTATGCTACAGGTAAAGGCAATACTAAGTATATAGTACCTGCCGTTTATATAGAAATACCCCAAAATCTCAATATTGTATATTGGGGCAGGGGCATAAGAGCCGCTAAGTCTGTACCTATACGCATACATATTATTAACAATGCTCCTTTCCGGGCGCACGATAATATAATACAAGATAGTGCCTTAGCTGCACATAATAAGATGCTGCGAGATATAGACGAGCGGTTAGAAAACAAACATTTACACAAAAACAATGGGCGGAAATTGAGCGAGGTGCTGCTACACACCGGGAGTAATGAAACAAACTATACCGATGGGCAAGTAGTAAGTATTATTACCTACACTACAGATTTGTATTTTTAATCGTATTGCTTCTTTACCTCCTTAACAATGGTACTGGCGGAGAGGTAAAATTGCCTTGCCACTTCTTCTACCACAAAGCCATACTCCCATTTAGGGTGCTTTAACCGTTCCCGGCGAAGGGCTGCAATTATATCTTGTTGCCTCCTCTTTAGCTCTTCGATATTACGTGCCATAGTATAGTGTGGAAAACATCAAAATAATAAAATTTTAATAAACACACCTAATTATGTACCTGCAAATTTTTTGCATAAAAAAGCCCACTCTATTAAAGAGTGGGCTTTGATTGTCGGGCGTTAAAAATTTCAACTACACAAATTCTGTATGCTCTACTATCCATTTTTGTAGCTTTGGCATTACCCAAAACAAGTATATGCCGAATGTGATTACTACAAAAAACCATATTTTAATCCACAAAAATATAAGCCCAAAACCACTGCCTGTAAACTGTAGTCTCCGACCGCCAATGCTTGTATTATTGGTTATCCATCTTTGCCTCATTGTTAAAGCCCAAGGATAGGCTATACCAAAAGTACATACCGTAATAAGTAAACTTAATATACTTACACCTAACCAAGACGAAGCACCGCCGTGAAATTTGAATTGTTCTTGTTTCATTGTTTTTATTAATTTAAATTGCGTTAAAAATAATATAATTTATTAAAAAAGCAATAAGGGTGGCAGTAATACTTGCACCCTTATTATTAACTATTCCTCATCTTCAGACTGAAACATTTTGCGCAGTGCATCTCTCAGCTCCATAGCGCAGTACATTTCATCTACGCCCTTTTCATCTTCTCCGCATCTGTCGGGGTCTTTGAGCTTGTAGAGGTTTAGCTCGTCCATCATCCACTCTATACGCCGTGCGTACCACGCCGGATGCTCGCGCTCAAATATACTTGCTAATGGTGCAATGTCGAACCTGCACGCTACTTCTTGTATTTTTTTTTCCGGCATTTTCATTGTACACCTCCTTTGGGTTTAAGGTTAGACAATTCTTTTAATGCGCTATGCAGCCTCCCCATAACATCGGCATATACACTGCTTATATATGGCTCGCCCTGTATATCCATAAAATGCTCCGGGTACTTTGCCCGTCGTCTTTCTAAATGATGCTTATGATTGCTCAAGCCCAGTACCAACATTACTGCTTTGTAGGGAAAGTACCATTTTGTGCCGTCTATTGAAGAGGCGGGGCGGAAACCCAGCTCTTTTAATGCCCTGTTTACGGTTTTCTTTCTCATTGTACACCTCCTTCTTGATTAAACGGTAAAAGCATCTGATTGCGGTTGCGCTCTATACGGCTGCCTGAGAACAGCAGGCTTTTGCCCAGCTCGTTGGTACACCATGCAGGGTTGGTCTGCCCGAACAGCCACACCTTCCACGCTAACGTGCGCTTGGCGTTGAGCTTCTTTACTATCTGCCCGTTGTTGGTAGTGGTCTGTATGCTGCGGCACAGGTCGCTGACAACATACAGCTTTTCGTTCATAAATACCACGCGTACATTGTAGTTGTTGATTACCTCTGTCTGATAAGGCACATCTCTCGCATCTATAAAGTCGCTCTGTTTTACTCCCATTTTGTAAAACCCATTTTTGCGGAGCGATGGTAAGACTTCGTCCATTACCCAGCTTTCAAATTTTTGCGCCGATTCTAATTCCGAATTGATAATTAAACGATAAACATCACCTTCGGGAATGCTAAGCACTTTTAACACCTTTTCCGGATTTTGAGGGTGAGGTATGCACCGTTTTAGTGCATACCTACAATGCTGTCGTATTGCATTGTCCGGTCGTGCATATCCCAACGCTTTGGCAACATCTGAGCCAACAAAATAGATACTTCCGTCTTCTATTATAGTACGGAGTTCGTTTTTAGTTTCCGAAAACTCGAAAACTACCATTTGCCCATTTATAGACTGTGCTGGTCTGTTGTCTGGCTTTTTTGTGTAAGACATAATTCAAAAAATTAGACAGCAATCCCCCGATACTTAGGTGTGTCTTACGTTCATACACTTTGGGCGTTGAACCAGTACAGTCGTTTCCTCCTATACCACCATATAACGGGGGATTGCCGTTATGAATAATAATAATTAATCTGGATTTGCCCTGATTAGTATAAACGTAAGACAAGGCAAATATATAATGATATTTTATTTTAGCAAAAAACATTTTTCTCTATTTACAACTTTCCCATTTCTTGCCTCAATACTTTTCTATAATCTGCCAGCGCTATTTCTGCTTTGTAAATAAGTTTTTTTAGCTCCTGTGTGGTATAGGCGTTAAAAGGCTTTTTTACGTTTTTATCGCCTGCTCCTACGCCCATTTTCTCTGCCCATTCTTTGGCTGCTTTGGCTGCATTGGTATATTGCATTTTGTGGAATATGCTTATCAGGGCTTTTCGCAGCTTGTCCGCCTTATCGTCTGCATTGGTTAATCCATTGAGTCTATTGGTTAAGCTGTGGAGTTCTGCGCTGCTTAGCTCGTGTAGGCTTTCCGTTCTGCCATTAGTAAAGTGTAGTACCTGCTCTTCTTTGGTTAGCGGATTACCTGCCTTTACACTGGCATTGTATGCAGCAAAAAAAGGGGCGAAGTTGTTTTTCATTTTTCAAATTATTTTTTTTCTGTCAATCGGCATATTTGGCATTCCTGTAGCGGTCCCGATGGTGTAAATCGGTGGTCGCATTGCGATTGGTAAAAGTTAATCAAATCTTGACTTGTTTTGATAGCGTTTTCAAAAACTTTTTTAATTTTTGTATTATGCTCTATACTGTTAAATGAGGCATTAAGCATTTCTATTTGATGTTGATTGAGTGCCATTATTTTATTTTTAAGTATTAGTAGTTATCATTTCCAATCGTTTTCCCACATTTCTTTTTTGATGTATGTTTCGGGATCGGCTTTGGCACGCCAATGCTCTCTTTTTAAAAATTTGTTGTATTTGCTAATACCTGCCCACGCTTGTATTTGTTTGTTTTTGCTCAGTCTGTTCCATAACACTTCGCAGCGTTTCCGGTTTATTTTTTTATCGTAGTCGTTCCAAAAGGTTTCGAACGCTATCTCGCAGCTTTCCTCCCTTACTAATACACCGCCTTTGCGAGATTCTATAAAGGCTATAAAGTCCGGCAAAGCAACAGGTAGATTTCTATAAATCCACTTGCTATACACATCGTTCATATTGGTTCTGCTTAGGTCTATTACTTTTAGTATATTGTCATAGAAGAGCAGTACGCCTTCACCATCGAAAGTATCTGCAGTAATTATAAATTTTCTCATAATTCAATTAAATTAATCGGAGATTGTATTTTAGAAATTAAGCTATGCGAAATATGTGTGTATATGGCTGTGGTTTTAACGCTGCTGTGTCCTGCTATGCGCTGTATAAGATTAATGTCTGTGCCTTGCTCTACCATGTGCGTAAAAGAACAATGCCTTAATAGGTGTGCGTGTACTCTCTTTTTAATGCCTGCAGCTGTGGCATATTTTTTTAGAAATTCGTTAATGCTCCGCTCTGAATACTGAAGGGAAAATTGACCGTTAAACAAATATTCTTTGGGTTTGTATTTCTTCCAATATTCGCGAAGTAGTTTCAGTACATTTTCCGTTAGCATTACCTGCCTATCCTTGCCACCTTTGGCATCAAGTATATTAATTACCATTCTGCCGCTGTCGATGTGATTAACCTTTAAATTAATTACCTCTCCAACTCGCAACCCTGCACTGTACAATAAAGATAAAATAGCTTTGTGTTTTACATTAAAACAGGCTTTGAATAGGCTTTGAATTTCGGCGACAGAAAGAACGATGGGCAGCCTTCTGTCTCTTTTGCAATATTCTATGTACTTAAATTTATTGGGCTGTTTTAGTACATATTTATAAAAACACTTAATTGCTGAATGGTTAGCTCGTTGCGTATTGTTACTCTTAAAGGTAGATAGATAGTCTTTTATTTGTTGCTCATTTATCTTAATTGGCTCGGTTGCCATTTTGTCAAAATAGCGCAAGAACACATCTACACAGCTAACGTAGTTGTCAATGCTATTTTGTCGGTATCCTTTTCTTTTAATTTCATTCCTAAACATCTCTAAATACTTTGGAATATTCATAACGCAAGTGCTTGTTTTTAAAGGTTAAATTTGAGTTGTAATATATATTGTATGTTAGCTGATATGTTTGAAACGCCACCGACAACCGTAGGCGGTATAATGTGGTTTGTTATAACGATTATTGCATTGAGCCGAAATAACTGATTTCTTGTAGCCAAACTTCTTAACTATCTCTCCAATACTTTGAAACTCCGCAATAACATTACCTTTCAAATCAAGCTGTTCAACTATTTTATTTCTACCCTCATTCCCTTTTACTCCAAAACCCCAATCATATTTATTGTGTTGAGAATAGTCACGAGTTAAACTTTCTGAATAAGTCGTAATTTTTAAATTTTCAACGCAATCATTTTTTATATTTTTATCCAAATGAATTACACAAAATCCTTTTGGTATTTCTCCCAAAAAGCTTTCAGCAACCAATAATGAAACAGCTTTTGTTATGACTTTTCCATCTGCTCCAAAAGTTACTTTTGCTCCATCAATAAAGCCATCTTTACCAATCCAATATTGGCGTTTTAAAATTTTAGCTTTTAATAATCGCCCCATAGTATCATATCTAACTTCTCTTTTTACTCTACCATAATTTGAAACCGAGTGAGACCCATCAAAACCTACAACATCTTTCCAAATCTCTCCTTCCAAATCGTCAAGAGATAACACATCAGCTAACATTGCATTGGCAATATTGGGGCTGATGTACTTAATTTCATCTTTTGTGCTTTCTACGTTCATTTGTAATAATTTAAACATTTGTGCTTTTTAATCCCCAACATCGCCAATGCTTCCACGTTATGCGAAACCGCCAACATTCGTGTAAGAAAAAAGCGTTTGTTGATATTCCGCAGAAAGATTTTTAACTTTCTCTAATCTATTAGCCCTGCGTTTTCGACGGTGCTTTTGGATAGTGTGGTAGAAGATACCCTGTTGAGCCTAATAGTGGGTTCTCTTGTTACTGTAGTTTGTGTGTTTGTTTTGTTGAATTTTAAAAGTGCCATTGCTATTGTATTTTAAGAAGTGAAAATTAATCTTCAATAATTTTGTAGAGATAGATATTAGCGTTCCAATTGCCACAGGAAAGGCTTACACCCATAGCATTAGCAGAACTGTCCCACTTACTCACTGCAATATCTCTACAGCGAGGGTAGCTTATGTTAATGGCTGCAACATCTTGTTTTAACTTTTCCATAAATTTGGGAACGTCCGTTACAATGCGGTTGCTCATTGTATCCAATAGCTCTGTCGCTGCCTTTTGGCTTTGGTTTTGCGACTGATTGCAGTTTTGCTTGTGTGTGAAATATTTGCTCATTGTTTTTGATTTGTGGAGTCGTGCTATATATTTATTAGCAGACTCCCGTTTTTTAATTTTTTTTACGATTTCAAAATTTATATACACTTCGTAATGCTTGTTTTGAATCCGCTTAATGGAGCAGACTTGACCCTTGCAATCTAAGTCTGCCATCATTCTGCGATATTTAGCTGCTCCTATCATTGACTACCCCCCCCGTGGGTTCTTTTTTTTCGCACTCCTGTATATAAGCAGCAGCACTAAGCATTGCTGCTGCAAACTTTTCACGAGTAGCTCGTTCTTCTCTATTTCTTGTTCGTTGCGCTTTTGTGGCAAAGGAACTGCCAAGAACAGATAGGAGCTTTATCGTTTCAGCCGGAGCTACCCTTTCAAAAGTGATGCTCAACTCTTCCGTTTTAGAAACAGTTTGTTTTTTAATTTCCATTATGCATCCCCCTCTTTTTTCAACTCTATAAAAAAAAGGTTTCGTCTTGGTCAACTACTAAGCCAACTTCGGGCAATACTGTACGTATTTCGGGCTTTTCCCTATCAAGCAATAACGCCTCTTTGTTCGGCTCTTCTTTGGTACGCACATACTCCGGAAGTACTTTTTTAAGGAGCGTTAATACCGATGCCCACGTAAATCCTTTTTCGGTTTTTAGCTTAGGCGTTCCAGTTCGGAAGCCTACCACTCCGTGAGCGGTTTCCATACTTTTTTTCTTTGCGAATAACACGTTTTGGTTTTCACTGCAATAGGTTTGTACTATTGCAAATTCACTTTCGAGTTTGCCGTCTAACTCCATAATCTCATCAGCATACTTTTCTCTTATTTTGGTAATCTGCTCGTCCATACGAGAGAGTATTAGCTGCTTACGTGCATCTGCAATCGCATACGCACTTAGGGAGTCATCGAATTGTAACTTAGTAATGTCGGCTATTACTTTTTTAGATGTTCTTTTTGCCATTTTATATAATTTTAAATTGTGATTAAATGCGTTTTAAACGTTGTTTTATTTCTCTGATGATGGTTAGTGAATGGATTGTATTTATACGTCTTATCCGGCTGCCTGTGGGGCATTTTGCCCGCCATTCTAATAATGTAGATAGGCAAGTTTTCAGTTCAATCAATGTCATTTTAACTATATGTTTTGTGTATTTCAGAAAATACTTTTTGTAAATAATTACCCAAATAACTATTAATGGGCATTTCTATACTTTCGATAAAAAAAGCAAGCGAACAGGCTACGTCGCTTTTTAGGCGCATTTTTTTTTCACCCGTGAATGGGTAACGGCAGAGCTTGCGTACTTGCTGGCTCTCTGTCCATTCTTCTAAAATAACTAAGGATGCTTTTTCGGACCAAGAGGCATTTTCGGAAAGCACCGGAAAATGCAGCCTTATAGCATTCGTTAAGGCGTTTAAATATTGATAAGTGGTAATTAATTTAAACTTTATCATTTTACAGTTCCTTTTTAAAGTAATCGTTGTTCAATTGTCGTTCTATGGTGGTTATTATTTTATTTAGTGTAGTGTTGCTTGGCGCGTCTTTGTGCCAAGTAGCGTAAAATGCTACTGCTTCTACTATATTAATCTGTAGTACCAACGCCTCTCCTGTGTCTTTCCTGTCTGCCTTTTTAATCCAATCACGTAGCAATTGCTTATTGAGCAAATACCTAACCTTAAAATCGCCGTGAATGGCTATGTCGTTAGTGTGTTGTGTGTTGAGTTGCTGCAACTTTACCCACAGATGCTGTAGCAGACCGTGCATATTTGCCGTATTTACGGAAATACTAAACCCTTTTGTATTATGCCTTACTCTCATATACTCTTATTGGAATTTCATTTTTAAGTTTGAAGTACAACCCTTTATCTTTAACACCAATTCTCATTAGCTCTTCGTCATCGTGTACATATTCGTTAAGATACCAATCCCAATAACCGATACGTTCGTTGGTTGTGTATTCTAAAGCCATTTCTCCGGCTAATATTTCAGCCACTTGGCATCCTGTTTCAAAAAACAACGACAACCATTCTTCAGAGCTTATTTCAAGAGTTATACATAACTCTCTTACACATTCTATTCGGCTTTTTGCCCCTTTACGAGAATGGCTTTGCGGTTTTGTTTTGCAGATTGTATTCATAGCATTTCGGTTTTAGGAATGTAAATTTTACAAATCCACGCTGTAGTGTGGTCGTCTTGGTAGGTATGGTGCGCCTCGAAGTTCTTCGGAAGCTCTACCGGCTTGCCAAGTACTTCACTCAGTTTTTCTGCATATACAGCAGCAGCTTCTGCAAATGTTGATTTGTTGTCTTCCCACGCACACTCAAAGCTGCTTGAGTTGGTGGGCATTATTACTACTTGATAAGTTGGGGTGTGTTGCATAATAATTGTGTTTTGTATATTTATTGTTAAGGGTGCTTACACGATTGCTTTTGGCTTTGAAATCTCATACTGGATAAATGAGGTTTTCCCAAACTCTTGCACTTGGAGTACAAACTTTTTCCCAAAAGTTTTATTTATCATTTCTTGAACTTCGGGCAGATAGTACACATTATCAATATCATTACATTCAACTTCGGGTAAATAACCGGAGCAATTAAATGGGCTGCCCTTGTGGATACGATTTAGTGTAATTTCAAATTTTGACATACTAATATATTTTTAGGTTAATTTTAATTGTGCTTCTCTCATTCCTTGTTCCCATATTGTATAAGATGTATTACCTCCGTATCTGGTAGCCTCTACAGGTATGGCAACAAACTGATGCACCCGTATTTTTACATCGCTATTATACCTTATCTCGTCTGCTATTTCGCCCTTTGGCTCAGAGCCTTTGGCGTGGCTAATAAATATGAAAATTGTTTTAGGAAACATATCTAATAGTTGATAGTATTGTTTTTTGTTAATCCTCCAGTGCTGCAAGCTGTCTATAACCACAATTTTGGGGCTTCGCTTTTGTTTTAATCGCTCTACTAATTGCTCATAATTGTCGAAACAATAAGAAAAACGCTGCTTTACAGTTTCAAACCCGGTTCTCATAACTGCATCGTGCCAAGTCTTTTTTTCCCTTTCCTCGTGCGATAAGACTAAAACCCTTTGGAAGCTGCACAAGTACTTTACTAATTGCAATACAAAACTTGTTTTTCCGTTACCACTAAGCCCCCAGATTATCCACGAACCGGAAACTTCCGGCTCCCCAATTAGACTTTTCCACTCACCTGTAAAATTTAGTATCTTATATTGCAGCTTTTTGAGGTCGCTTAGGCTACGCACCCTTGGTAGCTTATTCTCCATTACGCCGCTTTTCTACGTTTAAGTTTCAAAAAATATTTGTCAACTTCTGACCTTACCACTCTCAAGTCGCCATCGCAGGTATTGTAGGTTACGTTCACAAACTCATCGTCATCTGCAATACCGTTAGCCTCACATATTAGCTTTACATCGCCTTCTGTAATGTCGTCTAACTTAAAGAACCGCCTGCCTACCCGGCTGTAAAACTCTCTGTACCCCGACTTATTGAGCTGGCAACCCCTCAATATCCTTTTTTCCAATGCAGGAACTCCGGATACTAAAAATGCAACGTGAGGCATTTCGTTGTAGAAATCCATAAACAAATCCAAAGCACTATCATTCAACTTGTCGAACTGGTCAATGATTACAAGAGCATTGGACAATCCGTTTTGATAGTTCACAAAGCCCTCTACCAACTCTACTATACTGCCTTTGTCTTCTAATCCGGCAGCACGACAAAGAGCAGCCATATAATGCTTACGTGTCCAAAAAGTGGCACATTGCAGGTAGGTTACATTATCGTTTTGTCGTTCGTACTCTTTGTAAGCGTGGCTTTTTCCTGCACCTGCATTATAGCTTACTGCTTTACATAACCCCTCAGCCTGCATATCGCCCATTAGTCGCATTAGTAGGCTGTAGTTTTTGGTTTCTGCCGTTTGCCAGTTACCGTCAATGCGGAGGGTTACTTTTACCTTGCGCCACATCTCATCTTTAATAAGCTCCCACTTATTATTTATCATCTGAGAAATGGTAGCAGGAGATACATCTGCTTTTTTTGCAATAATATTTTGGCTGCTTTTTTTGCTCAATAGCTTTAGCTCAGAGGCTATGGACTGTTTTTCTATGCTTGTCATTGTTGGGAATTGTTTTTACATTCTGTTAAAATAGTCGTCATCTGCCGTTATTACGGTGTCTGCTTTTATGTTTTGCTTTTTAGTGGCAATGCCTTGTGTTTTTACTTCCAATTCTTGGCGTTCTATCAGCCATTTTGGAGTAATTCCGGTGCGTTTTTGTAATTGTTTTAATGCTTCCATATCTCTATTAAGCTCCGTCTCGTTAATCTTATAGTCTTTAGCCCATTGCTCCTTGTCGCCCTCTTGCATCAACACCGGAATGTCTGTGTGTTTACGTTTAGGTTCTGCGTTAGCTACAAATCTTAACGCTCCTTCGTTTGTTGGCTCCATCAGTTGTACATATACATCCATATTATCCGGGTCGTAACGAACCACAAACTTTTTACCTACATTTTTGCGCCTAAATTCAAGGTCAATGCTTCCGTCCGCTTCGTACACCTCGTAACTGTATGTATTATCTCCTACCTGTATAGTTATGCCCTCACGCTTATACTGTACAGGCTTTGTTTCGTTGAGCCACATATATTGCATTACATCTGTAAGGCTCAACTCTTCACGCATCGGCATTTCGTGTTGGTATGTTTCGTTTCGGGTAGTTTCGAGCAATGGGTGCTTCGAGTTATTCCACTCTTTTACTATAAATTCAAAGTCTTTTGCCAAATCCTCTTTAGATTTGAGATAATGCTTGTTTTCCTCAATAAACTCCCAGTTAGCTCTATTGTCTTCACGCTTAACCCTTACACCCTGCCCATCGCTATACCACCTTTTAGTAACTTGCTGTTGTTGAAAACGGTTAAATAATTGCTCTGCCGGGCTTCCGTGCTGTCTTGCTCTGTGGCTGTAGTGTGTACCTCCGTCTATGGCTACCAAATTATTGTATAGCTCCTGCATACGCTGCGTACGGTGTCCCGATTGCTTATCGTAAGTATATAAATATGGTCTGCATCCGGCTATCTGTACCGCTTGTTTTATTGCGGTAAAGTGGTCAAGGTGCGTTTCGGACTCCGAAAGGCTGTAGCCCAGTATTTTTTCGCTATACACGTCAAATAGTACGTCAATCCGCAGTTCAGTAGCCATTTTGTTAGATGAGCTTTCCTTAAAATGCACCCAATCTAATTTTGTGCCGTCAATAGCCCAATAAACATTCGGAAACCACTTGCTTTTATCCCTGTCAATGGTATGCTTGTATTTTCGTTGGTATTCTTGCTTTCCGTGCCGTGCCAGTGTCCATATACGCTCTTGCTCCGGTTCGTACAGCCACCTGTATATTGCCTCTCTTGTCAAGTCGGGGAAACGGTTCTCTTCCGGTTGTTCCGCCCTGTGCTTGTCGTACTCTGCCAGCACCATCGGAACTGTTAATTTTATAGGCAGGCAGTATTGAGCTAATATAAAGTCTGCTACATCGCCTTTTATCTTTGTAGTGTTTAGATTTCCTTCGCCTTTGTGTATAAATATGTGGTAATTCTTACCCTCTCCGGTGGTGTATTCCATAAATCTTTTTTTAAGGTGCTTTTCAGACGTGGGCAGGCAGTGATCCCATTTGGCAGGCAGCTTATTTACAGCATCGGATATATTGTACCAATACTTCGTCTTTCTGCGACCAAACATTTTAGCTGTTAGCCCTTTGTCTTTAAATACCGTTTCAATGGCGTTTAAAATAAAGCAGGCAGTAGCTCTTTGTATCTGTTTGCTTTGACTTAGAGATTTGCCTTCCGGTGTGCGGTGTGCGGTAAAAAAATCTGCTGCGTTTTTGTCCGGAACTATGTAAGGCTCCAATAGGTTGATTGTAACTACTTCTTTGTCCTTTGGGTTACCTAATTTTTCAATACAGACTTCTTTTAGCTCTTCGGGTAAGTCGTAGTAGCTGAGTAGTGCTTCATTGCCTTTTCCTTTTCCTTCCTTTGTCTTTTTAAGTTTGCCTACTTTACTATCACTCCATCTCAAATATTGTCTATATGTCAATATTCCCCATTCGTTATAAAGTAAGCTTGCCGGAATAGAAAGTATATGATTATGGTATTGGTATGTTTTAGTCATTGTCTTGAATTGCTTGAATCACGTTTTGTATAACATATTCTTTAAATTCAGTTTTTATAGGTAAAAAGCTGAATTTTTTCGTACTCATTCCCAAAGATCGTGCTGCCATTTTTGCCAGTTCCGGCTGAATGCTTACTGTTACACCTTCCGGCAATACAAATGTTTCGGCAATTTCATCGTAAACCAATCTTTCAAGTATATACTCTGCTATATTCAGCACTACAGCTTTAGCTATTTTTTCAGTATTCATATTTTCTATATTTAACAGTTAAGAAAGAAGTTGTTGTACTTTACGGTAGAAGAATTCATAGTCAGAAATGGCATCTTCGTAATATATACCGTCTTGCACTGTTTTATCTCTCCTTGCTACTTTATACGCCCAGTCCATACTGCGCTTGTACTTGTGTGCTATTTTTTCACACGCCTTTTTTCTACATATATCTCTTGCTCGTGTGATTTTTTGAGTACCTTTGTTCATTTGAATTGTTTTTATTGTATTATTATACTGCAAAATAATAGATAAAAATCTAAACAACCAAACAAATGTCGATAAAAATCTATACCGATAAGGAAAAAATAATACAATACCTTGAAAATAAAGGTGTTAGCAAAAATAAATTTTATAAGGAGACTGGGCTTTCTAATGGATTTTTAGACAGTGGAAGTAGTTTTACCTTAGAAAATTTAAGATTGATATTAGATAAATATCGTGATTTGAATCCCGATTGGTTGCTGGACGATAAGGAACCAATGCGTAAGAAATTATTAGAAGAAAGGGCGGAACGTCTCAAAAATCTACAGTTCACTCCCTCTATTCCATTGATTCCAATAGAAGCAATGGCAGGATATAGCAAAGGAGAAATGACGGTAATGGAATCAGATATACAGGAGCGTTACGTAATTCCAGAGTTTACACGCAAAGGTGTAAAATATATAATTCGAGTGTCTGGTAGCTCAATGTACCCTAAATACAGCAACGGCGATTTGTTGGGCTGCAAACCAATCGAGGATGATTCATTTTTCCAATGGGGTAAGCCGTATGTTTTAGATACAGACCAGGGACCGATAGTTAAGAGGCTTTATCCGGTGCAGGGAAAGGAAGATGTATTTGAATGCAGGTCAGATAATGCGGAAATGTACCCACCATTTAAGATAAAAAGGAACTCAATTTATAAAATTGCAATAGTTGTGGGTGTAATTCGTCAAGAATAGTCTATTGCGCCTTGCTTTGCAACCTATTTGTAATAATTTGACATAAGCTCATCATTGCGGTCAATAGGTTGAGTGTGGCAAATAAGTAATTACCCTTAACGCAACTAATTATTAGTGCCACTATTGAGCCTATTAACAAAAAGCAAAGTACTACTCTTTCTATAACAATGCAAAGGTAATAATATTTCAAAAGAGTACTTTTTTAATCTCAAAACAACACAAAGCGTTGATTATCAATAATTTAAGTTAGTTTACAGTTCGTTTTTAATGTCGTTCTTGCCTACTTATAGGGGCGTTTTGTGTGTTTATAGCACTGCATTTATGTAATTCTACTCCATTTATAGGCTTCGTTTTTTCGTCAAATCGTGTACCTAAGTGGGTATCTAAGTGTGTACCTAATGCGTTTTTTTATGTATTTTTTATGTATCCGGCTGTGTAATATCAAGTCAGTTGTTTATACACGTAAATACGGCTTAAATGCCCATTTTAAGGGTATTTAAGCCGTATTTACAACTATTAAAAGCTAAATCAATCAAAACCGTAACTATCCGGCGCAATAGCGTAACTATATGCCGTTTTGTTTCTGCACAAAAAAAGGGGCATTTTCCCCTAAAACCTGCGCCGTTTGTGCATTTTTCGCACTTTTTTATATTATTCTATTATTTACCTTTTATTATACCCCCCTTAATTGCTTTTTTGTATTTACATTGCCTTATATTCAACAGCCATATTTACCAAACCATTATTTCCATTACTTTTGCAGTGCAAACTATAAATTGGTACTGTCGCTGTGCTTCAGGCATAGAGGAAAGTCCGGACATCGTAGAGCATTGCACCACCTAACGGGTGGGGTTTCTTTTTTTAAGAAATACAGAAAGCACCACAGAAAATAACCGCCTGATGTTTTTTGACAACAGGTAAGGGTGAAAAAGTGCGGTAAGAGCGCACGAAATATTATAGTAATATAATATTTGGGTAAGCCTTGCAAGATGAAATGCCCAATAGGTAAGCGACTGAGAGCTGCTCGCTCGATGCTTACGGGTAGGCAGATAGATTGTATCGGCAACGATGCAGCCAGATAAATGACAGTAGCTTGGTAGCAATATCATTCACAAAATCCGGCTTACAAGATTTATAGTTTGCTTTATCCCAAATTACGCATTAGAAATCTGGGATTATTTATGATACAAAATTTTTAAAATCTTGCTTTATTTATAACTTTGCACTCTTTATAAAAAAATAAAGCAAAAAAGCTTTTTATATGTTTGATAATTTAAGTGAAAAGTTAGACTCCGCCATTAAGTCGCTCAAAGGACAAGGGCGCATATCGGAAATAAACGTAGCTTCTACCATAAAAGAAATACGCAGAGCATTAGTAGATGCCGACGTTAACTATAAAATTGCCAAAGAATTTACCGATAAAGTAAAAGACAAAGCACTTGGAGAAAAGGTACTAACAGCAGTTTCGCCCGGACAATTAATGGTAAAAATCGTAAAAGATGAACTTGCCGAATTAATGGGCGGAGAAGAGTCCGAATTAGACCTTACAGCCAGACCTACCGTAATTTTAATTGCAGGCTTACAAGGTTCGGGTAAAACCACTTTTTCGGGTAAGCTCGCTAATTTTTTAGCAACTAAAAAGAAAAGAAAACCGCTCTTGGTAGCGGCAGATATTTACCGTCCGGCAGCGATTAACCAATTGCACGTATTGGGCGAGCAAGTAAAAGTGCCGGTATATAGCGAACCCGAAAATAAAGATGCGGTACAAATAGCACTGAATGCAGTAGCCAAAGCAAAACAAGAAGGAAACAATATAGTAATTATAGATACGGCAGGTCGTTTAGCAATAGACGAGCAGATGATGACCGAAGTGAAGAATATTAAAGATGCCGTAAATCCACAAGAAATACTTTTTGTAGTAGATAGTATGACCGGACAAGATGCCGTAAATACTGCAAAAGCATTTAACGACAGACTTAATTTTACCGGTGTAGTACTTACCAAATTAGATGGTGATACACGCGGTGGGGCTGCCCTTTCGATTCGATATACAGTAGAAAAACCCATAAAATTTGTTAGCACCGGAGAAAAACTCGATATGCTCGATGTCTTTTATCCCGATAGAATGGCACAGCGTATTTTGGGAATGGGCGATATAGTTTCGTTAGTAGAAAGAGCACAAGACCAATTTGACGAAGAGCAAGCAAAAAAAATAGAGAAAAAAATCCGTAGCAATAAATTTGATTTTGATGATTTTAAATCCCAATTGATGCAAATCAAAAAAATGGGTAACATCAAAGATTTATTAGCCATGATTCCCGGTGTGGGCAAAGCCATAAAAGATATAGACATTAGCGACGACAGCTTTAAAGGTATAGAAGCAATGATAGACTCTATGACCCCCAAAGAAAGAGCTAATCCCGAAATTATTAATCCATCTCGTAGAGCCAGAATAGCCAAAGGTGCAGGAAAAGACATATCCGAAATGAACGCCTTTATGAAACAATTTGAGCAAATGAAAGGCATGATGAAACAAATGAATAAATTTAAAGGAATGGGCGGAATGAACCTTCCCGGTATGCCAAAGTTTTAAATAGCGGGCAATGGAAGGTAAAAAAATAACAACTCCCCCCCAAATAATACTAAATATAAGCAATATAGCGGAACTGTCAGTTTAGTTTTGCAGTAACATTAAATAGAATTACAAAAGTTCAACTTATGTTCGTCTGCCAGCACTATTGCAAAACCGTTTGTTGCAAGCAGTGTTTTATCGGTCTATGTTTATTACTTTGTTTTTTTTAATACTTATAGTTTTACCATAACACTCCCTGATACTAAATCGTGAATTGCTCTTCGTCTGGGATTCCCGTGTATTGTTAGAAATGAAATCCATCCTAAAAATATTTTAATTGGGTATCTGAGCAGGGCTTGAAATATGGCAATTCGTTTTGTCGTGTCTGTGTCTTTTCGAACCCGTATTCCTTTCAAATAGTTGCCCAAGGTACAACCAAATGTCGTACAAACTGGTTCATAAACGACGAAAAGTCCTACAAACAATACAATTCTTATCCAATCTGGCACATTTTCAAATTTCTCTAAAATGGTCGCAAATAAGAACATTAGAGCGATAATTAAAATAGTATCAATGAATGTCGATTGGACTCTGTCTTTGAGTTCAGGATACTTTTCTTCCATAATTTTTTCGAGATGTTGATTAAATATTTTTGTCAATTTTAAATGCAGCAAATATTGAATTTCTCTAATGTAAACAGTTTGTATTGCTTTGCTGTCGCTCTAACATTCTTGCTAATCGGGTCAGGCAAAGGAATTTCACCTTTGCCTTCCCACAGAACCGTACGTGAAAGTCTCCCTTCATACGGTTCTTCACGTTTGTAATTACCAAAGTTAAGATAACTTTATGGATGAACCAAAAACCAATGTATCATTACGTTGATTATTGGCTGTGATTTTGTTTCAAAATAATCAATCATTCCTTGCGGTTGTTAATTGTCTATAAAACGTAACCGTGCCAAACCCTTTGCTCCATAGCCATTACAGCTACTTCATTGCTACTACGGTTTGGTCTGCCACCAACGGCTAAGTATATCCCATACTCGCTGCTTCCTCTTGCGATTTTACAGCACGTCGTTGGCTTCTCTTGTTCCTTAAAAGAGCCTGCGTACAGTTCCTGCCAACTTTACTCCGATTGCCGTGTATCCAGTAGTAGGATGTCCGATACACTTTATTCGCAGATACAACCGTGACTACCTGCTTTCGACAATGTTTTAGCCTTTACGAAGCCTCATCGTTGGTTCATTTTCATTCTAACTCCTGTACACGCACCTACAGCAATCTTTGTTGCCGTTTTTCTTTATCGCTCAGCACAATTGTTTTGCAACGCTTGCACCATAAAGTGGTTTGGTAGCTGCTTCCTAAAGCCGCCACCGAGAGACCTACTCTCATCTCTTTTAAAGCAATAACAGCTATGCTGCTAGTCAAGACACACACGGTTTGTAGATTTGCGATGGGCGGGTTTTTCAGCACAAATGTTAATGCGGGGCACTGAACTTTCGGCTACTACAAAACTGGCAACCGGAGACGAAACCCCGCCTATTGCAAATGTGCTGTTATGGAAAGTATTTTGGGTTGTATTGCTTAATTATTCTTCGAATTTTAATAGTTCTTCAATCCTTCCTGTATCTTTTCTCCACTTGACCAGACCAACGCCTTTGGCTAACCAAACATAGCTAATGTATTCTTTATTGCTATCCCATTTGGTTAAAACTCTAATTTTAAGACAATCTTTAAACTGTCCTGCTGGTACAATTACATTTTCCGTTCCTTCTATCGTTAAATGATAAACGGGATTCGAATTCTCTCCAAGATATTCAATTTCGATATTTTGATTATTTGTTTTTGGCATCAATTTTTGTCTCTGCATACAGTGAACTTTGTCAATATCGCTTTCCCAAAATGATTCAATTGTATAAAGTCCATCTACATCCCATAAATATAAGCCCAGACCGAACATATTCGACCCAATTATTTCAGATCCATCAGTTGCTTTAAAATAATAAACAATGCAATTCCCATCAATTTTTATTCTCCTCACCTTAATGCTTTTCGTGTCTTCCTGACCATTAAAAAATGCTCTATAATAATAGGTGGCATTCTCCTTCAAAGGAAAAAATGTTGAATCAATTTTAAAATCTTGAGAATAGCAGTTTAACGTGATTAACAAACAAACAATCAGTATTAGGCTATTATTAAAACTCTTAATTATTTTCATCATTAAATATTTAATATTTGCATCGTCCTGAAATTAGTTGACTCTTTTTTAATAAATCAGCAGGGATAAG
>CAYUXT010000032.1:0-37076 GCA_964448955.1 uncultured Taibaiella sp. | reverse complement strand
ACAATACGATAACAATAAAGCCCACGATTTAAATCGTGGGCTTTATTGTGGTATGAAAAACTATGGATTAAATATCGTTATTATTTGTAAATCTCAAACTTTGCTAATTTCCACATTTGTAATCTGTGTTGTAGGGATACACGCAATACTCCTCTGCCATATTTCATACTGCGTTTGAAGTTTATACTCGATGCTTCTTCAAAATATTTGGTTGGACAAGTTATTTCTGCAACTTCGTAGCCCTTCATAAATATTTGGGAAAGCATTTCGTTGTCGAAAATAAAATCATCATTATTGGCATTGTAATTTATATTACGCAATACTTCAGCAGAAAAAGCTCTATAACCTGTATGGTATTCGCTTAGCTTTTGGTTAATCATTATGTTTTCGAATAAGGTAAGAAAGCGATTGGCAATGTACTTATACATTGGCATACCACCTCTTAAAGCTCCTTTGCCTAATATACGAGAACCTAATACCACAGGGTATAATTCTTGCGCTATTATATAACTTATAGAAGGTATGAGTTTTGGCGTATATTGATAATCTGGGTGTAGCATTATTACAATATCCGCACCTATTTCTAAGGCTTTATTATAGCAGCTTTTTTGGTTGCCTCCATAACCTTTGTTTTGCTCGTGCCTTATTATGTGCTTTATCCCTAATTGTTTTCCTATTTCGCTTGTATTGTCTTTACTGTGGTCATCTACTAATACTACATCATCTACAATGTCGAATGGTATTTCCTTGTAGGTTTTTTCTAAAGTGGGTGCAGCATTGTAAGCAGGTAATACCACTACTATTTTTTTACCGTTTATCACAATTCTATATTTTTATTTTTAGTGTTTTTTATCCCTAATTTTTATTTCACTTTGATATTGGTCAGTTTGTCGGCATCTTTATTGCCATTCCGGTTACTACAAGATTACTCGATGCACGAGCTAATAAGAGACCGGATAGGTTATAAACATTTACAGATGTATGGAGCATTTTTTTGCCTGCTCTTACTATTTCGGCTTTTGCTATTATTAGTTCGTCTAAAGATGCTGCGTACAGAAAATCTATACTTAAATTTACACTTGTGTAATGTACCGGAAACTCTGCACTTATTACAGCCCAACCTATGGTTTCGTCAATGATTGTAGCCATCATACCTCCGTGTATATTACCATAAGGATTAGTCATTTCTTTTCTAATCTTTACTTCCATTTCTGCTTTTCCGTGCTCTATATGGAGTAATCTGGCTGCTAACCAATTTCCGGTAGCAGAAGGCAAATTTTGCAATACTTTACCCTCTTGTTTTTTTAATTCACTAAATGCAATAATAGCCATTCTTAAAATTGTTTTGTCGTATTCTTCGATAATATGATGACCAATACGCAACCAATTACTTTATAATTTTACAAAAAAATACTTTGCAAAGGTACATTCAATTATCTTTGTTTGTACATTTTAATAATTAGGATTATGACCATCACACAATTAGAATATGTAGTAGCAGTAGCAACATATAAAAGTTTTGTGGCTGCAGCAGAAAAATGTTTTGTTACGCAGCCTACATTAAGTATGCAAATACACAAGTTAGAAGAAGAGCTAAATGTAAAAATATTTGACAGAAACAAACATCCAATAGCACTAACCGAAATCGGAAGTGAAATAGTAAATCAAGCTAAAATTGTATTATCCGAAAATCAAAAAATATTTGAATTAGTAAATAAAAGTCACGGAAAACTTAGTGGTACTTTTGTAATCGCCATAATACCCACTTTAGCTCCATTTATAGTACCACCATTGTTAGATTTGCACGCTAAGCAATACCCCGATTTGAAATTGATAATTAAAGAAATGCAAACCGAAGAGATTGTACAAAAACTCTTTAATGATGAAATAGATTGTGCTTTGCTCAGTACTCCATTAGAGCAAAATGCAATTAAAGAATATCCGTTGTTTTTCGAGTCTTTGGTTGCTTATTTTGGTAAAAACGAAAAAGCACTCAAAAAGAAACTAATTACACCAAAAGATATTGATTTGGAAAAAATATGGATTCTGAACGAAGGCAACTGTTTACGTAATCAGGTATTAGACTTATGTAGCGAGTTTGTAAAAGAGAAACAAAAAAACAAATCTTACAGCTATGAGTCGGGTAATGTAGATACCTTGAGAAGAATGGTAGATAAAAATGGTGGCGTTACTATTTTGCCGGAATTTGTAACACAAGAATTTAACGAAGAGCAAATAGAAAAAGTAAGATACTTCGATGGGGACGAACCAGTAAGAGAAATATCTATGGTTACTAATAATCATTTCGTGAAGTTTTCTATGTTGCAAGCTGTTTCCGATACTATATTGGGTTTGGTTCCCGAAAAAATGAAGGTACAAAAAAAGAATAGAAAAGTATTACGCATTCAGTCCGCCAGGTTTTAATAAGCTATTGGTTTCAAAATATAATCCTTGTAGTATCATTATTGCTTCCGATATGTATTTTATACATAGAACGCTTTAAATACAATATTGCAGATGAAAATACGTTAAATATGCTCACTGTTTTTATTAAAACTAAAGCTAATAAAGGTAATAAGCATATTCTAAAGTAAATAATCTACCTTTGCAAATTATGAAAATCAACATATTATTCATTTCGTTTATTTTATTGTTTTCTTATTCTGGTTATGCGCAGCAAAGGCAGGCAATAGATAAGATAATAGCCAAAGTAGGAAACTCTATTATATTGCAATCCGATATAGATGCACAGTTTTTAGATGCACAGAGAAACGATCCCACTGTTTCAGATAGTTCTAAATGCGATTTTTTCTTTAACGCCCTTGCACAGCAGATACTTGTAGAGCAGGCAGATAGAGATAGTATTATAGTGTCTGACGAAGAGGTAGAAAGTGCCTTAGAGTCGCGCATACGCTATTGGGCATCGTTATATGGTAGCGTAGAAACAATGGAGCGAGAGTCCGGCAAGTCTGTTTATCAAATAAAAGAAGATAACAGAAAGTTCTATAAAGAGAAAATACTAGCCGAAAGAATGCAAGAGTCTATAATGGAAAAAATAAAAATTACACCATTTGAAGTACAAGAATTTTTTAATACCATTAATATTGACAGCTTACCTCCCTTTCCGGCATCGGTAGAAGTAGGGCAGATAGTAATAAAACCCGAAATAAGCTCCGAATTAGAAGAGTATGCTCGCAATAGAATGGAAACAATAAGAAAAGATATAGTAGAAGGAGGTAGAAATTTCGCTACAATGGCAGGCTTATATGGTATGGATGCTACTAAAGACGTAGGCGGCGAATTAGATATAAAACGCAACGAGGTAGATCCTAAGTTTGCGGCAGCAGCCTTTAAGCTACAACCGGGAGAGATATCGCCTGTATTGCGCAGTATGTTTGGGTATCATATAATACAAATGGTAAAGCGAAAAAACAATGATGAAGCCAAAGTAAGACACATTGTTATTATCCCAGAAATTACACAAGAAGACCTCGACAAGAGCCTCGCAAAGTTAGATTCTATTTATACAGAATTAACTAATGGTAAACTTACATTTCAAGAAGCAGTACATAAGTATAGTACCGATAATATGGCAAAAATGTCTGGCGGTATTATACTTCACCCTAATACAGGAAGCTCTTTTCTGCCTATAGATGCGCTCGATGCAGATATGGCAAGGAAAGTTACTGAAATGAAAGTAAACTCATTCTCGAAACCACATATCTTTATAGACCAAAGCGGTAATGGACAAAATTCTTGCCGGATAATGTACTTGCGCTCCAGAAAAGAGCCGCATTTACTCAATCTAAAAGACGATTATGCCATTATTCAAGAGAAAGCATTAGAGAATAAAAAGAACGATTATATCCAAAAATATCTCAAAGAAAGATTACCGGAGTTTTACATTTATTTAGACGAAGAATATAACCATTGCGAAGTGCTAAAAGATTGGTATAGCGTATCCTCAAAAAAATAAAATTCGACATTGTTTTTTTTAATCTGATTTACCTTACCTTTGCAGTCCCTTAAAAAATGGAGGCTGTAGCTCAGTTGGTTAGAGCGTCGGATTGTGGTTCCGAAGGTCGTGGGTTCGAAACCCATCAGCCTCCCTCTCAAATATATAATGCCGATGATAACCACATCGGCTTTTTTATTAAATACTAATGTGGGAAGAGATAAACAATATTATTCCAATACTTCAGAATGGAGGCACTCTGCTTTACCCTACCGATACTATTTGGGGATTAGGCTGTGATGCTACCAACGAACAAGCCATTACCAAAATATATGAAATAAAAAATAGACCTGCACATAAAAGTATGATAATGCTTTTGGCAGAACCCAAAGATATATTGCAATACGTAGCAGCACCCCATCCGGATATTATAGATATAGTTTCTAATTTCGAAAAACCCACAACCGTAATATTCGATAATGCCATAAACCTTCCGGATATGCTATTAGCAGAAGACGGAAGTGTAGGTATTAGAGTTACCAAAGACCCATTTTGCAAAGCAATTATTAAAAGATTACAAAACCCATTAGTTTCCACATCTGCTAACATAAGCGGAAATCCCTCTCCCGTACATTTTTCCGAAATAAGTGAAGATATAATAAATCAGACTGATTATGTAAGCATTTACAGAAGAAACGATATGTCTTCACACCCCCCATCTTCCATTATTAAAATTAATGATGATGGTTCTATTATCTACATTAGAAAATAAAGAAAATTAATAGTTGAGATATTGTAAATATTTTTTTTTGTTTTAAACAAAGGATTTAGGGCAAAATGTCGTCTTTATATATTGTAATACGTTATTTTTGCGTGAAAATAAATTTTTTATGAGAAACATTACAATCATTTTATTAAGCGCACTTACGTTATTAACTATCTCTGCTTGTACTAAGACAAAAGGTACTGGAGATATATTTACAGAATCGCGAGCAGTAGCAGATTTTACACAAGTAAGATCAGACATTTCGGGAGATGTGTATATTAATCAAGGTTATAGATTTGAAGTTACGGTAGAAGCCGCAGAAGATCTATTGCCACTTATAGAAACTAATTTAGACGGTAATTTATTAACTATTAGATACAAACAACACATAGTTCTTAAACCTACCCAATCTATAAAAGTAAGAATAACAATGCCTGTAATTCATGGTGTAATCCAAAAAGGTTCGGGTAAAATAGATTGCGATGATTTTGTACAAGTAGAGCACGATTTGTATGTAGATATGAATGGAAGCGGCAATGTAAATGTTAATAAATTAGTTGGTAGAATTGCCAATACTAATATTGCAGGTAGTGGTAACGTTACTATTAGTAGCGGTAGTGTAGCTAATTCGCAAATACAAATTAATGGTAGTGGCAGTGTAAATCAGTTTGATGTAGTTTCGGATAATGCAGACATTAATGTAGCTGGTAGCGGTAATGTAAGATTAAATGTTACCAATTATATGAAAGTAGTGATAACAGGTAGCGGAGATGTGCATTATAGTGGTAGTCCCAAAATAGATGCTTGGGTTACAGGCTCTGGAAGGGTAAAAAAAATGTAACAACGAATCCAATATAGTTTGTACAAATTCGTTATAGAAAGATAATGCAAACTAAGGGTTCTTAATATCAATATGAAAAATAACAACAAGTGGTTTATTGTAGAGATTGTGTATAGAGTACATAATAGCACAGATACCTTAAAAATTAGGTTTGACAAGCAGTTACGTTTGATAAAAGCAATAGACGGTAAAGAAGCCTTTCAGAAGGCATTAGCCTTAGCGTCGGATGAATTGTACAAACTAAACAACACTACATTAAAATATCTCACTTGGGAGTATATATGTTTAGGCTCTTTTAAGCAAGTAGAAAATATTGAAGATGGAATGGAGTTGCAATACACCATCGAAGAGCCACTAAATGTGCCGGAGTTTATTCAGGCATTGAGATATACCAACGAAGATATACTAAAGCAGTTAAGTATTTCTGCATAAAATAAATACTTTGAAATGAAAAAAACGAGGCAATCTCTATTTAGAGATTGCTTTTTTGTATAAAAAATTTGACAATAAAATGACGTCCATTTTGCCTTAAAATTACATTACAAATCTACCTTTGCTTTTATTCAATACTAATATTTACAATCTAATTCTTTTAGGAATAATGCGAATGTCAAATTTTACACCATACAATAAGTTGTTTTTAATAATCATAAGCGTTTCTTTAATATGGACAGCTTGCAAAAAACAACCCGAAACCCCTCAAAAAGAAGACCCGAAAATAAACGAAGTGGTTTTGCCTATAACCGGTACATACCTTTGGGTATTTAATATACCAGGATTAGGAACACAAGAATCTCAATTGATTTTTGAAGAAGATTCTGTACTATATAGTATGAAAGGGCCAGCATACACTACAGACTATACTATGATTAAAGAAAGCTATACCGAAAACGATAATGAAAAAAGATGGATAGGAGTAGGGAAGGGGGGGAGCATACCTAAAGACGATGTGTATTTTGTGATGTTTCTAAAAGATATAACAGACAGTACTGTAACCATTTACAAGCACGAATGTACAAACGGAAAAGAAGAAGCCGATACCTTTGCTTATCCCGACGAAAATGCGACAGCAGATTATGGTTGGAACGTATATTTTAAACAATAAAAAATATTTTAAATAAAAGATATTTTAAAAATGAAAAATTCTGTTTTTGCTAAAGTGTTGAGCATTGCCCACGCTATATTAACCATCTTATTGGGTTTGTTTTTTATGTACAAAGGTTATCAGAAATTTGAACCTGTAAAGCTGCGCGACAAGCATATAAAAATAGAAAATACGGAAAGTATAGTCCAAAAAATAATAGTAGAGCAAAACTACGAAGCCCCTTATGGTTACGATATAACAATGAATACTTTTAGGCAGAGTGGATTTATGAAAATTATTGGATTGTTTCAAATTCTGGCAGGTTTATTAATACTATTTCCACAAACAAGAATGGCAGGGTTGCTAACCCTACTCCCAATTATTCTCAATATATTTTTGATGCACTTTTATTTCGATAATCGACCACACGAAAATATAGAAACAGGAAGACTGCTTTTAGCAAATGTTATATTACTTGCCTTTTATTGGAAGCCTTTATTGGAGATACTTTGGAGGAATAATAGCAAAACAAGAAAATACTAATCTACAATAATGAAACACCTATTTTTAATAGTCTTTACAACTCTTTCACTAATATTTTATTTCGTAAAAGACACACAAGCCCAACAGCCCAAAACCAAAGTTACACTCGGTGTTAAACTTGATTATTTTTACAGTAACGACGAAGGCGGTGTGAAAGCCAAAGATGTTATTAAAGACAGAGCAGCAGAAAAAGCAGGCATACAAGCAGACGATATAATAATTGCTTTAGACCAACACAAAATCAAAGGACTTTTTCATTACAAAGATGTACTTTCCGAATACTCTTCTGGAGATAAAGTAATAGTAAAAGTAAAGAGAGACGATAAAGTTTTGTATTTTAATGTGCAGTTTGAGTAATACAATTAGCAAAACTGCTTTGCACAGCAAAAATATACATATACAACACACAATCTGTAAGAGAGATGGCACAGGCTACTTAAAAGCCTGCCACCCTTGCGCTTCGAGTTTATGACGACTGCCTTTTCGAGTAATTAAGTGCATACCTTCTTCTTCATCTTTAACATACCCTATTACACTTATCTGCTCCGAAAAACGAATTTTATCATACTCGCTTTGGCTAACCGTAAATAGTAATTCGTAATCTTCGCCACCACTTAATGCGCAAGCAGTAGGGTCTATATCGAAATTATATGCCACTTCTTTAGTTTCGCTATGGAATGGTATTTTGTCTTCAAAGATTTCGCAACCAACTTTGCTTTGTGTACAGATATGAAACAATTCCGAGCTTAATCCATCACTAATGTCCATCATAGCAGTAGGGGTAATTTCTTGTGTTGCCAACCATTCCACAATATCCATTCTTGCTTCCGGTTTAAGTAATCTCTGCGCCAGGTATGCTCTGTCTTCGAGGTCGGGCTGTACTTGTGGATTTTCTAAAAATATTTTCTTTTCTCTTTCCATTAATTGTAAGCCGAGATAAGCTGCTCCCAAATCACCACTTACACAAATCAAATCGCCCTTTTGTGCACCACTACGTGTTACAAATTTGTCAGTGGCTACTTCGCCAATAGCTGTTACGCTGATTACAAAACCTTTGAGCGAACTTGTAGTATCGCCACCGATTAAATCCACATTATAATGGCTACAAGCCGCATATACACCTTCGTAAAATTCGTCTAAAGCTTCTACCGAAAATCTGTTGGTAACTGCAATATTGAGTAAAATATGTGTTGGGGTTGCATTCATTGCATAAATATCCGAAAGATTTACCACTACCGATTTGTACCCCAGATGCTTTAAAGGTGTGTACATTAAATCGAAATGTACACCCTCAACCAACATATCCGTAGAGATTACGGATTGCTTGCCAAATTGGTCTATCACAGCGGCATCATCGCCAATGCTGAGTAATGTTCCGGCTTGTCGGGTATCGTTATTTTTGGTCAAATGGTGTATTAGTCCAAACTCTCCAAGTGTGCCTATTTCGGTACGTTCGTTGCTCATTTTGTTTTGTGTGTTTTATGGATAGTTCTTCTCATGTTGCCCTTCAATAAGTAAATTATGAAAAAAAGTAATTTATAATTCTATTGAAAGCAAAAAGGAAATGCAAAGGTAAGATTTGTGAAAGATAATAATTGACAAAACATCAAATCAGACCATTTTCAAATCAATAGAAAATTTGTAAAACAGTAAAATCAACCCTTGAAATTCACATTTACTAAATATAATTTCTTAAAAACGCCAAAATTTATACTTTTGTAGCCCAAATCAAAAGTGTAACAAAAAAAACCGAATGTATCGGATAATAAATTTTTATGGCAACAACAGCAGACATTCGTAATGGAATGATACTTAAACTCGATGGTGCACTATACAGTGTGGTGGAGTTCGGACAAAACAAAACAGCACGCTCAGCAGCTAAAGTATGGGCAAAATTAAAAGGAGTGGATAATAGTCGCTCTATAGAACATACGTGGAACTCAGGAGATACCCTATTTCCTGTTCGTGTAGAAAAAAGAAACTACCAGTTTTTGTACAAAGACGAAAGTGGTTTTAATCTTATGGATACCGAAACGTTTGAACAAATAGTAGTACAAGAACAATTAATCGACCGCCCCGATTTTTACAAAGACGGTCAAGATTGTTTTGTACTTGTAAATACCGAAACCGAACTACCAATGAGTGTAGAGCTTCCATCAAGTATAGTGCTTAGAGTTACTTATACAGAGCCGGGACTTAGAGGCGATACTGCCACCCGTACTCTAAAACCCGCTACTTTAGAAACAGGAGCAAACATTAATGTGCCCTTGTTTGTAGATACAGATGAGCTTATTAAGGTAAATACTACTACCGGTGAATATATGGAAAGAGTAAAAGGTTAAATAACAGCAATAATCAATATAATTATATAATATTTACAAATTTTTAAAATTACTGCATTATATTTATGCGGTAATTTTAATTTTACAACTAAAAAAAGCACATTATGGAATTTAAGCAAATACAAGAATTGCTCAAAGCAGTTAATAAATCAAACATCAGCAAACTAAAAGTAAAAGAAGGAGATTTTGAAATAACTATAGAACAAGCATCGGGCGAAATGCCACAGTATGTAGCAGTACAACCACAAGTGGTTGCAACGCAGCCCTTAGCCGCACCTGCTGTATCTGCACCTATTGCTGCACCTGCTGCATCAGATAGTGGAAGTGCAGCAAGTACTCCTGCAGCTTCGGATAATACCATTACCATTAAATCACCAATGATTGGAACATTCTACAGATCTTCCGGTCCAGACAAACCACCATTTGTAAGCGTAGGAGATGAAGTAACTCCAGGTAAGGTTTTATGTATAGTAGAAGCTATGAAACTATTTAACGAAATAGAAAGCGAGATAAGCGGTAAAATAGTAAAGGTGCTTATAGATGACGCTTCCCCTGTTGAATACGATCAACCACTTTTCTTAGTAGAACCGGCATAGACTTTTGATGAGTATAAAGAATAGTCTTTATTTTTTTGAGAAATTATTTTCGCAAAAAAGTAATGGTTATTATTCGTTTTCGATTTAAAAAATAAATTCAATGTTTAAAAAAATATTAATTGCCAACAGAGGTGAGATAGCACTCCGGATTATCAGAACATGTAGAGAAATGGGTATTGGTACTGTTGCTGTATATTCTACTGCCGATAAAGATAGCTTACACGTACGTTTTGCAGATGAGGCAGTATGCTTAGGTAAGCCACAAAGTTCCGAATCGTACCTTAACATTCCGCAGATAATGGCTGCTGCCGAAATTACCAATGCAGATGCCATACACCCAGGTTATGGTTTCCTTGCCGAAAATGCAGACTTTGCAGAAATATGTGGTAAGTACAATATAAAATTTATCGGACCCACTCCCGATATGATTCGCCGTATGGGTGATAAAATGACTGCAAAAGAAACTATGATAGCTGCAAATGTACCTGTAATCCCGGGGTCTAAAAGCCTTTTGGAAAGTGTAGAACAAGCACAAACTATTGCAGAAGAAATGGGCTATCCTATTATCTTAAAAGCAACAGCAGGCGGTGGTGGTAAAGGTATGCGTGTAGTTTGGAAAACAGAAGAATTAGAAAAAGCATACACCACAGCTAAATCAGAAGCATTGGCATCGTTTAATAATGATGGAGTGTATATGGAAAAGTTTGTAGAAGAACCACGCCATATCGAAATTCAGGTAGCGGGAGACCAATACGGAAAAGTATGCCATCTGAGCGAAAGAGATTGCTCTATACAACGCCGCCATCAGAAATTAGTAGAAGAAAGTCCTTCGCCATTTATGACTCCCGAATTAAGAGAAAAAATGGGCGAAGCTGCCATAAAAGCTGCTGCTGCCATTAACTACGAAGGGGTAGGTACCGTCGAATTTTTGGTGGACAAACACCGCAATTTCTACTTTATGGAAATGAATACCAGAATACAAGTAGAGCACGGTGTTACAGAAGAAGCTATAAGCTACGATTTAATAAAAGAGCAAATTAAAATTGCGGCAGGTATAGCTATTAGCGGTAAAAACTACGAGCCTAAAATGCACGTAATCGAATGTAGAATAAATGCCGAAGACCCATACAACGATTTTAGACCATCACCCGGAAATATAAAAGTATTGCATACACCCGGTGGACATGGCGTAAGAGTAGATTCGCATATTTATGCCGGCTATACTATTCCTCCATATTACGATTCTATGATAGCCAAGTTAATAGCAGTGGCACAAACGCGTGAAGAAGCCATTAGCACTATGGAGCGTGCATTGAGCGAATATGTAATAGAAGGTATTAAAACTACCATTCCTTTTCATATACAACTAATGCAAAACGAAGATTTTAGAAACGGTAATTTCACTACCAAGTTTATCGAAACTTTTGAGTTAAAATAAAGTGGTATTACACTGTAAAATTAAAAACCTATAAGATAATTTCTTGTAGGTTTTTTTAGTTAGAGCTCTCACGTAAATTGAGAATAGTAAAAGTAGCGATTAAGTTTAGTCTTAGAGAAAATCGCCTTCTTCTGTTTCTATAAGGGGCTACAATTTTTAATATTTTCAAGCATCTGATGACATATTTTCTACAATGACGGAAAAGATATGGCAACCCATTAAACTAAAATTCTCTCCAACAAGTATTTTAAAACATTAGTAGATGTCAGTAATTTCTTTACAGAAACCATTACTGACATATCAACAGAAAGGATACAATCTATATGTGGATACAGCTATATAAATTAGGAACTATTTTGTCCATTACGCCAAATATTCACTTTCGTATTAGTGTTGTCTTTGCTTGGGTGGGTCTCATAGCACAAAACAGAAAAAAAGCGTCAATTTAATTGAAATTGACGCTTTAAATAAGGTGGCATTTCTATTTTTTAATTAGCGAATAAGGGTAACATCTCCTTTGTAGGTTCTAACTTCTGTACCGGGCATTACTAATTGTATCATATAAAAATATACATCTTGTGCTGCGGGCTTTCCGTCGATGTTTCCATTCCAACCCACATCGGGGTCAGACGAATGGAATACTTCCTTGCCTTTTCTGTTAAATACTCTAAAAGAAATCAATCTCTCAAAACGTATATTTTCTACCTTAAATACATCATTTAAGCCATCACCGTTGGGGGAGAATGCGTTAGGCAAAAACATTTTCGGAGCGTATTCTACATTTATATTTACCTCTTCTGTGGCGGTACAGCCATATCTATTGTATGCTAATACTGTATATTTTGTAGATTTCATCGGGGTAGATTTTGGCGATTTAAGCATTGGATCGTTTAAATAATCTACCGGACTCCAAACCCACATAATGGCTTCACTTTCTGTATTGAGTTCTACAGTTTCTCCTAAATATATTGTAGTATCTTTTGTTATATCTAAAATTTTAAATGGAGGCACTACTTTAATTTTAAACGAGTCTTTTGAGCTACACCCTGCTTTAGGCGAAGTAGCTGTTACTTCATATGCATATTCTCCCACAGGTGCATAAAACATATTTTTAAAATGAGTACCACTTCTTAAATAATCCGGAGGCAAAATTCGGATAGAATAATCAACACTTTCTGGAGCAGCATAAATATTAACCGGCATTGAGTCCAATCCTAAACAAATTATGGTATCAATGTTTGGAATAGATGTTATAATTGGGAAAGGTTCTACATTAGCTGTATATTTTATAACTCTTGGAGGGCACGTTGACGGAGCTCCTGGTTGCGTAACAATTAAAGAGTAAATAGTAGTTTGTGTTGGCTCGGGTCTGATAGTTAATGTAGTGGCATCTGGAATTAAGTTTGCAGGCTCCCATGTAAAATTTAATGACGAATCTATTTTTCCTGTTATTTCTATTGGTCCATGGTCTGGACATATATATATAGGAGGGGTGTTAATTTCGGCATGTAAGGAATCGTAAATGACTACTTTAGCAGAGTCAATAACTTGGGGAACTCCGGTACTTACACATACATAAGGAGATAGTGCTTTAATCCAAACTGTTCTAGGACCAGTAGCAACGGTAGCTAATAATGGTTTAATTTCTAAAAATGCTTCTGATTGGTACGCAGGAATTACTATACTATCAGTAATTTGTACATAATCTACACCATTAACAGCATCTCCTTGTATTAAATATTTTATGGTTAAAGGAGTGCTTCTTGGAGCACCTCTATCAAATTTTACTTCTGAAGATTTGCATCCTCTAACACAATGGGAGTTTGCTGTATCTAAGCCGCCACCTGTAGTTTCGGAGTTCATACTTACACCTACAGAATTAAGACTACCGGCTTTTAAAAACACTCCAGAATCTAATGATTCATCAACACAATCTGCAATGGCTAATTTTAGATGATATGTATCGCAAGGCTGTACAGCCGTTTCTGCTGTAAATACAGTGGTAAACCCCATATATGTAATTGTAGCTCCTCCATTATTATTTACATAATACATAGTAAAAGGCGAACCAGTACCTAAATCTGTACACAAATATCCGGGCGTGGCAGGCACACCTGTAGTAGAGTTAACCATAATTGGTATATTGGTACCAGGTATGACTGCTATATTTTTTGTTCCGGCAATTCCTGGACCTGATATAAAGAAACCAAAGATATCGTTAAAAACAGAACAAGAAAAACCTTGATACTCAGAAGAACCAAATACATAGTCGAACTTAACCGTATCTCCCGCAGGTACAAAATCGAACTCTAATACACATCTATCATAAGTTTGTACACCCGCAAAATTAGGCAAGGCTTGTATTACCGCATTAAGTTGAGGGTCGCCTGGGGCTCCATTTGCTTGAGATGGACCAGCGCCGCCACCATTAGGTCCGGCTACATCTACTGCAGTACCAGAAGTTAATATAATTCCGCTATCTATTCCAAGGTTAGTAGCACCTAAAGGAGCTAAATCAAAAACGCCATTTGCAATAGTAGGACAGGACAGAACCGGATTAAGTGTAATGACTCCTTGTCCTACCAACTTATTTACTAATGCCGCAGCAGTTTGGTTAGCTGTAACCACAATTTGTGCCTCTACTTTTGTACATAATATTATAGCACAAAAAATTAATGGTAGTAATTTATTCATATAAATATATATAGCACTTTAATTTTAAAATTTACTCAGTACAAAATAAGTAAAATTACAAATATAGTCAAATATCGCCAAGTTGTTATTTGTAATTTTAAATTAGTTATCTCATCAACATTAGGTCTCCTCTCTTAGTGTAGTTGTTTCCGTCATCGCAGGTGTAATTTATTCTGTACATATATACATCTTGTACTGCATCTTGTCCCGAGTCTTCGTATTTGCCATTCCACTTATGATTTATGTTTTTTGTGCTAAATACTAATTTCCCAAGCCTATTAAATATTTCCATTGAAACTAATAATTGAGTATGTTGTAAATTAGGTGCAAATTCATCGTTTAAACCATCGCTATTGGGCGTAAATGCATTGGGCACAAACACATCACAGCAAGGTATGGAATATATCATAGTAGAATCTTTAGAAATGCAATTAAATTCGTTTATTGCAGTAAGTATTACATTGGTTTTTTCTTGTCTAAAAATCCCTTTAATAGTTTGTCCTTGTGGTTCGTAATTTATATATCTAAAATGCTCTTGGGGGGCCCACCAATACGAGTAATTAGCACTTGGCTGTGCTTGTAAAGTAAGTGTATCATAGGTGCATTTGTTGTCTTCTATCGGTAGTATTTTAGCTATTGGTAAAGGATTAACTGTTAAATAGAAAGGATCAGATTCTTTTACGCAGCCTTTATCTGAAGTTACTCTTACATGGTATCTACCTGCTTCTGTAATGTTAATTTCTGAATTTGTTTGTTCATACATTCTTAAACTGTCTTTGTACCATTGATATTTATTTTTTACATCATCGGGGTTTTGTAATTTTAAAGTTGTGGAGTCGCCTAAGCAGATTGAGTTTCTTAAACTGTGGAATAAATCTGCATTGGGTAGAGGGTTTACGGTTAAGTACAATCGTACAAAACTATCGCAACCTTTATTAGTCTTTAATACTGTATCATATATACCTGGAGCAGTAAGCAATCGGTCTCCAATAAAATAATATGGGTCTCCTGTGCATATCTCATGGCGTAAAGTGTCGTATTTTAAGTCGTAATATATCCATACAGTATCTCTCACTGTAAAAACATTAGTGTCGTTGCAGGTTGTTGCTCCTGAGTATGTAGCAACATAGTATGTAATATTTCCGTCGGGTCTTACATTTACATTGGCTCCGGTGGCTATAGGGGTTACTGTATTACCTTCTTCGTACCATTCTATATTTGCAGAGCTTGCATTTTCTAACAATGGGAATGGATTGAATGGTATATTGGCTATCGTGTATGTAGTCGTGCCATTTGGAGTAAATCTTTTACCGTCGTTGGTAGTTCCCCAATCTACATTGGGTACATTTCTACCAACCACAAGATCTTCGTTAGGCGTACTCCTTAATCCTTGAATTGCAGTGCCATTCTGCCATAAACAACCCAATGGCCGTTCTTTAATGTGCATTTCTATGATATTAGTACCTTCATATAAAATTACTTGAGAAATAGGAAGCATAGTGGCACAGCTATAAAGTGCTTTTTGACAAAATTCTACTACAAATACTCTACTTCCAGGCTGACCTGCGGTTTGGTATTTAATGGTACCCCCTGCGGTTACCGGATTAATGTCTTGAAATGGAAAAAGAATGGCATTATCAATCTGACCACTTGTTAAAGCTCCTGTATAGATAAAGTTGCTGTATTGATTAGCTAAGGTTAAGTCGAAAGTTAAAAAATTATTTGCAGAGATAACACATTGGCTATACGAATTACCATAATATACAAAATTAAAACCGATATTAACAACACCTCCGAATATATCATCAGAGGTAATATTCCCAAAATCGGAAGAAAATGCACCTCTAAGTTGAATGTTTTGGTCGGGGCATATTAATGTATCTTTAGGGATTACCGTAATTTGGGCAAACAAATTATTGGATTGTATTGCTAAAAGAATTAAACAAAATAATGGTAAAAATCTATTTTTCATAAAATTAAAATATTTTTCTCTTAACCTTCTAAAATAATGTATTTAAAAATAATAGTATTTTGTGAATAAGTTATGCGCAAGTTAAGCAATAAATTTAATAATAAAAATAATTTAACAAAACATATAATGAATAAAAAGTCATATTAAATTCATTTGCATGTATTCGGGTTGCATATTACTATTTTATAACAGACTTAATAATTTTCATTATAGTTTGTAATATTTAAAAAAAAATATTCGAAAAATTTAAGAAATTAAAGAAACGTTACATTTCGAGTATGCACATGTATTATTATAGTAGCATTTTTAGCTTTACGGTTTCAATCCTTGTAGCTGTAACTAATAGTATTTCAAATTCTAAATTATCTATAATTATACGTTCTTTTTGGTTGGGTATAGAGCCATGATTGGTAATAATGTGTCCCGATAGCGTTTCAGATTTTTCGATAGGAATATCAAGATTATACGTTTCGTTTAAATAAGTCAATGCTAATCTACCAGAAAAAATAAATTCGTTTTCAGAAATTTTTCTTTCAGTATAATCTTGTATATCTTTTTCTTCTCTTATATCTCCAAATACTTCGCCAAGTATATCTTCTAAAGTAGTAAATCCCGCTGTGCCACCAAATTCATCTACTACCCAAGCAATGCTTTTTCGTTCTTTTGTAAACTGGCTCAAAAGGTCAATAGCATTTGTGGTTTCCGGTATTATCGGAATGGGGTGTAATATATCAGAAATCGTATTTGGCTTTTTGTTTAAATCCAAGTGGTGTGCATATCCTAATATATTATCTAACGTTTTGTCGTACACTACAATTTTGGTTAACTTTGTTTCAATAAACTTTTCTTTAAGAATATCAATAGGGGCACTTATGTCTATTGCTATGGCTTCGTTTCTAGGAGTAAGGCATTTTCTCACTTTTAATTTGCTTAATCGCAATGCTTTTTCAAAGAGTGCTTTCTTTTGAGCATCATCGCCATGATGCCCTTTAATAGTTCGTTTTACGAAATTTTGAACATCTATTTTTTCATACACACTTTGCATATTTGATATACGAACGTTAAACAAAAATTTAAGGAAAAATATACTAAGGTTTGAAAATAGTTTTGCAAAGGGTACGGTAATATCTCCTAAAAAACTCAGAAAATAACTCCACGTAGTTAATTTGGCTTCTGGTTGGTATTCGAATGTTCTTTTTCCCCAGAATCCAATTGCAGTAAGAATTAGAAATGCTGCAATAAAAACAGAAATAATTATGTTTATGTAATTATTTCCAATCGAAAAACCACCCACACTTAAATACCAATCAGGAAGAAAATTTTCAATTGCAATAGCAATTAACATACAAGTACCTACCAATGTTATATAAAATCCGATGACGGTACTTGCCCAAAATCGTTCTGTATTGTCAAAAAAAGAGGCTACTATTCTACTTTTACTTTTTCCTTGTTGTTTTTTTAGTTCAATATTAAGTGGGTTAGAAAGAAAATAGGCATATTCTGCTCCCGCTAATATAGTAATAAGTATTAAACACAAGATAATAATTATGATTAACAAAAACATAGATACAATTTTAAACTTAGTTAATTATTTTTACGAAAATACATTATTTCTTAAAATTAGTATAAATCAAAATGCCTCTATGTAATATTGCATAGAGGCATTTCATTAAAAACATTTAAAATAAAGCACATTATGCTGTTTGGTCATCTATTTCAGCATCCGGCGCATTATTTTTAACGGACTCTATACCATTATCTCTATTGCTTTCGCTTTCGTACATCTGGCTAGTACCTATTATTTGACCATTAGTAGCTTTGAGGTTAAAGTATGCTTTACCATTAGTAGAAGTTTTTCTTTCAAACTTACTATCATCAGCAGAATTATTTCTTACCGATTCGATACCATTAGTGCAATTAGCTTTGGTAGAATATCCTTCACTAGTAAGAATAACTTGACCATTAGTGGCTTTTAAATTAAATTGAAACTCTCCATTAGTTCGTTTGGTAATTTCAAATTTCCCCATTGTAAAATTGTTTTTAAAAAATGAATAAAAAATAGAATAAATATATTGCGGCACTAAGATAGCTCAATTTGTTAATTTGCAAAAAACAATTACTCAAAAAATAATATACTACAAATAATAGCGAATGTAAGATGACAATAAAAAAATAGATTACCTTTGCAATAAATATACTTATGTGCCATAAGTAAGCATGTAATATTTTACACTTAACACATCAAATATTATAATATAAATGAAATTCATTTCCATTTTATCTTTATTAGTTGGTATAATTCTATTCAATTCTTGTGGTTCCAAGAAAAACATTGTATATTTTCAAGACTTACCTCGCGATACCCTTGAAGCTATATCAGTTATTACAAATAATATTGAACCCAAAATTCAACACGGAGATTTGTTAGATATAAAAATTTCCACATTAGACCCCGCAACAAATGCATTATTCAACAAAGGTGTATTACCCTCTTCTGAAGGTGGAGAAGGAATAGAGACATCTATTGCAATTAAAGAAGGATATTTAGTGGATCAAACAGGCAGCGTAGTATTACCGGAAATTGGCAGAATATTAGTTGGCGGATTAACCAAAGCAGAAGCAAAACTTGTAATAGAAAAAGAGGTAGCGAAATATGCTAAAAATCCGATTGTAGTCATAAAGTTCTTAAATTTTAAAATTACTGTATTAGGCGAAGTAAACAAGCCGGGAAGTTATAATATAGCAACAGAAAAAATAAATATAGTAGAAGCAATAGCATTAGCTGGAGATATGACACCCTTCGGAGAAAGAGACAATGTATTGTTAGCAAGAGAAGAAAATGGAAATAGAATATTTACAAGATTGAATTTTAAAACAAGTGAAGTTTTCAATTCCCCATATTTTTACCTAAAACAAGGCGATATGATATATATAGAAGGTAAAAGGATTAAAGACCCAGCAGGAGATAAACAGTTTAGAACCGCATCTTTAGGATTAAGTATAGCTGGTATAGCAACAAACATTACTTTACTAATTATTACATTAAGCAAATAATATCCCCTCTAATCATTATTTTACCATTTCATGTCAGAAATACAACAATCATTACCGGAAATTCCACAACAAAAATCAGGATCTTTTTCTAAATTCGATATTAAAGGTATTTTCTTAAAATACCTTACTAAATGGCATTGGTTTTTACTATCGTTATTAATTTGTTTTGTTGCGGCATTTGTATATCTACGATATAGTACCCCTGAATATCGTATTTCTAGCACTATGCTCATTAAGGACGACCCAAATGCCGGAGGGAAAGACATAAACCCCCTATCAGACTTAGATATATTTGGTTCTAAATCTAACATCGGAAACGAAATAGTAGTTATTAGAGGTAAGAGCTTAATGAAACAAGTAGTAGAAAAACTCGGCGTATTTGTTACTTATTACTCTGTAGGAAATATTAAGACGCCTGAGCTTTATGGCACTAAAAACCCAATAAACTTTACCATACTTTCTGAAGATACTAGTATGTTTTATGGCAAAAATTATACTATCAAAATAAAAAACAACCACACATATACGTTTGAGGAGGGTGCTTTTGCACAAGATTATACATTTGGCAAAGAAGTAAAAAGACCTTACGGTAATTTTATTATCAATAAATCTAACGATTCAGTAGGTGCCCAAGAAATCAATATTAAAATATGGGATACCGAAGTGGTAGCAGCAATGTATAGTAGCAAACTACAAGTAGATATGGTAGGTCAAAACTCTACAGTTCTCAACATTAGCATGAACGACCCCGTACAAGACAAGGGTATAGACATTATCAATACAATTATTCATATTTATAATGAAGAAAATAGGGACGATAAAAATAAAATAGCACAGAATACCGTAAATTTCATTAACGAAAGACTTAGCTTTTTGGTTGGCGAAATCTCCACAGTAGAAAAAAATGTAGAGCAAATAAAACAAAAACATGAAATAGCAGAAATAGAATCTTCGGCACAACAAGCAATGAACGAATCTTCTGAATATCTAAAAGAACTTACGACCTATAATACACAAATTAGTGTTATCCAATCCATAGAAGATTATATGACACAAACAGCATATAAAAACGAATTAGTGCCAAGTTCTTTGGGGATAGACGACCCTACCCTAAATGAACTCGTCAGCAGATTTAATAACAAACAATTATCCAGAGAAAAACAATTACGAACAGCAGAGCCTACTAATCCTCAAATAAAAGCATTAGATGCAGAATTGTCCGATTTAAGAGTAATGATTAAAGAAAATCTTAAAAACATTAAATCAAGATATCTTATCGCCAAGAAAAATATAGAAAACAATATGAGTCAATCAAAAAGTAAGGTACATACCTTGCCTATGATTCAAAGAGCGGTTTCGGACATTACAAGAGATAAAGATATTAAAGGAGCATTATACAAATATTTACTGGAGAAAAAAGAAGAAGCATCTATATCGCTCGCCTCTACAGTTTCAAATACAAGAGTAATCGACTCTGCTACTGCAGCAAGAACACCGGAAAAACCCCAAAGACCTTTATTATTCTTAATAGCATTTGCAATAGGCATCGGCATACCATTAATTATACTTTACATTAAAGATGTACTAGATAATAGAATAAGATTTATGGCAGATATTCAGACATCTACAAAAGTGCCAATATTAGGAGAGCTGAGCCACCATGAAGACGAAGAAAACTTGGTTGTGAACCAAAAAAGCAGAAGTACGATTGCCGAATTATTCCGACTTATCCGTACTAATTTGCAATATGTAATTCCAGGCAAAGCCCAACAAACAATATTGGTAACATCGAGTATGAGTGGTGAGGGTAAAACCTTCTTTACCATTAATCTTGGAGCCATATTAGCTCTTTCCGAAAAAAAAGTAATAATGCTTGAGTTCGATATCCGCAAACCTAGACTTCTTAAAAACCTCGGAATCACTCCAACTTCATCAGGCATTACAGGATATTTAGTAAACTTCGACATTGAGCCTAAAGATTTAATTCAAGAATATGAAGCAATTCCGAATTTACATATAGTTTCTGCCGGTCCAATTCCGCCTAATCCATCTGAGTTACTACTTAGCCCAAGGATAAAAGAATTAATAGATTATTACAAACAGCATTACGACATTATATTAATAGATAGTAGCCCTATAGGTCAGGTATCAGATGGTTTCTCATTAGCAAAACACGTAGATGCTGTTGCTTATATGCTTCGATATAATTATACCTACAAAGAACAAATACAAATCATTAACGACTTGTATATCAACCAAAAAATGCCAAACTTAATGCTCGTTCTTAACGATGCTAAAAAACAAAATGCTCAAAATTATGGGTATGGCTACGGCTACGGGTATGGCTATGGCTACGGGTATGGCTATGGCTACGGATATGGATATGGTAACTATGGTGATGATGTGGTGAAAGAAACACGTATGCAGAAAATCAAAAAGAAATTTAAAACAAAGAAATAATAGTTTGCAGCATTTGCAACTATGAAATCATACAAACAGAAAAAGACTACCCAATAGGTAGTCTTTTTCTGTTATTTAATTTTTTCTATCTATATAGAAAGTTTATTTCAGCTTAAACTCTTTTTTAACTTTACTTACAAAATCTAATTTTTCCCAAGTAAATAATTCCACTTTCACTTTTTTAGTTTTACCATCACCGGAACGAAACTCTTTTACTACGGATTGAGGCTCACGCCCCATGTGCCCATAAGCTGCAGTCTCGGAATAAATAGGATTACGTAGTTTAAATCTTGTCTCAATTGCATAAGGTTTCATATCGAAGATAGAAAGTGCTTTTTTTGCTATCTCTCCGTCTGTAAGGTCAACTTTAGCTGTACCGTAAGTGTTTACATATAATCCCATTGGCTCTGCTACGCCTATTGCATAAGATACTTGCACCAATACTTCGTCGCATACACCGGCAGCTACTAAGTTTTTGGCAATATGGCGCGTAGCATAAGCTGCTGACCTATCTACTTTAGATGGGTCTTTGCCGGAAAATGCTCCACCACCGTGCGCTCCTTTTCCGCCATAAGTATCTACTATTATTTTTCTGCCTGTAAGTCCTGTATCTCCGTGTGGTCCGCCAATCACAAATTTACCTGTAGGATTAATGTGGTATTTGATTTTACTATTGAAAAAACTTTTGTACTGAGGATATCTCTTAATCATTCTCGGAATAAGAATATTAAGCACATCTTGTTTAATTTTGTCGAGCATTACTTTCTCTGTATCAAAATCATCGTGCTGAGTAGAGATTACTACAGAATCTATTCTTATTGGCTTATTGTCATCGCTATATTCGAGTGTTACTTGCGATTTAGCATCGGGGCGAAGGTATTTCATTTGTTTACCTTCTTTGCGGATAGCTGCAAGCTCTATTAAAAGATTGTGCGCTAAATCAAGAGCCAAAGGCATATAGTTAGCAGTTTCGTTGGTAGCATATCCAAACATCATACCTTGGTCTCCTGCTCCTTGCTCTTCTTTTTTCTTTTTATCTACTCCTTGGTTAATGTCCGGAGATTGTTCGTGGATAGCAGAAAGCACACCACAACTATTAGCTTCAAACATATACTCGCTTTTGGTATAACCAATTTTGCTGATTACTTTACGAGCTATATCTTGTACATCTAAATAGGTTTTAGACTTTACCTCTCCTGCAAGTACCACCTGACCTGTGGTTACTAATGTTTCGCATGCTACTTTGGAGTTTGCGTCCCACGCAAGAAAGTTATCTAATAATGCGTCTGAAATTTGGTCTGATACTTTGTCGGGATGCCCTTCTGACACCGATTCTGAAGTGAATAAATATGACATAAATTGTTACTGAAGATTAATGTAAACTTAATAATGTGTGCAAATATAGTTAATTGTATCTTTTAAAGGTTAAATGAAAATAAAAGTTATTCTCATTATGTAGATTCAAAAAGCAATTTTGATGGTTTGGGATACTTTAAATCGAATTGAGTAATGCTGTTTTCCTTAATAAAATTTACCGCATCTACAACCGAATCTGTATAAAATATAAGGTCTATGTCTTCCGGAGAAATGGTTGCTTCATCATTGAGCATATAGATATAATCCATCAATTTCTTATGGAAATCTTTGCAAAAAAGAATGATGGGAAATTTTTTGATTTTATGTGTTTGGATTAGTGTAAGTGCTTCAAAAAACTCATCTAAAGTACCAAAGCCTCCCGGCATTACTACGAAAGCATAGGAGTATTTTATAAGCATTGTTTTTCTTACAAAGAACAAATCCATATCTACCCATTTATCTAAGTAAGGATTAGGCTGTTGCTCAAATGGCAAGATAATATTACAGCCTACGGATTTACCACCTACATCTTTAGCTCCCCTATTGGCTGCTTCCATTATTCCTGGTCCACCACCGGTAAGTATGGTAAAGCCTAATTTGGCTATTTCTCCAGAAAGCTCTCTGGTAACTTTGTAATATTTATGGTCTTCGGGAAATCGTGCTGAGCCAAAAACAGTAACACAGGGTCCTATAAAATGAAAGGTTCTAAATCCTTGTATAAACTCTTTAAAAACTTTAAACGTAAATAGTAAATTTTTCCATCGGGATTGGGGACCTTCTAAAAAGTCTATTTCTTCTTTTGTTTTCGTCATTGGATAAAGTTAAGCATTAATATTGAAATGTACCAAATTCGCTTTCGATAATTAGTTCATTGGTATCTGCGGCTTCTATATAGCCACTTATTTGCGCATCTATATTCAGATTTGCTGCCATAGCTAATAAATCTTGTGCGGTATCGGCATCTGTAAACACTTCTAACCTTTGCCCCATATTAAATACCTGATACATTTCTTTCCATTCTGTTTGTGCGGATTGTTGTATCATTCTAAATATGGGCGGTGCAGCTATAAGATTGTTTTTGACTACTCTTAAGCCTTGTGGCATATAGTGCATACATTTGGTTTGTCCGCCACCGGAGCAATGGATAATGCCTCTTATTTTATCGAAATGTTTTTGTAACATTTGCAATACAAGTGGTGCATAAGTTCTGGTGGGTGATAGTATCATTTTCCCTACATTTAATGGGGTTTCGGTACTATCTGTTAATTTGTAATTTCCATTATAAACTAATTCTTCCGGTATATTAGGGTCTGTACTTTCGGGGTATCTGTGTGCATAATCGTGATGAAGCAATTCGTGCCTTGCACTTGTTAATCCATTACTTCCAATACCGCTGTTATATTCGTTTTCGTAAACAGCCTTTCCGAAAGAAGCAAAAGAAACGATTACATCTCCTGGTTTAATATTGTCTGTAGTAATTATTTTTTGGCGAGGCATACGGCATGCCATTGTACCATCTACTATAATGGTTCTCACTACATCGCCGACATCTGCGGTTTCGCCACCCATAAAATGTACATCTATGCCATACTCTTTCAGTGTATCGAAAAATGTTTGTGAGCCGTTTATGATTTCTGCAATTACCTCTCCGGAAACCAAATTTTTGTTTCTTCCAATAGTAGAAGAGTAGGTAAAAGGACCCGTAGCACCTACACAAAGCATATCGTCTATATTCATTACTATGGAATCTATGGCAATGCCTTTCCATACGCTTAGGTCGCCTGTTTCTTTCCAATAGATATAAGCGAGAGAGGATTTGGTGCCGGCACCGTCGGCGTGCATAATATTGCAATAGTCAATATCGTGCCCCCAATAGTCGGGATATATTTTGCAGAATGCTTTCGGAAAAAGTCCTTTGTCGAGTGCAGCTACAGCTTTATGTACTTCCTCTTTTTGTGCAGACACTCCTCGTTGCGCATAGCGGTCTTTGTTATTCATAAATATTATTTACCCAAAAAAAATAATGTGGCATTGTAAAAAGCCAAAAGTAAACAGTAAAAACTGAATTATTTGCTATTAAACATTTAATTAAAATGTTTGTATATTTAAATGTTTAGTACATTTAGATAAAGGTGCAAAGATACTGCATTTTTTAGCTAAGATTGAAGGAAGAATACTGCCATGTCAAAAAATAATTTGGGAAAAGTTTTTGTAATTTTGATAATTAAACTGTATTTCTCAATACTCTAAAAATATGTAAACAATATTAAGTTATCAAAAAATAACCATATAATGTTTTGTGTTTTTGTAAGATCAAGCAATAAGTGCAACACTTTAAAAATAATAAGTTTGTGATTTGAGTAAAAGCGGATGTGATTTTGCATTATGACCAAAGATTTTTTTAAAATAAATTTTGCTCCTTTTATACCAGATGTACCTGGTATATATAAATATTATGATAGTGCGAAAAAACTATTGTACGTAGGCAAAGCCAAAAATTTAAAAAAAAGAGTTACATCTTATTTTACTAAAGAACACGAATTGCAGCGAACTAATTTATTGGTAAGCCAAATAGTAGAAATAGAATGGACTGCAACCGAAACTGAACACGATGCGTTTCTGTTAGAAAATTCACTCATCAAACATTTTAAACCCAAATACAATATACTACTTAAAGACGATAAAACCTATCCATATGTAGTCATTAAAAAAGAACCATTTTCAAGGGTTTTTTTAACCCGAAATGTATTTAAAGACGGCTCAGAGTACATAGGTCCATTTACCAATGTAGGTGCAGTTTACGAACTAATTCGGCTCATAAAACAAAACATACCGCTTAGAACTTGCAATCTTAATCTCACACCAAAAAACATTAGCTCAAATAAGTTTAAACCTTGTTTAGAATATCATATCGGCAACTGCAAAGCACCTTGCGCAGGCTTACAAACAGAAGAAGATTACAATAATCAACTTGTTTTTATAAAGCAGATTTTAAAAGGAAATACCCAACCTATAATAGCTCAGTTAAAACAAGAAATGTACAACTTTGCCGAAGCTATGCAATATGAAAATGCTGCAATAGTAAAACAAAAAATAGTAGCTATATCGAATTTCGAAAGCAAAAACTCGGTATTAAGCAAAACGGTTAGAAATGTAGATGTAGTAAGTATTGTAAAAGATGATCAATTAGCTTTTGTAAATTACTTAGTGTTAGTAGAAGGTAAAATGATACATAGTAAAAACACTATCATAGAAACTAAAATGAACGAGTCTTTTTCGGATATTCTATCGTATGTAGTATCGGTATTACACCCAAAGTTTGGTTCTAAAGCTATTGAAATAATAGCACCATTTGAGATGTTTACAGAAGACAAAAATCTTAAAATTACCATACCTAAATCGGGAGATAAGAAAAAGCTATTAGATCTAAGTTTTAAAAATGTGGAATTGTATTTAGACGAATTTAAAAAGAAAAAAGCATTATTAATTTCCGAAAAATCAGAAGAACAACAATTAAAAGTTTTAGAACAATTAAGAGACGATTTGGAATTACAAGAGCTGCCAATCCATATAGAATGTTTCGACAATTCTAATTTTCAGGGAAGTGCTCCGGTAGCAGCTATGGTATGTTTTAAAAATGGTACTCCATCTAAAAATGATTATCGCAAATTTCATATAAAAACGGTAGAAGGTATTAACGATTTTGCTTCCATGGCAGAAATAGTAAAAAGAAGATACAAAAGATTAAGCGATGAAAATAAACCCTTACCACAATTAGTAATTATAGATGGCGGAAAAGGGCAACTTAATGCCGCTACCAAAAGTATAGAAGAATTAGGGCTTACCGGCAGAATGACAATTATCGGATTAGCCAAGCGGGAAGAAAATATTTTTTTTCCTAATGATACGCAACCTATACAATTAGGGTTTAATAGCTCATCTTTATTACTTATTAGAAAAATAAGAGACGAAGTACATCGTTTTGGCATTACATTTCATAGAAAAATAAGAAGTAAGCAGACTATAAAAAACGAGTTAGAACAAATACCCGGAATTGGTCAAAAAACAGCCCAAACATTGTTGCAAACTTTTAGGTCTGTAAATAAGATAAAACAACTTTCGGTAGAAGAATTAACTAAAGTTATAGACAATAATAAGGCAAGAATAATTTTTGATTTTTATTTTAAAAAATAAAAAAAGTAAATTGTTTTACATATACAAACTTTTGATTTGTTATATTGTAGGTTGTTTTACAAAAAAATTATACCTTTGTTTTTCATTTAATAATATATAGAATATGAAAAAATTACTACTATTAGCGGCTACAATTGGCTCATTTACAATTGCAACAAATGCACAAAGGAATTGTAATGTAAGCGTTACTTTAGATGCACCTATTAATAATTCAACATTGAATTGCGTAGATAGCTTCCCTCTTAAATACTCTATGACAAACAATGGACCTGATACTATTTTTTCTACTGATACTTTTTATATCCAAGATCCTGAAATTAGTCAAATAGATGGTGCTTGGGTTTTTTCATTAAATGCAGACTTACCACCAAACAATAGTGTCGTATTATGGGATTCATTCTCTAAAATATCTTTAACTAATTTTCTGTTTGATGATAACTCGGAAGTAGTCGAAGGACCTTTTGGAGATGGTAATTATAAGTATTTTGTATTTTTTGCCGGATTTAAAGACACATTAACCGTTAATGACGACGATGATTCAGACGATATTGATGTAGTAGATATAACTATTGATTGTACTAGCTCAATATTTGAAAACAACCGCTTAGCAGCATCTCCGCTAAATGTTTATCCTAATCCTGCTACATCAGAGTTTAGTTTTAAATACAATTTTGTAAACAATTCTACTGTTCCTACTTTAAGAATTACAGATTTTACAGGTCGTATAGTTAAAGTGCAAGAGCTTGGCAAGCAAGTAATAGGAGAAAAACAATTTACTATAGATATTACTTCTTTTGTTTCTGGTGTATATTATGTAGAACTAATTACAGACCATACCAGAGCAATCAATAAAATTACTGTTGTAACCCAATAGTAATAATTATTTGAAATTAATTAAAAAGAGATTGCCTTAAATCAAGGTAATCTCTTTTTATTCTTTTGTATAGTTGTAAGAGATATTCGATAAATTTTTTCTTTTCAAAAATTTCAGTATCTTTGTCATTATCGCAACGCGCCTTGGTTATTTCCAATCGAGGTGCGTTGTGTTTTATTTTTACAGTAAATTTTAAAGTAATTAATGTTGAATTAAATTGTTAGAAAATGGCAATAAATTATGTAACTAAAGAAACGCTTGCTCAAATGCAAGAAGATCTAAGTATCTTAAAAACATCGGGGCGTGCAGAAATTGCGAGAGCTATAGCAGAAGCGCGCGAAAAAGGAGACCTTAAAGAGAACGCCGAATACGATGCAGCCAAAGAGGCACAAGGGCTACACGAAGCCAAAGTAGCACAATTAGAGCAAGCAATTATAAACTCAAGAATAGTAGATACTAAAGATTTAGATACAAGCAAAGTGTCTATATTAAGCAAGGTTTTATTAACTAATCTTAAAACTAAAAAACAGATTACTTATCAGATTGTGTCTGAAAGCGAAGCCGATTTAAAAGCCGGTAAAATATCTACAGGCTCTCCTATTGCTAAAGGTTTATTAGGCAAATCGGTAGGCGATGTAGCAGATATAATAGTACCTGCCGGCACTGTACAATTTAAGATTGAAGCAATTAGTTATTAAATTATTATTTAGAATTTCTGAAAAAAGCACCGAAAATGTTCGGTGCTTTTTTTTAAAAAAGAAAATAAGAAGGTCCAATATCAACTGTAAACGAATGTAGCAAATTGCCATTAGGATGGTATATAAGTACATTGCCTTGTTGGATAAAGCCTTTGGGGTCGCCTACATAAATTTCGCCTGTATTCGGGTCTATGCCTAAGCCCCAAAAATATTGTAATGCTTGAGCTTGTATAAATGGTGCTGTAGGTAATTGGTGGTCGTTGATGTTTAAACGGTAAATGCCGTTAAAGTTTGTGCTGCCATAATAATTCACACCAATAAAATATAAAGTATCTTTAGTAGGGTTAAAGGCAGTTTTTATAGCATCTGCTTTTTGTGGAAATGCAATCGTTTTTTCGATAGATTTTGTTATAGGATTTACTACAGTTAGCATACTTTCTTTTTGCTTTTCTACATTGCCCGAAAGTATCCAAAGTTTATTGTTTATATCTACATCTACTGCGTGTGGTGCATAACCTGCAATATTTATTTTGTCGGTAATTTCATCGGTTTCCGGATTTATTTCTAAAAGATAATTACATGCTGTATCCCAATTACATACATATACTTTTTGGTCGTGCAGTATCATCTTTTCGGTATTGGGGTAATCGGTTTGTATTGCTTTAATTACTTGTCCCGATACTAAATCTACAACAAATATTTTAGGGTGAAATAGGCTACTTATGTATGCTTTGTTTTCAGAAACTTGTAAAATGTATCTTGGCTTTTGTACGCTAATGGTTTGTTTTAGTTTGTATGTTGCACCATCTAAAACTAATATTTTATCGGAATTATTTACTACTAAATATATTTGGTTATTAATTACACAAATGCTTTGCAGTATATCTCCAATAGGAGTTCGGTTAATATCCTTATATACATTATTGTACATTTTACTGCTATCGGGTAAGTAAATAGAGAGAGAAGCATTGCCATTTCCTAAGCTGCCCTCGTTTGCTATATACACTCTTCTTCCCGATGCAATAAGCTCTTCTTCTTTCGGTTTGGGAGTATCTGGCACGCAAGAACTTATAGTTACAGCAATAATAATTGCTTGCAAAAAAAGGTGTATGTTTTTACAAAATCGCAATGACATTTGTTGCTATTTTTTTACAAGTTTAAAATTTAAAACTGTATTAGTGTTTGCAATTTTTACCAAATATATGCCTTGCGATAAGTGTTGGGTATTGATATTTATTAGATTGGTAAATGCTCCACTCAACAGAGTTTTGCCCAAAATGTCGGTTACGCTGTACAAGAGTTCATTTTCTAAGTCAGAAGCAATATAAATACTGTTGTAGAATGGGTTAGGGTAAATATTGATTTGTGTTTTTGTGGTATTATCGTTTATGTTATTGGGGATTTCTGGTCTGTTATCGTGGATTACAGCTACTGCATTAAGGTCGAAGCCACTCGAAGGAAATTCTGTAGGATATGGGTCGTTAATTATTTTGCCATTTGCATCGAAAGCCGCATAGTTAGAGTCTAAGCTGCCCACTACATCTACAATTCTAATGTGGGTAATATTATTTACATCTAAACCCATTTCATTTTTTAATTCTTCTAAATCGAAAGGAGTGCCGTAGCCATTTTTGTATTTACCGGCAAGGTTATGGATTTGTCTTGCATCGGAGTACGTAAAATTATCAATCTGTACTGTGTCTTGAATTTGGGAAGTAGCAGGAAACCTAAAATAGTTTTCGCCATCGGAACTTACCTCGACAAAAGCCAATTCTAAAAATGCCATAGTATCGTTAAGTGGGTCAGAAAAACCATTTTCAAAAATAGCAAAATCAGGACCTGCTCCATTTTTAATAGCATATTCAAAAGTGAGTACAGCTATTCCACCATCTCCTAAACTTACCAAAGACGAAGAAGCGCTGCCGATTGCATTTTGTTCGTTGCCAAAATTAGCTTTGCCCAAACTTGTATCGGCTATATTTATCCAACCCCTTTCTACGGTACAGTTTTTAGCCCAATCAACAATAATGCTGTCAGAAGCGGCAATGGCATCGTTGCCGGGTAGTGGTGCTTGTGGGGGGTATTGCGCAAACGATAATTGTTGTATTACCGAAATACATAAGCATATAATAACTATTTTAGAAACACTCATTTTTTTAAATTTAAAAAAATCCTTCCTCATACATTATGTTATATAAGGAAGGAAATTATTGATGTATAACAATGTGCTATTCCTTAATGAATTTTACCATCGTATTGTTGCCATTTTTATCCAAAATTTTGGCAAAGTAAACACCTGAAGGGTATTGGTTAATAATGATTGAATTAGTATTTGTATATTGTTCCATTACTCTACCTTCTATGCTAAATACTGTAATTGTAGCAGCTTCTATATTAAGGAAATTAACCGATTCTTTAGCAGGATTTGGTGTTACTATAACGTTGAAGTTGTTATTTAAGTTACCAATAGAAGATGTGCCTAAAGTTTTAAAAGATACGGTATCCCAGGCAGAAACAACATCACCTTGACAAAAAGCTCTGATGTGTGCATAGTAAGTAGTGCCTTTATTAAGAAGTGTAGCTTCGTATTCCGGTTGTATAGAAGGGTTTAGTAATGTAGTGTCTAATGGAGCTAATGTAGCAGTGCGGTCTATCACCACTTCGTATCTACTTGTAAACGAACCTCCATTATTATCCCAAGTAATAGTAGCTGAAGTTTCAGTAATGTTATCTACAGCTAAATTGGTAACTGTAGGGCATATACCGTCAGATGTAGTAAAATCATCAAAGGCAATATAAAACGGAGTCATATCATCGGCAGTATAAAGTTGCATAGTGATGCTATCCACTTTACCTAAAATAGTTAAATCTACCCACTCCCAAGTGTTTATCCATTGACCATTTGCAGCCAAATCAAATACTACCGAATCGGTAAAAGTATTATTGTCGTAACCTCTAAACACTAATTGTAGATAATCGGAGTTAGAATAGTTGTCTTCCATATACAAGTATGCCCAAGTAGTGTTGGTTACATAGGTGCCAAGCACATATTCTCCAATTGCATCATTAGTTAATTTGATACCCATTTCGAGGCTTGATTCAGGATCGTTCCATTCTAAATATGCAATACCATAATTATCAGAATTATTAACACCCGAAGCAGTAATTGCAGACCACTGGTTAGTCCAGCTATTAGTAGAATCATCTGTTCTGTTAGAGTAATTAAACCAAGTCTGATAAGATCCACCATAATCTATTTTTCCGATTAAAGAAATATTGCCCGAAGCAAACGGATACTCTCCGTCTGTAGTAAATGTTTCTAAATAAGAAGTATCGTTGCTTGGTAAGGTAAGGTCGTCGAAAGTAGCAATAGTTTGGGCATTAAGAGTGGCTCCTGTTAAAGCAATAGCTGTAATAGCTAATGTAATTTTTTGTTTCATTTTTTGTTGTATTATTTTTTGTTAAAAAATTTATGCCAAATTTAATTTTAGCTTTTCTAAAAAATAAAAACGAAACGTTACGAAACATATTGTCCCTAAAGACTAACAGTAAGCAGCATCGTTTTGCTTTTATTCCCGAAAGCATTTCAGATTATATTACATTTAGGCAGGTCTTCTGACTCGTTTTATTGTTTTTTGTCCTTCCCATTCCTTGTATAAGAACAGTGGATAGCCAATAAAAAACAATTGTACTTCTTAATTGTACTAAAAACACACAGCAGCGGGTACTGTAACGGATTCTAACCGTTTTCCCTATTAAAATCTATCCATAACATTATAGTTTTAGACGGATTGCCTCAACACGCTGGCGAAGGTACGATATTTTCAATTCACACAAAGATCTATTTTATTGATACCTTTGACAACAGTTTTAAATATATTAGAAATATGCCAATAATTTTACCGGTAAAAGGAGTACATCCACTCATACCTGAAACTTGCTTTGTAGCTCCTAATGCCACCGTGGTAGGTGATGTAATAATGGGAGAAGATTGTAGTATTTGGTTTAATGCCGTAGTAAGAGGAGATGTTAATAGTATAAGGTTAGGTAACAAAGTAAATATACAAGATGGAGCTTGCTTACACGCAACTTTTCAAAAATCCCAAACCATTTTGGGAAATAATGTGTCTATAGGACATAATGCCATAGTGCATGGTTGTATTGTTGAAGACAATGTATTGATAGGAATGGGAGCAATAGTAATGGATAATGCTAAGATTGGAAGCAATAGTATAATAGCTGCCGGTGCAGTAGTTTTAGAAAATACTGTAGTAGAATCAGGAAGTATTTATGCCGGAGTGCCAGCAAAAAAAGTTAAAAATATAAGTCAAGAGCTTATTGAGGGGGAGATAGAAAGGATAGCTAATAATTATTTGATGTATAGTGGGTGGTTTAAGTAAATATATTTTATTTTAAATAAAAATATATAATTAATGATTTGTAGATGATATAATAAAATCATAAATTGCGATTTCTAATTATTAGAGTGTATTAATGTAATATAATAATAATGTTTTTTTTAATTTTTTTTAAATAGTTTTACAATGAAACAAAAATTACAATGGATTTTTTTAATACTTTTTAGTCCAATAGTTTCAGTAGCACAAATTACTCCTGAGTACACAACACCATGGGGTACAAGTAATAATGTATTTCCTTGGAGAAGTACTACCAATTTGGTACAATGGATTTATCATCCGGCAGATTTTACACCTACAATTACAGCAGGTAATATTACTAAAATATACTATGCAGTTCATGACCCATGGTTGAACTCTGGACCACAATCTACATTTACTAACATAACCATTAAAATGGGTACTACTACTCAAGCTAATACAGTGAATGGACCTTGGATTGCAGGTCTAACTACTGTATTTCAAAAACCCACATTTACAGTTTTAACCCCGATGCTATCTTGGGCAGAATTCGAGTTAGATGTACCTTTTTATTGGGATGGAGTTTCTAATTTAGTAATTGAAGGCTCTCAGCAAGGGTTTACTCCGGGTTTTTATATAGTAAATGAAACGAGTGGAGGTAATCGACGTGCTTGGGGTACTGTTGGTAGTGCTGCAAGTACTGGAGCAGGTACGGGCTTAGCTTGTATTGGCATTGATATGGGCAGCGAAAACGATGCAGGAGTAGAATCCTTAGTAGCTCCGGCAGGTGGCGATATCTGCTCTGGAGTACATCAAGTAATAGTAAATTGCAGAAATTTTGGTTCCAATGATTTAACTTCTTTTGATGTAAATTGGACACTCAATGGAGTACCTCAAACTCCGGTGTCTGTAAGTAATGTAGTACTCAATCCTTTTATGACTACAGGAGATAATATGAACGTAACTTTAGGAAATGCATATTTACCTTTTGGAGTTCCTGTACAATTAAAAGCTTGGACATCAGATCCCAATACTGTTTTAGACGAATACAATGACAACGATACGCTAAATGTAACTTTGGCATCGACATTTGAAGGTATTACTCTAAACGAGTTGAATGACACTACAATATGTAAAGGAGACTCATTGACATTAGATGCCGGATTTAACCCTAATACGGATTATACATGGAGTAATGGCACGCAGGCTCAAGTTAATATCATTACACAACCTGGTACATATTGGGTATGGGCTTATAACCCAAGTGGATGTCAAGCATTCGATACTTTTAATGTTACTTTAGTACCCGAACCTACAGCCGGTCCTTATGTTGTAGGTATAGATAACGGTGCAGGAGAGTTTACATTTAATATACCACAAGCTAACAATGTAGATGAATGGGAATGGAATTTTGGAGATAACTCTCCAATAGTATATGGTGCAGCACCAATAACACATATATATACAGAAGCTGGAAGCTATTTGGTAAAAGTTAAATTATCTAATAGTTGTGGCTCAATAGACAGGTACGGTAATATTTTTACTTCTGGGTCTAATATTAAAGAAATTGAGGCGATAGCCAATTCAATAGACGTATATCCGTCACCCGCAAGTAATGTTGTAACATTATTGAATAAGAGTGATAAATTTACAATTAAAGAGATTAATATTTTTAACAACATAGGTCAGCGAATATTTGCTGCCGACATAAAGGATAAGAAATCTAATATAGATGTTTCTAAATTTGCAAATGGCTTATACAATATACAAGTAATTACCGATAAAGGAAACGTTAATAAAAAATTTGAAGTTTTAAAATAATATTATTAATATTGTATCCAAATTTCAGATTTTATATGAAAAAAGCTGTACAATATTTATCCATTATAGTGGTAATATTACTTGGTATTACAAGTGCAAAAGCCCAAACTCCTGAGCATTATGTGCTATACACCGGAGGGAATAATGTAATACCATTTAATTTTTCGTCGAATAAAGCACAATGGCTTTACTATCCTTCTGAGTTTACAAATACAGTACCACTTACAGCCGGGATGATTTCTAAAGTATATATTAGGGCTGCATCTTCTGTTACTAATGCTAATATACCTGATATTACTATAGGATTTACGATGACTAATCTTACAACTCTAACTTCTGGAACTTGGCATCCAATTACTACAGTGTACTACCAAGCTGCATATAGCCAGACTGCAGTTGTAAATGATTGGACTGAATATGTGTTACAAACTCCATTCTTTTACGATGGAACGAGTAATTTAATTTTTAGTGTATCTACCTCCCAAACTAATGCTGGAGGGATTACTGTATATCAAGGCGATCCGAGTGGAATGACTACTAATAGAAGAATGTATGGCTTAGTAGCAGGTGCAGCATCTGCAGGAGCAGATTGGACACAAGTTTCTATGGGTTTTGATATGATATCTAAAGATAATGCAGGTATTTCTGAATTAGTAGAACCACAATCGAATGATTTATGTGCCGGTATTCATCAAGTTAAAGTAAGGGTAATTAATGGAGGAAGCAACGATATAGACTCAGTAAGAGTTAATTGGACTTTAAATGGAGTACCCCAACCTACTTTTTTTTATAATGGCAATATACCTGATATAACAAACACCAATAATTCGGTAGTGGTAACTTTAGGGAGCGTAAACTTTCCGCATAATGTACCAATGGCAATTAAAGCTTGGACTTCATTTCCTAATGGAGAGTTAGATCTAGATAATACTAACGATACATTGAATGCTTTAGTTACAGCAACTATGCAAGGAATTACCCTAAACGATATGGTGGACACTGCCTTATGTAACGGCGATTCATTAGTATTAGACGCAGGGTATAGTGCTAATACAGATTATACTTGGAGTAATGGCAGGCAAGCACAAGTTAATATTATTACACAGCCAGGTACTTATTGGGTATGGGCATATAATCCTACTGGATGCCAAGCATTCGATACTTTTAATGTTACATTAGTTCCGGAACCTATGGCTGGTCCTTATGTAGTAGGCATAGATAATGGAGCAGGTAATTTTACGTTTAATATACCACAAGCTGCCCATATTGATGTATGGGAGTGGGATTTTGGAGATAATTCTCCTGTTGTTTTTGGTGCAGCACCCATCACACATACATATACGCAAGCCGGTAGTTATTTGGTAAAAGTAAAATTGTCTAATAGTTGTGGTTACATTACGAGATACGGAAACATTTTTACTTCCGGTTCTAATATAAAAGAAATTGAAGCAATTGCGAATGCAATAGAATTATATCCATCTCCTGCAAGTAATGTAGTAACATTGCATAACAAGAGCGATAAGTTTACCATTAAAGAAATCAACATTTTTAATACTATTGGTCAGAGAGTTTTTTCAGCCGATGTAAAAGACCAAAAATCAATGATTGATGTTTCTAACTTTGCAACAGGTTTATACAATATTCAGGTAATAACAGACAAAGGAAATGTAAATAAGAAATTTGAAGTAGTGCGATAAAATCGAAATATAAATTCTAAATTGATTAAAAGAAAAAAAAGATGTTGTCGCTTAGACAGCATCTTTTTTTTCTTAAGGAAACTCTTAAACATCTTTATCTATGCTTGCTAAATAACTACAATCCTATTTCTTCAACCATACTTCGATATTACACTCAGCAACCACATAGGGACATAGAAATAACATAGTTTATTAAGGCAAATAAAGTTCATATAGTAATTTCATCGAATATGAAAAATGCTATGTAGCCCTTTTAGGGGCACACATCAAAAAACTGGGGAGTAGCTTATTTTTGCGATAAAAAATAGCATT
>CAYUXT010000031.1:0-38993 GCA_964448955.1 uncultured Taibaiella sp. | reverse complement strand
GGCAAATTTGTTCAATTTCTGACTTGGGTGTCCCAGCGAGGAAAACAGGAAATAGGCTACCAAATCGGAAGCCTATTTTTTTATATGGTTACTAACTTATATTACTGAGCTGGCGGCACACTCTCTGCTGGAAGCTGAGGCTGCAACTGCGCCGGAATATCCTGCTGTGCCGGCTGTCCTTTCCAGCGGTTTGCAGTTTCTATATCGCCATTTTGCATGGCAATAGAAATAATAGTATTAATGGTATTTGTATTCATTTGTAGTGCTGTTGCATTTGTATTTAATGCATCTGTTACATCGCCCAAATCTTCATAATACTTCATATCTTGTTTTGTATTTTCTATTACTCTGTCGCCTAATTTTCTTGCTTTATCTTGCGCTCCGGCTCTATAATAAGCGTCTATACAAAGTAAGATACCTCTATCATACAATAATGCTTCGTAAGACAAAGACGTTTCCGACACTTTCTCAAAAAAAGCATCTAATACTTTTATGGCATCTGCTTTTCTGTCATTAAACGACAATATATTTGCCATAGCAGCACTCTTCATTCTGTATGATAAAAATACAAGTCTGTTTTTTTCATCATAATAAATATTGTCTCCATTGGCTCCTCCATATTGGAAAGTTTCGGTAAATAGCTTTATGTTCTTATCCAAATCTGTTGCTGCCAAACCGTTCGTTTGGTTTTCTAATTGTGTTTTATTTATCGGAACAAATTTATTGAGAATACCCTCGTTTCTTAAGTAACCATCTAAACCAAGCACAGGCACACCGTCTGTAGTGTATATAGGTCTTGTCCAGCCCGTTTTGGCTTGCCCTGCTATAATATTCATAAAGGACATTTCGCCTCTGGTAATAGAGGTTTTGTCTTTCGATAGCGTAATCCTTATTTCGGAAGGTATTAAAGCCGTATCTGCTATATTTGCAAGACCACTATTAATTATAGCTTGTTTATCTATCGGCACAAACATATTTCTTGTAGGCAGATAGCTCATAGTTGCTCCATTGCTAAATGCTCTTTTATTTTTCCCTGAAGAGAATATCTTAATTACCTCTTCTAAGTTGTAATAGGCATTTGCATTTATCTTTGGATTGTTTGTAGAAATTGGTATATAGTTTAAATCATCTCCTACAAACTGACCGTTTTCCCAAATTACCGGAATGGCATCTGCATCGTTTATTTTATTAAACATTTGCTCGTTTTGCCAATCAGTACCTAAAAGATTGTAATTAAATATTCTTACATCGGTTCTATATCCTTCTACTTCTTGCAAATACCATAATGGGTAAGTGTCGTTATCGCCATAAGTAATTAATATTGCGTTAGAATCGCAGTTATTAAGCATATTATAGGCATGGTCTAATGCAATTGTTTTTTTAGAACGGTCGTGATCGTCCCAATTTTTTGCACCCATTAGTATAGGTACAGCAAGTAAGCATAGTGCCGTAGCGGCAGCAGGAGCTGTACTTCCCTTCAAAAACTTACTAAGCCACTGCGATACCATTAACACCCCTAACCCTATCCACATAGCAAAAGCATAAGTAGATATATAAGCATAATCTCGCTCCCTCGGCTGTACAGGTGTATTATTTATATACAACTGTATCGCTATTCCGGTAAAGAAGAAGAAGAGCATTACCACAATCCAATCGTACTTGTGCTTTTTGTAATGATATATTAACCCTATGATACCTAAAATAAATGGTAAGAAATAATACTCATTGCGGGCTTTATTATTTTTAGCAGAATCGGGCATAAGGTCAATATCACCTTTACCAAACATCTTATCTATCGGTTTAACTCCCGATATCCAATTTCCGTGTTTCGCTTCTCCTTGTCCTTCAATATCATTCTGACGCCCTACATAATTCCACATAAAGTATCTCCAGTACATCCAATTTAATTGATACTTAAAAAAGAATTTATAATTATCGGCAGACGTTGGTTCTTCTAAATTGCTTAACCCTAAATACGCCCTATAAAAATTGATATGTCTTTCTTCTGTAAAGCTCCATATTCTCGGAAAAAAATAAACTTTATCGTATTGATAGTTTGGTTTGCTTCCTATTTTTTGATAAAAATCTTTACCATCTTTTTGCACAGCAGCATAAATGCCTCTGCTTTCTACTTCTTTTATTGGTCTTGATGTAAAATAAGGACCACTTACTATCGGCTGGCTGCCATATTGGTCGCGTTGCAGATAAGGTATAAGCGAAACTATATTATCCGGATTGCCCATATCAATAGGCACATCTGCTCTGGAGCGAACTATAGTTGCTACATAACTCGAATAACCGATAATGGCAAATGTGGCACACAATACACTAAGCTGTAAAAGCCTTTTGCCTTTTTTACTCGCATACATCAGTAAGAAAACAATAATACCAACAAGTAATAACATAAAGAAAAATGCACCAGAATAGAACGGTAGCCCTATGCTGTTTACAAATTTAATTTCGAACCAAGACGCAATAATGGGTATCAATTGTATAACGCCAAACTGCAAGAATGCCAATACAACACACCCTACAAAAAACGCAATAACCCCACCCGTAAGTGTTGGTTTATATCTTTTGAAATAATAAATCATTACTATTGCAGGGATAGTAAGTAAGTTGAGTAAATGCACCCCTACAGACAACCCCATTAAGTAAAATATTAGTATCATCCACCTATCTGCGTGCGGACTTTCCGATGAATCTTCCCATTTGAGTGCTGCCCAAAATACAAGTGCCGTAAAGAAAGAAGATGTAGCATACACCTCACCTTCAACCGCCGAAAACCAAAATGTATCGGAAAAGGTATAAGCCAATGCACCAACTATTCCTGCTCCCATTACGCCAATAAGGTTAGCCGAAGTTGCATTTTCATAATCATCTCCAAAGGTAATCTTTCGTGCAAAGTGTGTAATACTCCAAAATAAAAATAAGATGGTAAAACCACTAAGTATTGCACTCATTGCATTTACAGCCATTGCTACATTAGCAGGGTCAGACACAAATAATGTAAATATTCTTCCCATTATCATAAACAATGGCGCACCTGGCGAGTGCCCTACTTCCAATCTATATGCCGTAGTTATAAACTCACCACAATCCCACAGACTTACCGTAGGCTCCATAGTAAGTAAGTAAACTAATGATGCTATTGCAAAAACTATCCAACCTGTAATGTTATTAATCTTTTTGAAACCCATAAATATGATATGATTATAATTTTTGACTATGAATAAGGGACAAAAATAAGTAAAAGCATTCAATAAAACCTAATAGTATTATTGTACTTAAAAATAGAGCCATAATGTAATACACTATGGCTCTATTTGTATTGTATTCGGTTATGATAAGCGCTCTACTTCACTACTTCTAATTTGCGTGTTATCATTCCCTTGTCGGTACTTACTTCTATACTGTACATACCGGACGCTAAACCACTCAAGTCTATACTATGCTCGTGTGCTGCATTTGCCTTATGCTTGTATATCTCTGCCCCTAAAACACTTAATACGCGTACGTTTTCCATCTGTAAACCTTCTGTGGTCTTAATGGTTACACGCTCAGTTGCCGGGTTAGGATACAAGGTAAGATTGCTTACATCAAACTGATTCTCGTCTATCTTAGTATAAATGTGGGTGGAGATAGAATCTGCCGCAAAACCACAAATACTCGACAAGTTTAATGTTACCACATAATTTCCAACTGAACTGTAAGTATGCACAGGATTAGGTTGGCTACTGTAATTACCATCGCCAAAACTCCACTGATAACCAATGATGTTTAATGGATTAACACAACTAAACGAGAACGTATAAGGCCCTAAATTATTAACCAATATACCACCACTCGTCGGTAATTGCCCTTGCATATTGATCGTTATTGAATCTATTTTTACACAACCATTCTCCCCGGTTACTTGTACAAAATAGGTACCAGGATTATTAACATTGATATTTTGGGTAGTCTGTCCTGTATTCCAATAATACTGAATGCCATCGTTACCCGCATCTAAGCCTAAGGTTACTCCATTACAAACAGTAGTATCGTTACCCAAATCTACTAATGGATTAGGCTTAAAGGTTACATTAATTGTATCGGAACCTATACAACCATATTGATTGGTTACCTGTACCCAATAGGTACCAGATGCCGGTACTACGCGTACCATACCGTTGTAATTATTATCCCACAAATAATCCGAACCAAAATTTGCTGCATTCAAAAACTCTAAATGTCCCGGATCTACACACTTAACTATATCCGGCCCTAAATCCACTTCTGGTACAGGATGTACCGTTACTGTTACCGGTACTCTATCACTTACGCAAGGTGCGCCCATAGAATAATTTACCTTGATCGTTGCCATGCCTCCACTGGTAGCACAGCTAAAAACTCCGCCACCTCTATTTCCTGCCCGCAAATTCAACTCTGGAGAACTTGCAACAATCGTACTTATCGCAGGAGTGCCATAGCCTAATGTACCACTTACAGGAGCTACGTGTATAGAATAAGTCTGACCCGCCGGAATCAATAACCCTACATTGTCTTCTAACAATGTATAATCATTAGTACCTGCTGAAGGTATATTAGTTGCATTGAAAAGCAAAGTCCATCCAGCAGCATTGGTATTAGCTCCGGGTATTAACTGATAGTTATCCGGACGATAATATACATCCCAAGATGTGTTAGTATTAACAGCATCAGTACAACGTACCCAAAACTTATCTATAGTTACATCATTTGTTGAAAAATTCTCTATCAAAAACATGTGGTAGTTAATACAACATGTATTGGTTGTAAATGGAAGGGGTAATGCTTGAACAGAATCCTCTCCTCCACTACCGCCAATGCCGGTATCATAAAATCCTTCTGCCCAAAATGTGGTAGTTGTTGTTAAAAATGGTGTAGTAAACGAATTACCCGTAAATAATGGTGTAGTGGCATTTAGGTCATCGTACCAATTTACATCTATGCCCGCATTTACCTGTGCCGTAATCTGTGCGGCACCTGGACCACACTGTAATATATTACTCGCAAATGGCTGTACCGTCGGATCCATTACCGTTATCATTATTGTATCACTATAACACAACTTACTGCCTAAACTAAACTCTACAAAGAAATAAGTATGTGTATCAACCGTTAATGTCAAACTGCTTACATCTGAGTTCGCTATGGCTGTATAGTTAATACCATCGGTGGAGCTAAACCACTGACGGGTATTGTTTGCAAATGTAGCCGGAGGATCTATACTTAACTTTGCCTCCCCATCTTTACATATTGTATCTGCATCTGCTACTATACTATATTGCGTAGAATTTACCGTTACCTCAATAGTATCATTGCTTAAATCCACATCGTTTGCTATTGCCAACCAAGCCTTTACCACATGTACTCCACTCGGGAAGTTGCCAACTCCTATTACTACCGTATCTCTAAATTGTCCTGCTCCCCCAAAGGTATCTAATACTCCTGTATAAGCATAAGTCGGCTGTGGCACGCCATTTAGTGTCCAATGGATATTAAAATTGGTTAATTGCTGATTACCATAGTTCATTATATCTACAGAAACATCTTCTAAGCCAGGACAAAATGCATCGCCGGGATTAATAAGATTGACCATCCAACCATCTCTGCCATTACTAATTGGTTTCTCAAATGCTCCTACTGTAGGATTATTAGGGCGCGGTATGCCTATAATATCTTCAGATACTAAATTATTTAAAGTTAAGCCATTGGTATGTAAGGGTGCATTTTGTGGTGATAAATTACCCGCTGCTGCATTTACATACTGTGGATCTATACTCAACGATCCTACTTCCATAGCAGGATATGACGCTTGCAAATTTGCTAATGTTAACCAATTGCCACCATGATAACTATGGTAGAAAAATGCCGGTGGTGCTGCGGAACCGCGCCATATATTATTGCGCTGCACATTTGCCTGCGGGAAACCATTGGTAGTGCCATGATAATATCCATAAAAGGTATTGCTACCAGTAGGGGGCAACGATATCATGTTGTTCTTAATATGCCCATTGGCATGAGTACCGGAAAAGTACATACCATACACTGTACTCGTTAATGTAGTTGGGAAATCTATAGTATTATGCAATACTTGTGTATTGGCTCCGCCTGTAGTAACATATATACCATAACAAGATCCCCCCTGGTTTAAATTATACAAAGCATTATTTGCAATTATAAAGGTATCCGTTGCTGGCACGTTTGGTGATGAAAAATAAATACCATAAGAAGTACCCGTACTACCATTTACCCCTCCTGGACTATGTATCCTATTGTTCGTAACTTCTAAATACCCCGGTTTTGCTCCCGTAGAATAGATACCGTAAAAAGTAGTCGTAGCTACCTTATCGGCACGGTGTATAGTGTTTTTGTTTATCTTAATATTAGCCAAATTAGCACCCATATAAATACCATATACATAGAAGTTGGCAAAAGTATTGCCCTCTACAGTAATGTTATTAGCTCCCTGCATTATCGTCATTGCATAGTAATAGCCATTATTAGTGACAGGCCCCAATACCTGATTGTTACCTATATAACAATTACTAGCAATACCGCTCGCCATTGCTGTTGTAGGCGAAGTCAATGAACCGTTAAAGGTTATACCATTACAATAAGTAGTTGAAGTACCGGTAGTGGTTGTTAAATCAAAAGTACAATTTGTGATACTATCGTATTCTGCTCCGCCCCAAATCATTGCACCCCAACCGTAACTTACGTTCATAGACTTAAATACTAAATTATCTATCGTTAAATATTTAGTACCCGTTAAGCGTAATAATTGAGACTCTGCCGTAGTACTGTTCCATTGTACTGTATTACCATTACCATTTATTCTTACTGTATTAACATTGCTCGTACCGGGTATATTACCCACATACACACGCTCATTGTATGGACCGGAACCACTTGCCACATTCGCTACTACAGGACCACAAACACCCTTTTGCTCTAAAGCTGAGATAAAATTTGATATACTCGTAAAGTTAATACCCGCTTGCGGTAAAGCAGGGTTTATCGTATAAACGCCCTCATAGCCGGATTGTAACGGTGTCTCTATTGTATCATTGGTATTAATCGGATCGGTTGCTCCATTTGGATGCGATGTCCATACCTTAATATCTGTTATCCCATTGGCAAAATTGTATGAACCTATCGTTACACTTGCTGTGGTAGGAGTAGAAGTAGTGGTAGGAGAATACATTGCCGTAGTATGGTAATACGTTGGCTGCGACACCCCATTCACACTCCAATTTACTCTTACCGAATCTATCGTATTTAACCCCTGATTACCTATCGTTACCGTAACATTATGAGAACCCGCACAATATGCTGTTGGACTCGTTATTTCTACCGTAGCTGCATTGTTGTTCATAGGCTCATCCATCTGGAAGGCTCCGGGAGTAGGTAAAGTAGGGCGTAGTACTCCTACTATATCTCTAGGCACTTGACCGCCTAAGTTTAATCCGTTGGCATATAGATTAAAGGCACCAATCGTAGGCTTTAAATTACCTACAGATGCATTAACATATTGTGGATTTAACTCTAATGATCCCGATTCTATGCCTGCATTAGCTGCTTGTAGGGCTGCCAAATTATTATAGTTTGTTGCATTGTTGTAACTATGGTACTGTAAACCTGACTGAGTAGAACCCATATAAATATTATTGCGCTGAACATCTGCAATAGGAATAGCATTAGTAGTACTGAAATAATATCCGTACTTAGTTCCCGTACCGCCTCCATAATATGAAATGATGTTATTTTTAAACTCACTCGCCGTATGCGTACCGGTAAAAAATGCACCATAACAAGCATTGGCATTAGCAACCGGTAAATCGAAATTAATAGTGTTATTGTAATACCTTACATACGTAGCACTGGAACTATAAATACCATAGGCTGGTAATGCATTTATTTTATACATAATGTTATTGGACACTATCAATGGTGCCGCAGCAGTACTCTGTGCACCGGTAAAATACAGCCCATAGCTGGTAGCTGTGGCATTAGCAACCAAACCTCCAGGGCTATGTATCTTATTGCCGTCTATTATAGTACCGGGCTTACTGCCTATACCGTAAATACCATAAAAGGTAGTAACGGCTGTCTTATTGGCTCTGTGCATGGTATTGCCTAATATCTTATTACCTGCTCCGCCGCCTAAATACATACCCATTACATAATAATCGCCAATCTCATTGTTTTCTATTACACTACTATCCGCTCCGGTCATAAGGGTAAACGCATAATACATACCGCCGTTTACAGAGGTAGAACCTTTAATAACATTGCTTCCCAAGTAACAGTTTTTTGCAATTAACCCGCTTGTGGTCGGCGAGGTCTGTGATGCAGAAAACACCACACCTGAGCCATTGGTAGAACTCGTTGTCGTTAAAGACGTCATATCGAAAGTACAGTTGGTAACGCTATCGTACTCCGATAAGCCCGTAAATAATGCGCCCCAACCAAAATTAGCATTTAATGACCTAAATACTACGCTATCTACATTAACATATTTAGCTCCGTTCATTATCAAAATTGGCATCTCGGCTGTCGATGTACTATTGTATTGAACTATCTGATTATTTCCTTTTATTGTTATTGTATTAATGGCACTTACACCGGAATATGCTCCAAACTCTACCCTTTCTGTATAGGGGCCAGAACCCGGTGCTACTGTTGCTACTATTGGCGCACACACTCCTTTTAGTGCCAAATCTGCTGTAAAGGCGGCAAAACTTTGGTAGTTAGTTCCTCCTGTTGCTACCGCAGAATTAATGGTATAAGCACCGCCCATTCTTGGCACTACCGATACCTCTGAGGTGTCGTTGGTGTTTAATGGATCGGGTACTCCATTTGGCATAGAGGTCCATACCTTGACTGTTGAAGTCCCGGTAAAATTATAACTACCTACAATTATGGTATCATTGGTTGATGGTGCTAATGCTCCTGTATATTGGTACATGGTCTGTGGCGTACCGTTTACACTCCAATAGACCCGTACGCTATCTAAGGTAGCTGTTCCGGCATTACGGATTACAGCGCGCACATTCGAGATGCCATAACAAATCTCATTATCCATAATTGCTATACACCCCGCATTGTTAGGGTATGGGGGATCCATCTCAAAGGCTCCGGGTGTGGGTAAGATAGCTCGTACTTTCTTATTGATATCTAAGGGTACTAATGCAGTAGTATTTAAGCCGCCTTCATATAAACCACTCGCTAAACTTGGTGTATAATCATTGACAGCGATATTTGTATATAAAGGATCTACACTTAATGAACCAGACTCTATACCCGAGTGTGCTGCCTGCAATGCGGCTAAGGTAGCATAGTTGGCTGCATAATAACTATGGTACTGCGTTCCAGCCTGTGTAGAGTTTACATACACATTATTACGCTGCAAATTAGCTATGGCTGCGCCTCCCGTTACTGTAAAATAATAGCCATACTTTGCTCCGGTAGTACCCCCAGTAATAGTTACTATATTGTTTTTGTATTCGGTTCCGGTCTGGCTGCCGCTAGCATAAAAACCGTATGTGGCACTTGTCGTAGCTAAGGGCACGCTTATATCTATAGTATTATGGTAAAATCTTACATGTTGCGTTGAACTTGTCGAGATACCATAAATTAGTCCGTTCTGATTAAAATTGTATAATAAATTATTGGCAATAACAGAAGGTGAGGCTGCCGTACCATGCCCTGAAAGAATCTGTATTCCATAATAGGTACTTGTACTTGTACCCGTTAGCCCTCCGAGAGAATGTATTTTGTTGCCTATTATCCTTGTGCCGGGCGATGAGTTAATAATATATCCTCCATTACCTACGCCTGTAGATGGCTTCTCGGCTCTATGAAATTCATTATACAATATATGGTTACTCGGGTTACTCGAAATGTAAAATCCGGTATGGTGAAAATTAGCAAATAAATTGTTTTCTACTACATTACTATCTGAGCCAGTAACAAGGGTTATGCCATAGTAATAAGAGCCTGCGGCGGTAGTTGAGCCTAATACCTTATTGTTACCTATGTAGCACTTTCTGCCTCCGGGACCAGTACCCGTGGGTGATGCTAAAGAACCGCACAAGGTAATACCATTACTATAAGAGTTAGAAGAGTTAGTGGTTGTGGTCAAATCGAAAGTACAATTGACAATACTATCGTTCTCTGCTCCACCGGTAAGTATAGCTCCCCAACCATAAATAGAAGTGCTTTTAAAGGTTACGCTATCTACTTTTATATATTTAGAACCATTCATTACCAATAAATGCGGATTTAAGGTTGATGCATTGTGTTGCACCACACTGCCGTTTCCATTTATTGTTATTGTATTTACAGCACTCGATCCCGTAATATTTCCAAAAACCATCTGATCTGTATAAGGTCCGTTAGCGGCATTCATATTAACTACGATAGGTCCACAAATACCAAACTGATTAACCCGACTCGTAAATGCTGATACTGTCTGGAAATTAGTACCGCCAGTTGCAATAGCTCCGTTAATAGTATAAGTACCTGCTAATAAAGAAGACCCCAAAGAAAACTCTATGGTATCATTGCCATTTACAGGATCAACAGTGTTATTGGGTAAGGTAGTCCATACCTTGAAATTATACAAAACGCCGGGTGTAAAAGTAAAATTGGCTAAGGTTATTGTATCCATATACTTTGGAGTACTCGTGTATGCCGGATTTAAAGGGGTAGTATAATTATATGCTGTTTGTGGCGTACCATTTACTGTCCAATGTACTTGCAAATTATTAATTATATTACCTCCCATATTAGCGATAGAGACTTTTACTGGTGCAGTAGTAGCACATATTAGCGTTGGCTCTACCTTCTCCATAACTGCTGCATCGTTATTAGGCAAGGCATCTATCTCCCATGCTCCTGGCGTTGGGGTAGTAGTTCTCGTTACTCCTAATATATCATTAGGAACAGTAGCTAATACATTCGTTCCTTTTTGATATAAAAAACCACTCAACGGTTTTAAATTACCGGCTCCCACATTCTGATAATATGGAAATTGACTCACAGAACCCACCTCTAAGGCAGGATAAGAGGTCTGGAATGCAGAAAGGCTACTAAAATCAACTCCTGCATAATAACAGTAATATTGCACTCCCGGTTGAGATGAATTAACATAAATATTATTACGTTGTATCTGATTGGTAGCTGTACTGGTCGCAGAACTATAAAATGCCCCATACTTAATACCAGTTCCAGCGCCGGTTATGGTAATTATGTTGTTTTTAAATTCTGCATTGCTATTAGTTAATAGATACGCTCCATAATCGACAGAAGTACCATTCGTATTTACGCCCAAATCAATGGTATTATGGTATATACGACCATAAGTTACACCGGATAAATACATACCATAAATAGCCCCACCCTGATTCAAATTATATATAGCATTATTGGCTACTACAATTGGTAAAGCCATAGTACCGGATGTACTAGTTAAATATATTCCATAAGTAGCTCCTGTTGCGCCATTTACTCCTCCCGGAGTATGTATGCGATTATTACGTATTTCAGTACCGGGTTTTGTTCCGGTAGAGTAAATACCATAAAACGTACTTGTTCCTGTTTTATTGGCTCTGTGGATTTCGTTGCCAATGATTTTAGTATTATTGGCATTGGCTGCCAAATAAATGCCGTACAAATAAAAATCCTCAAACTTGTTTTCAATTATAGAATTATCAATATTATTTCCCGGAGAAATGCACATTGCATAAGATATTCCAAAAACATTATTGGCAACACCTCTTACTTTATTTCTGTAAGTATAAATATTAGTCCCTCCTAATGCAGAAGTCGTAGGGCTGGTAGCAGTACCTCCAATAACTATTCCATTACAGTTAGCAGTAGTACTGGTAGTTACCATTGTTAAATCAAAATCACATCGAGAAATGGTATCATATTGGCTATTGCCTGTTATCCATGCACCCCAACCAAATGCAGCATTAGTAGTCTTAAATACTAAACTATCTATGGTTACATATCGTGTTCCATTAAGATTTAATAAGTGCATATCGGTAGTTCCGGTCGGTGCAAACTCTAACGACCTACCATTACCATTGATACGTACAGTATTAATAGCACTACTACCGGGTATATTACCGATTACTAATCGTTCATTATATGGCCCTGATGTGGCATTGACATTAATTACTATCGGTCCTAATATACCGCAGGTCATCATTGTATTGACCGCATCGGTAAAGGAATTAAAATTAGTACCTACTGTTGGTAAGGCATCATTAATAGTATATGTACCACCGGGTAAGCCTGACATGGTAGTTACTTGAATGGGTGTAGAATAAACTATTACACCTCCACTACATTGTATTTTACATCTATACCACGTTGCCGCGGTAGCTACAGTAGTGAATGTACTTATGAGTGATGGTGTCATCATACTGGTATAGACTGCTCCGGTGGGCGAACTCTCCCATTCATAAGTCTGACCAACCCCTACCGAATTACCATTTAAGGATAAATTGATATTGGCACTTGAGCCACAGAAGTAACCAGGATTGGCTACCGAAGCTCCTGCCGTAGGCGGATTAGTACATGGGGCAGCTGGCTCAACAGTTACAGATCCCCAAAATCCACGAGGATTTGTTGTTAACCCTGTCATATAATTACCCGCATAAGAAGGGCTATTGGCATTACCTACCGTCCATATAGAAACACCGGCTCCTGTAAATATATCAGGGAGCGAACTTGCATTGTAATAGTTGATACTGTTTGCGTCGGAAACGAGTGCTAATCTATAAGCAGTAGTTGCCGGCAGATTAAAAGTTAGATTGGTAAATATGGGCGTAATACCTGCGATTCCGCTCGTTATCTGTTGAGGTCCGGCAATCATTGTCCAACCATTGGCTACTGTTATTGCTCCCGGGGGACCCGTCAAAGGAGTAGCTTTGTACCATAAACTCCACGTTCTGGTAGTACTTGCTGGCATTTGATAAGCCACACCAGTCAACAACATAGCAGTCGGGTTGCTATTATTCAACCCAAAACATATTCCGCAATTGGTTGAACTCAATGATGTTTGCCCACCTGATGTATATGCGGTGGTAATAGTTGTAGATTGAGCATTTATAGCATTCAACCCACAAAAGGAACATAAAATCAACGCTAAAAATTGTAAAAATGTTTTTTTCATTTACACTTAATGCTTTTTTGCCTACTCTGTAATAAGGTTTTCGGCACCCCCCAATTAAGCTAAAAGCGGCAGAATAAGTGAGTTTAAAGAATAAAAGAAAAGGAGGCAAGTACTGCAAATAGAAACCATTAACACCTTTTCCTAACCACCCACACCGCTCATAAGTACTATCATTCTAAAATGATAACGAGGCGTGAAAATAGCCAAATCAATAAAAAACATTAATTAGTTCTGTTGATTTAACGCGGTTTTAACCAAATAGATTTTTCATTTAACCCATTTTTAATTAAATGTGCCAATTTTTAAATTTCTTTATTTTTAAATCTATATAGTTTTCTATTTTTTTATTTTACAAGGTAATTTTAATAAAATATAAATTACTTTACATTAATAAATGTATATGTTCGTAATGTATTAATATTACGAAACAATAACCCAGTAAGGGTTTCTGGGCAATTACCCAATGGTAATAGCAATATGAATTGAATGTTTTAGTAAAAATAATTATTGGGTAGCGGCATACATCCGTTCAATTATAGACACTACATCTTTGCCTTCTTCGGCAGTAGTGGTAATCGTAGCTTTGTTTTGCAATACATCTATTACATTTTGTATCATCTTATCGTGGTTGCTCATTGAGCCTTGATACAATCCATAATTATTGGCTTTGGCTGTAATATTAATCTCCGGAAGCTGGGTGTCTTCTATATTTTGGAATTCAATGGTATTGAGATATTGTCCGCCAATTTTTATAGTTCCTTTTTCTGCCAAAATAACTATAGAGCCTTCCATATTTTTCTGAAAAGTACAAGTAGAAAAGTTAAAATTGATTAGACTGCCGTTTTCCCCTTGCATTACAAAAGAACCCGAGTCTTCGAACTCTGTATTGTGCTGGTGCGCAAAGTTTTCTATGCTTCCTTTAATGCTTGTAACATCGCCGTTTAAGTAATATAATATGTCTATAAAATGACTGAATTGCGTAAACAAACAACCCCCATCTTTTGCTTTTGTACCTCGCCATTCGCTTTGTGCATAGTAGGCATCGGATCTATTCCAAAAGCAATTTACCTGTAGCATATATATTTTACCTAAAATTCCTTTGTTTAGCAAATCTTTTACGGCAGCTACCGGCGGATTGTATCTGTTTTGTTTTACTGCAAAAATTATTTTTTGAACCTGGTTTGCTACATTAATCATTTGCTGACACTCTTCGGTGCTGAGTGCCATCGGCTTTTCTACAACTACATGTTTATGCTTTTGTAACCCTTGTATAGTATGGGTTGCGTGCAAATAATTAGGTGTGCACACACATATTACATCGGCTTGTGTATGTTGCAGCATAGTGCTGTAATCGGTATAATAATTAATGGCTTCTCTTTCTGTTAATGAAGCAAGTTTTTGACTATCTATATCACATATATCGGTTAGCACAGCAAAGGGGTTGCGAAGTATATGCTCGGCGTGTCGCATTCCGATATGGCCAAAACCAACTATAGCAAATTTTATCATTATGTATTGTTATGTTTATTACCGACAATAGGCTATTTCCACACTACTATCCCTTTTTCTACATCTATGGAGCATAGTCCTTCGTCGTTGAGCTTGCGAAGGTAGTTTATAATTTGCTCTTGTGAAATGTTTCCCGTTGTTCTATTAATATCAGATAAGTATATTTCTCTTTTAGTTTCTAAAAATGGCTCTAATACTTTTCTTATTTCGGCATCGGTAACATTGTTTTTTTTCTGAGCTACACACACATCGCACTTACCGCAAGGCGTTGCGTTTTTTTCTCCAAAATATTTTGCCAAATACACATCGCAGCATATTGCATCATTTTGAAGAAAGCCAATCATACTTTCTATTTTTTCTTTGTGGGCTTTTCTTAATTGTGCTATACGTTTGGTATTGACATTAAAATTTCTATCTCCAATTCTATTATTCAACAAAAACAATGTACTGCCTTTTATAGCCGGAATATACTCTATAACCCCCCTTGCGGCTAATTGTTGCAAATAATGCACTAATTGTATTTCGTCTATACCCATTCTTTTATACACATCGTATAGATGTATGGGCGTATAAAAATAAAATACACTACCATACATTCTCAATAGGGTAGTTGTAACTTCGGCTAATTTGGGTTCGTTTTTGGCAAGGTAATCTAAGGTAGTTCTATCCGTAGTAAAGCGAACCGAGTGTTGTGTACCTTCCGATACATTCCATTGCCAATATTCTTCTTTTTCTAAAATGCCAACAGCACTTATTGTGGGTAAAATTGGGAGTTTAAATTTTTCTGTAAAAATGGATATATCAAAAGCAAAAATCCCTTCTGCACCACTGCCCACAGGTATTTTTAAATAATTAAGCACATCGTTATATACTTTACGGATAAATGCTTCGGGGGGATAATTTACCTCTATGGATTCTTGTAACTTAATTATGTCTGTATCATTAAAAACAAGTGTAGCATAAGCTCTTTTTCCATCTCTGCCCGCCCTGCCTGCTTCTTGATAATATGCTTCTAAACTATATGGCGCATCGAAATGGGTAACAATTCTTACGTCGGGTTTGTCTATTCCCATTCCAAAAGCATTGGTAGCACAAATTTTCATTGTTTTGCTTTCTGTCCATTTTTGCTGCACAAAATCTCTTTCTTTTTTGGGCATACCGGCGTGGTAAACACCCGATTCGAGTTGAGATTCTTTTAATACAATGGCATTTTCTACACAACGTTTCCGTGTACGACAATACACTATACCACTACCCGGTACCGACTTTAATATGCGCAGCATATCAGCAGGTTTTTTGTCGGAATATCTAACGTGATAAGAAAGATTATTTCTTTTAATGCTTTGTGTAAACACATTAGGCTGATGCAGCTGTAGCTGTTCTTTAATATCCTCTTGCACTTGCAAAGTAGCCGATGCGGTAAGTGCTATAAATGGCACTTTGCCGATTAAGTTTCTTAAATCTGCTATTTTTCTATATGCCGGTCTAAACTCGTGCCCCCATTGAGATATACAATGCGCTTCGTCTATGGCTACTAACGAAATGGGCAAATCGCTCAAATATTCTTGAAAAAGCTCTGTGCCTAATCTTTCTGGAGATACATACAATAGTTTATATGCTCCCTTCGTGCTTTGTTCTAATATCTGCTGAATGGCATCTTTATGTAATCCCGAATAAATACTCGTAGCAGGAATATCTCTTTTTATAAGTTGATTTACTTGGTCTTGCATTAATGCAATTAACGGACTAACTACTATGGCAACGCCATCTAAATACAGTGCCGGAACCTGATAACAAATAGATTTGCCACCACCCGTAGGCAATATTGCCAAAGTATCTTTTTGCTCTATTACGGAACGAACAATATCTGCCTGCATTGGTCTAAAAGCATCGTAACCCCAATATTGTTTTAAGATAGATAAAGGCAAAGTATAGTTGTTGAAATGTGGATACTAAAGGTAAAATTTCTTTCAAAGGTAAGAATTCGGTAATTATTAAGAGGCGGGTAGGGAATATCGGAAAATGGCTGATGATACACTAATAGTTGAACCTTATACCAATACGTAATTAGTGCGCCAATGAAAAGCCCTTATGTTATATTGTGGAGAATACCGGACGTTATTTTTTCCTACTCTACCCCTTTGGTATCAATATCTTTGGCTTGTATCAATTTATGTTTGTATCATTTTGGGTAATAATAACCCTGTTATATATATGTGTATATGGTTACTATATTACTTGCTATTTATTACGGCAGCATCTATATTATCCATAAAAGAGAATGTTTCGTATTTGTTACTTTGTAGTGGTAGGTAGTAATTAGAGCCATAGCTATAAACTATTATACCACGTTTTACATCATTAATAAGCAGCCATAAAAACCAAAAACACAAGCCCCCGAAAAGAATAATACATATCATTCCTATATTATGCACTATATAATCCCCTTCTTGAGAAATGTAATAACTAACAAAGCACAAAGCAATACATACAAAAAAATGAATAAGATATTTGTAAGAGCGTTTATATACATATTCGGTAGCACTTATGTTTTTAAGTACCATGTTATGTTTATAATGATTGCTATTGCCCGGAACTTCGCACAGCAACCTAAAGTTGGTTAGCACTATATACTCGTGCCGCATTAGTTCCGTTTCGTTGGTTAGTAAATCCATTCAGTGATTTTTTAATTAAGATTTATATTAAGTAATAATTTTATTGTTACTTTTAGATTGTTGCAACTCCTTTTCTAAGCCTTCTATTCTTAGCCGTAAGTTTCTGTTTTCGTGTAGTAGTTCCAATTCAATATTTGTTTTACCATATTCTGATTTAGGTTCAGAAAAAATATTTGTTTCATTTATTCCTAATAACTCATAAACATTTTTGTTTAAAACATTCGCTAATTCAATAATAAATGAAACCTTTAAATCCATAGCCTCCATTTTGCGATTGTAATGCTGTTCTGTAATGTTCAACAACTTTGCTACATCTGCATTTTTATACCCCCACCCTTTTATTCTTTTTAGTAATTCACTTCCTTTCATTTTTATTATACAAATAAATATATTTAAACTATTTTGTTTATTTCAAACACTTTTGTTTATGTTTGCAGTCCCATAAATGGGAAACACTCCCAAATATGGGAACATAAAACAGCGTAAAGTAAAAATAAATTCCCATATATGGAAATGAATTTAGAAAAAGAAGCATCTGCAGTAGTTACAGATTATTCGCAATTAAGGTACAATATCTTATATCGCATCAACCGGATGCACCTCCGCCGCCGTGCTGCCATACGTAAAGCCGTGTGCAATAACGGCACTTCGCAAACATCTTATTACGTATTTCTCAACCTCAAAAAAGACGATAAGCGCGATATGGATGCGCGAGTACTCCGGGCATTCGCCAAAGCCCTAAACATAGATATGGAACTATTATTTAACGATTAAAAAAAATTAAATGGCTACAATAACCTTTCTATCATTACTCATTATATCATTGTTTGGGATATTTAAAGTTATCGAATACTATTTCGACCGGCTCGAAAAAAAGAACGACAAACAAAGAGAAATAATGAGCGAACTAAAAGATTTGTTTTATGAAATTAAGATTTTAATTAACAGTCTAAAAAAATAATCCTTATGCTTGAACTACTCGCACGCCAAACGGCTAACACAAGCCAAATATTAAGGTACAGAACCGCATACAACGCAGCCATAAAGCTGCATATATGGCACCATGTACAGTATTACAGAGCCAAAATACTGCACCATCTCCGGGATAACATAGACATATTAGAGCAAATACAGACCTTAAAAGCCCTACAAGATATGGGGATAAATTGCTCCTACAGTAACAACAATATTTTAATAACAGCGTAAAAAATCAATATCAAAATGAGAGTAATAACAGCAGTAGTACGTACACGAGACGATTGTTGGTACATTCAGACAAAAAACAATCCGGACGAAATAAACACATCAGAGATTTTATTTGCTATCTCTAAATACGAAGCCAACGAACTTATAAAAAAAGATTTATCCGAACCACATCCAAGCTATGTAAGCCCACAAGGAAATATATATTACTACTTACCTGTACATTAATGAGCGAAACTACACTTACATACTTTGAGGCTCGAATGCAGCTTTTGGGCGTTACTCCGGAACTTAATACAATAGACCTATTGTATTACGATGCTGATGCCAAAGAAAATAAGCTAAAGGCGCATTCCGTATTTAGCGAAGTACCGGAGGGTATATTTATACGTGTGTATTCTATAGACCGTATGCCCAAAAACTACGCTAAAGAAGGCAGCCGATGGAAGCGCAATGCCTACGGTATTACAAGATTAGAAAAGCCTATAGTAAAGCCCAACGGGGACGAAATAAAGTACCTTATGCCAAAAGGCGAAGCGGTTTTACCGTTTTTTCCGCCCGGGTTAGTAGCTAAGTACGACACCGCCGAAAAAATAAAAACGCTCTATCTTACCGAAGGTTATTTTAAAGCCTTTAAAGCCCAAATGCACGGTATGGATATTGTAGGCTTACCCTCCATTACTTGTATGCGAGACAGAGAAACCGGAAAGCTGCACGGCGACATACATAAGCTATTAGTTAAGTGTAAAGTAGAAAATATTGTATGGCTCACAGACGGCGATTGCCGAAACATTACAAGTAAAGACATTACCGATGGTATAGACCTTTACAAACGCCCGGCTAACTTTTTTCGTACCATACAAACCTTTTACGACCTGCTAAGCAGCTACGATAACCGTAACAAATATTTTGCACATATCAACTCCGACAATCTCGAAGGTAAGCCAAAAGGAATAGACGACTTATTAGTCGATTTTAAAGGCAATACATCTGACATAGTTAAAGAGTTCAACACGTTTGAAAAAGAAGTAGGCATCTATTCCGTTAAGTTCAATATATCGTTTGGCTTAGGCAAAATACAGCGTTATTTTATGCTCCACGATGTGGACATATTTTATTTGCATCATTTAGAACTACGCCCGGAGATAAAAGGAAAAGAATTTAAGTTTAACGGTACTACTTATGTTTATAACGAAAGCGAAGGAAAATGTATTATACGAGTGCCTTCCAGTGCTGCCAATTACTTTAGATGTGGAGATGATTATTTTGAGTATATTAAAGTACCTAACCGCTTTGGCACGCTTATACAGAAATACCGACCACGCAAAAAAGAAACCATAAAAGAAGATAACCCGGCTAAAGATTTTTTTAGGCATATACCCAAATACAAAGAATTTTGCACTGTTCCCGACCACTCCAACTATCAGAGGATAATACATAACTGTTTTAACCTGTACTTTCCTTTCGAGTGGGAGGCAGAAAGTGGAGAATACGACAGCACTTTAAACTTTATCAAACACATTTTTGGCACTAACCCGGTAGAGCTATCAGAAAGCGTAACCGTTCCGAATTGGGTATTAGGATTAGATTACATACAATTGCTGTACAAGCATCCGCAGCAAATATTGCCTATACTCTCCTTAGTATCCAACGAAAGGCAAACCGGAAAAACAACCTTTCTTAAATGGCTCAATGTGCTTTTTAGTCAAAATATGGCAATAGTGAGTAATGAAGATTTAGGAGCACCCTTTAATGAGCATTGGGCGTCTAAACTTATTGTTGCCTGTGATGAAACTAAGATAGACAAACACATAGTAATGGAGAAGGTAAAAGCACTATCTACAGCTAATAATATAATGATGAACGCCAAAGGCAAAGCACATATTAATTTAGAGTTCTTTGCAAAATTTATTCTTTGCTCCAACAACGAAGACAATTTCGCGACCATAGATAAAGAAGAAATTAGATTTTGGGTAATAAAAGTACCCACCATTACCGAAAAAAACAATGTGGATTTGCTCGAAGAAATGAAAGAAGAAATACCCGCTTTTATTCATTATCTCAACTCCCGAAAACTCGTAACAGAGCGCAAAGAACGCCATTGGTTTGAAACAAGGCTATTAAAAACGGAAGCATTAGAAAAAGTAGTAAATAACTCCAAGCCATCAATGGAAAAAGCTATAAAAATATGCGTTTCCGAACTATTCGACAATACAGAGCTAAACGAAATAACCATACCCGGCAAAGCAATTGTAACGGAACTACTGAAACGCCCAAACGATAAAAAATATATTTACGATACCCTTAGAAAAATGGGTTACGAAGCCCAACCCAGTGCAAGAAAGGAATATCCCAGAATAGTAGAAGTAACCACAGAAACAGGCTACCAGGTTAAAGCCGTACCTATAAGTTTTCATTCTACCTACTATTTATTTTCTCGCTCCGATTTCATTACCGAACCCGAAGCCCAACCAAAAGAAAATATTGAAACTAATACAGATTTACCATTTTAAAATAATAATCTATGGCACAAATTAAAAATAATTGTCCTTATTGTTCAAGTCCTAATTGTAAATTAGGTATGAGCGATTTCTCTAAAAAAACTCCGAAAATAAAAGAACTACCTAAAAAAGATGTTGATAAGTGCTTACATCCTTGGAACTCTATTCATAACGACAGAGAGGGTTTTTACTGTTGGGACTGTAAGGAAAGATTAAAAGAATCTTGGTAATAATTTTCACTACTATAAATAAATTTTATGGCACTAAGTATTTTAGAAAAAGAGGCATTAAAAAACGCCAAAATCAAAATTGAGCTAAGACAAAAAGAGATTTCTCTATTACTTCTTAAACACATAGAATGGAACAACAGATACGGCTAACACACGGCGGACTATTCGAGGGCATCGGAGGCTTTTCTTTGGGCGCAAAGAGAGCAGGCGTTAATACAATATGGACGGTAGAAAAAGACGACTGGAAACGCCAAATACTTAAACACAATTTTCCACAAGCAAAACATTTTACAGATGTATTTAAAATCAATGAGAAAAATATCGAGGCAGCGGATATACTCACGGGCGGCTTTCCGTGCCAGGATATTTCGCTTGCAGGTATGGGAGCCGGTATATTCGGCTCTCGCAGTTTCTTATACACAGAGATGTATCGAATTGCCCAAATTATGCGCCCTCGATATATCGTATTTGAAAATGTGCCGCAGCTTCGTAGCTCCGGACTCGAATATATCTTATATGACCTTACCCGAATCGGGTATGATGCACAATGGACAACTTTACGAGCTGAGCAATTTGGACATAGGCACAAACGGAAACGCATCATCATTATTGCCTACTCCCACAGCATCGGAAGCTTACAAAGGTTTACTCCAATCTTTAGAGAGCTACAAGAAGTATTTCCGGAAACCGAAATTCCAAAACAAACTTATTTACCAAGCTTACTTAAACGGTTTGACCGGCACACAGACCAACGAACTTTTTTTGCAAATACAAGGATTTCCAAAGGATTGGACAAACATACCATCCACGCAGTTGGCGATTCCGTTTGCGTAGATATGGCGCATTATATTTTTGAGTGTATAAAAATATTTGATAGAAAATAATAAATAGCAATAAAAAACCGCTCAATCGTTGAGCGGTTTTTTATTGCTTACTTTTTTACTTTTTTCTATCAAACAAAAATTTATTACAAATGTTACAAATGTTACAATATTGAAAATCAATAAGTTAAGCGTAATATTTTTTGTAACAAATTTAAAATACATATTAAATATTACAAATAGTGTGTAATATTTAATATGTGCATTACAAAAATGTTACGCCTAAGTGTCTGATAATCAACAATGTAATATTGTAACATTTGTAACATTTTTTTCTATACCGCCACTTTTTATAAAAATTAATAACAACGGCGGCGGCGGCGTTGTTCGTGATAACACGAACAACACGCCAAAAATACATTCCCATATATAGGAAACGTAATAATAAATTTTAAACTTTTAAAAAACTTTGTGGAAATTTTAAAGGTTTTAAAAAAATGGCTTTATTAACCGATTCGGAACTATCAGACTTATTATTTAAATGCACCGGTAGAACTACCAAAGCTGCATTTATAGAACTGTTACAAACGCATTATCAAGCGAGTGATGCCGAAATAGAAAATTTACTAACCGGTAAAATTATAAACGATGAAAGCAATATAGATGCAGTTCCTTATTACCATTTTGGAAAAGGTTTTTTAGGGCATTTATCTTTTTTTGAATTTTTAATTATAGCACATTACATATCCGAAAACGATGGAAAATAAAATCTGCAAAATATGCCGTAACCGTCCGGATTATAGAATATTGGTCGGTAAAAATTATTGCTGCGATATTCCCGAAAATATGATAAGTCCAGAAGAATTTAAAAAGAGCAAACCCCCGAAGATTATTTTATCGAAAATTTAGAAGAACAGGGAGAGTCATTTAAGATGTTTCAAAAAAGAATTAGAAGTCTTAATATATAGGAGTGAAAACCCTTAAAAAACCCTTAAAAAAACCTTTAAAAAATCTTTAAAATCCGTTTCAAAAAAAGTAAAAGTATGTTCCTATACGAGTTACAGGCAGTTTATGAGGCATTAAGCAACAATGCAGGTATTTTTTTAAGCATCTCCGAAATTAATGCAGAAATACGTAAAGAAAATGGCGTAATATTTGAACCGCGCACTATTGTAAACAAAATAGACCAATTAAAGATAACAGGGCATACCATCAACGAACGCACAGAGCCTAAAGGCGCAAACAGAATACCTACTAAAACCTTTCAATACATCTCAAATTTTAAAAACGATGAACATTCAAGCAATCAAATCAATGATTAAGCCACTATCTGCAATGATACCGGGCTTTTCGATGGATAAAATCATTCCACAAATTACCGAAGGTATTACGGCGTTAGAAACCCGAATAGGCGCAAAGCCTTTTATGGTACTTACCGTAGAGAGTGGCACTCCGGTAGTTACGGTTTACAAACAATCCGAAAGTGGGGGCTTAGATATTGCCTTTACTCCCTATCAAATCAATAGCATAGACGATATTTTTAAAATCTTTGAAAATCTTCAAAACAATGCACACATTGCACCTCAACCAACAGCCCCAAGACTGGCAGCAAGCCCCGACACCAACACCGGAAACGATACCGATGACCTCGACCGCTCCGGATTCGAGCTTAGAGCCGAAAATTACCCAGCATTCGACTAATACAGAGCATTTTGACAATGTAGATGACTATTTAGAGGAGTTGGCAGGCGAACGAAAATTAAGTGCCGATACTATTATTAACAATGATACCGGTACTATAGAGCCGCACCCCGATGCACCCGACACCGGAGCCGCTCCCGGTGCCGAAAAAATGACCGAAGCGGAAGCCAAAAGCCACACACGTACCCTCATAGATATGAGAGATACTATACAGTCTATGGCATTGGCATTTATCGGAGACGGCACTTTAAAGCAATACACCCTATACCAGTACCAGGAATGGCAAAAACAACTTTTAGAAGATGCTTACAGCCCCCTAATCTCTAAAATGGGTTTAAAAGTACCAATGGGCGTTAAGATATTATACGCCGAATCAGTTACAGCCACACCGCTATTTGCTTTGGCAGTACAGAACCGTAAGTACAGGCTCGAAAACGAGGAACTAAAAGCCAAACTACGCCGCCAAAAACAAAAAGAAGCTGCACAAAAAACCGCCGTACTCCGTAGAGATGTAGCCACACTTTGGAAGATAGACGAAAACGGTTATTTTACCAACCGCGCAGACAAAAAAATGAGCTATATAACTCAAAAAGAGCGCACCGAACGCCCCGGACTCAGCGATGAAGAATATAGATTGCTTTGCCAACACAATGGCAAAGAGTTCGTGGATAAAGTTTTTAATATTTAAAAAATGCAAGAAAATATTTTAAGTGTAGAACGAAAATTTGACATATTCGTAGGAGCTCCACGAAGTGGTAAGTCCACAAAAAGCGTGGAGATAATTAAAAGGTATAGGCAAAATGTTATTGTAGTAAAGCATTTAGCCGCTGCCAACGATAAAGCTCACTCTTTTCTTAGTCTAAAAACTATGAGTAATTGGAGGCAGGGAGCGGCACCTAACGAGTTCGTAAAATGTAGAATGATAGCACGTAATCGCTCCGAATTAATAGAAATAATCCGTTGGGCAATGAAGCCTAACGGATATAGAAACGGTCTCTTAGTTATAGATGATGTTTCGATGCTGTTTAGGCACGTTATGCCCTTTGAGTTAGAAGAATTAGCAGGCGTAAGGGCGCATTACGGGATAGATTTATTGCTATTATCGCACGGATTTACAAAGCTAACAATAGACCAATATAGCTACGCTAATAACCTATTTATATTTAATTGTAACGATAACCCGGAATATAAAAAAAACAAAATACCACAGTTTAAAAGAGTAATGGCAGCTTACAACGAAGCAAAAAGGCGCTACAACTCCAATAACCCAAAAATTATGTTTGAACCCGTAAGGGTAAATATTACCAGTATGTAAATGGCAAAAAGTTATACCACAAAAATGACATTTGGTTTTTGGCTGAAAAAGCCAATAGGCTACCGTACAGTAAAAGCCAACACAGAGCGCAAAGCCTTTGATATAGCCGTAAAAAAGTATGGTATCAATAATTTTTGGGGTTGGAAAAGAGTGTATAATAATAGTATGTAGTAATTTTAAAACTATTTTATGAGTATAAAAATCGAAATAAAGCAATTAGTAAAAGAAGCCTTACAAAATCCATCTAACAAAAAGTCTAAAATTTCTTTAGGATTTATAGGTAAGCGTGAGGCAAATAAAATTCTTTTAAAAACAGAGCTAAACCTCGAAGGTTACGAAAGAATTTTAGATAACTTTTCTATTATCCACACAATAAAAACGCACGGTAACGAGCAATTAGAATCTAAAAGAGGGCAAATTGCTGTTGTAGATAAAGACTTTGAATATTTACCCGAAATCGTAAAATCAGAAAATGTAATTTACTCCGGTAAAAACAAAATAGGGAACGACTGTCTGCTATACGAAGCCAAAATAGGCAAAACATATTTTTATGTAGAAGAAATACGGAAAGGGAGACGGCAGCTTGTTTTACAAACTATGTATAAGCGTTAATACAAAAGGGAGTAATAATTACTCCCTTTCTTGTTGTATGGCGTTCGTGTGCCCGGTTGTTACCGTCCCATAACTCAACGCCCTAAACGCTTCCATACCTAACAAATAGCTTAAGCCAATACAAAGGTAATATTTATTTCTCATTTACAAAATGAGCAACTACACATTAATATCAATACTTACAATAGTTGGTAAATATTTACCAACTATTCTTTTTCGTGCTACATCGTATCACTTTTGCAATTGTAAAAACACACAAAATTTTAAATTCTTAAAAAATATGGCACGTTTAACAACCGCAGCAGGCACGGTAACAGGTGCAGCCACTAACACAGCAGTAAAAAGCGATGGCACAGGTGCAAAAACCACAGTAACCGTATCTAACGCCCTTATAGGAGAAACCATTCTTCGTTTTCGACTTGAAAAAACCGAAGCGGGAGATGCAAGTAACATCGTACTTTTTTCGGGTGCAGAAATTCCTATAGCATCTCAAGTATTGCCTTCAAATGTAACTCTTTCCGAAAGTCCATTTACATCTTATGCGGCTATGCAGCAATATTTTTCTAAAATATCTACGCAAATTAGCCGTATTAATATGCTAACCGATGATGTGGACAATTTCGTTAATCAACTTATCCAGTCGGAAATGGATCCAACCGGAGAAATCAAATCCGTAAAGTTCGACTTGCGAAAATTTCGTGTGGATAATGGCACTGGTTTTAGAGAAAGCATTGAATTTGACTACCCTTGTACTATTTGGGGACAAACGCTGAAACTTAAAACTTTAAAATCCGGTAGCTACATCGATTTTGAAATACACGTAAGCGGTTGGAACAAATCTCGTAACCTTCAAAACGTAGAGGCGCAACGCATCGACTAATTATAGAAAGCAGAAACCATAGCAACAAAACGCCGCCGCAGTTGTGGCGGCGTTTTTTGTAAAAACTTAAAAAATTTATGAGCCAATACTGTACAGAGCAATCAAACGGAAAATGGAAAAACAACGCAAGTGGCAAACTTTACGATGATATGGCTCCATGTATTTTAGAAGGGGTTAGCAAAGATGATATGGTAGATGAATACAATTCTACTGTCGATGATATAAAAAATTATTTGTCATTGCCTAAATCAGACTTTTTTAAGAAATATGGATTGTTCCTTTTAGTAGTAATTGTATTGGTAGTGGTTTATTTTATGTTCTTTAAAAAATAGTATATGGCATACGGCACAGATGGGGGCTCTTATGGTGTATTATGGGATGATGCGAGTAAGCGTTGTTACTATGCTAAAAATTCAAGTACAGGTATTCAATTTGTGGATTGGGCGAATTGCAATATATCTTGTTTCGACCAAAAGGGAAAAGAACAACGCAATCCCTGTTTTGGCGATGGGGAAAGTGGTTATTACGAACTAATGGGCGGCGGCGGTACTGGAGGTGATGGTAGTAATTTAAGTTCTTTGGGTAATAAAATTCAAAAAGCAAGCAACGATTTATTTTCATTCATAAAATCATTGCTTACAGGAGCATCGGGAAGTCCCGGAGTAGGAGGATTTGGTAACGGTTCGGGTAGTGGTTCGGGTAGTGGCTTAGGCAGTGGAGACGGTTCAGATTTTTGTACCGACAATCCTAAGTTGTGTTTAGCTCTTCAATACATAGTGGTAATACTTATTGTAATTATAGTATTTAATTTAATAATGAAATTTAAAAAATAAAATGTCAGATACAAACAACGGCAGCAATGCAGCAGATATAATAGGCTCAATTTTCGGCAGTAGCGGCGTTGGCGGTGCGGCTGCAGGTGCAGGGCAAATAATTTGCGCCATAAAAGGCACGTGCCCTCCTAATACCGTAGTGTACCAAACAGGCGGCGGCACAGGTGCGGGCGCAGCTATGGCAGGACTATTGCTCCCTATTATTATACTGGTAGGTATTATTGGCTTATTTTATTTTTTGGCTAAAAAGAAATAATACGGCTAAAGAATGATAACCGCAATCCTCGCAGTAGTAACCGCCATCGTAGGTATGATTTCGGGAATAGTTACCGGAGACAAAAACTTTATGGCACTAAAGCGCGCCGAATGGGAAGGTAACATACAGCGAGCGCACGAAAAGGAAATAACCTGGTACAATACCTTTAAGAGCCAACAAATGGTAATAGCCATAGTAGTAGTTATAGGCTTTGTACTTATAGGCTTTATGATATGGCAAAGCAAAAAAAGTAAGTAATGGCAAAAGTAGAAGACAGAGTACGGACATATATACAAGGTAATCCTCCTTTGGGTTGTACGCCAACTACGGCTTGCAGCTTTAACGGTACACAAACGGATTGGGAGGTATTTCGTAGAGATTGGATTAACAACTGCACGGCTAAGAATCCGGGTTGGTTATTCCGTAGAGAGCCTAAAGTTTCGGGATTTTGTCAAGCCTATTTCGACGATTATACCAATTCTATCAGAATGGGGCAAATAGCCGAAAACAAACAAGGCTTAGAAGATATGAAGCTGCAAGTAGCAGGAATGACAAAAAACATATTTATAGTAATCGGAGTAATCGTATTTATAGTAATCTTATTTTATCTCTTAACATCAAAAAAATAACCAGCACAAATAAAATGGCAAATTCAAAATCAAACAAAACGTTATACATCATTTTAGCATTGCTATTATTAGCCCTCGCAGCTTTGGCATTTTGGTATTTCTACAAAAAGAAAAAGCAACCCGAAGAAGTAGTATTAGTAGATGATGCCGGCAATGTTGCAGCAGCTACAGTAGATGACGGGGGCATTGTAATGGTTAAGCCAAATCCTATTACTAATCCGGTACAGCCTATAACCGGAGGTAGTGCAAGTATGGGGCCTATTATGTCGCAGCCAATACAGGGTGGAAATTACCCTATTGTTCTCAAACCATAAATTTTTACAGTGAAAGACACTTTTAAATATTTGCCACTAATCATTATCGGGTTAATCGTATTCTATATGATACTTAACCGTGTATTACCGGCGCGCCCAAAGCGACCTATTCAATTATTCGCATTACCTCCAAATCTTTTTTTACCACAATAATATTTTTTATGAATCCAACTAAGCAACAATTACAAAGCATAGATATAATGTTACCCGCTGCAATTTCCGGATATATGTATTACAAAACATTTTTTGGCAAAAACAGCAAGGAGAATTTTCAGTACGGAGCTATAGCCGCCATAGTGGTATTTGCTTGTGCTTATGTGGTAGTTAGTCAAGCTACTAACCTTTTGTTTCCGGGTGTTAAAAAACCAATTAAATAATGTTTACACAAGACTTTAAGCACGACTATCTATTACAGCGCATTTCTGTACTGCTTAGTATTGTTAGTGCATTAGTAGTTATTGTATCTTTTTCCTTATTAATGTTTAAATCTAAAAAATAAAATGAAACGTATCTTATTATTCCTTTGTAGCTTATTATTTATTCACAGTACATTCTCGCAAAGTGTAAACGCACCGGCTTATACGGGCTCGCTCAATAATGCACAAGTAAAATTTCCTATGTCTTTTCGGGGCAAAAACCATCATACTACAGGTGCAGCTATGGCAGCGCAATTTAGTGGCGGGGGCGGTGCCATAGATACGGCAAATACAATAGCTACAAAATATTGGGTAGGTACACAAATACCCCCAACGCTTAATTTAACGCCAGGTACTAATATTACCATTACCGGCACATACCCGGATTTAAATATCAGTGCTACTGGTGGAGGCAGCGCACCAACCGGAACGGCACAACGTATAGCCTATTTCGGTGCAGACACAGAACTAAAGGATACTGCTAATTTTTATATTTCGGGTAATGATTTTAGAACGCCGCATTTTTTATTTAGTAAAGACGGCGGTCTGTCTATAATCAGCAGTCCAACAGGTCATTTTAGGATAACTAACGCCGAAATTCAATTTAACAATAATGCGAATCACGGCATTAAATACGGCAATTTTCATTTAGGGACAAACAGCCCGCACGCCAGCGCAAAAATGCACGTAGTAAGCACTACACAAGGAGCAATAATATGCGCAATGACAACAGCCCAACGCCTTGCAATTTCAAGCCCGGCAAATGGCTTAATCGTTTTTGATACTGATTTGCAGACATACTGCATTAAGATAACCGGAAACGCAACAGATGGGGCCACACCCTCGCAAGGTTGGGCTAAAATTCAAACTACACTGGCAGAATAATAATTTTTTCAAAATCAAAATTTTAAATAAGATGAACGCAAAAAAGATAGCAGGAATAATGATAATAAATAGCCTTGTGGCTACCATAATATTTTTTACAGTACTGTGGATAGTAAATCGCCGCCGTAATGCACCGTACCTTTTCTTTCCACGTAGTGGAGCTTTGGCAACCGGAGGCATAGATTTAGGCTTATTGTATTCGGGGGTTAAATACCCCGGTATTAATTACCAATTGTTCCTTAGCCCTAATACTCCCGGAGCTACAGGCGAAATAACAGCTTTGCAGTTGCTTATAAATCTCTACAACGGCGAAAAATATACAGCCGTTACCGGAGTATGGAATGAGCAAACCACCGCAGCATTGCAGCAAATATTCGGGCGTGATAGTACCAGTCTTTACGAAATGCGCCACACCGCTTTAGCTCCTTTGGGCATAGTAGGCGATGATGTGGACAATGTCCTTAATCAGTTAATAGATAAATAATGAATAAGAAAAAAATAATCTTAATAGGTGTGCTTATTTTAATCGGTGCCGTAGTCTTATATTTTGCTTTGTTATCTAATCCCGAAACCGATGAAGAAAAAGCAAAAAGAGAACAATTAGCGGCACAAAAAAAAGCGGCTGAGGATGAGGCATTAAAATATAAAACCGACAGAATAAACGAACTAAAAAAAGCGATACCTGTTACGTGTTGGGAAAATATTAGAAGTAGTACTTCGAATCGCCCCGGAACTAATACCTGTGCACCATATCAATCATTAATTTCTGAACTCCAAAAACTAAGAGGGTATTAAAAAATGAAAATCAATTTATACGACAGTGCCGGCGATGCTACGAGCGTAGGCACAGGTTATTTAACAATGCTTAGCATTAATCCGGGCGACCAAATTATAGAGCAGGGTATTAATCTTATTGTTGGTTTAGTATTTGCAGTAGTGAGCCGCTTAGCTATTAAGCTATTCGACCGTAAAAAAGACAAAAAAGCCAAAAACGAGCTAATAGAAGATGTTACCGATGCAGTAGAAAAAAAACTAAACATAAATGCTAATAATGTAGCGCAAAAAATTGAGGACTTAGGCGAAAACGTAGCCGACCAACTCAAAGAAAAAGTAAAATCTAAACTTAACAACAAAAATTAAGTTATGGCTATAAAACACAGAAGTAAGCAAGCAGAAAAGTTTTACCAGTTCTGCCAGTGCCGAAAAAACAAACAACCGCTTCCGGTAGAGAATGCAGACGGCTCTGTAACCGCTACAGTGGTTAAAGAAAAAACATTTGTAAGCCGAAAAACCGCCATAGACAAAACAACCGGGCGGCTAAAAAAGGGTTACAAGTGGGTAAAAGGCGGCTTAATCGTAAAAAAGTAATCTATATTTTCTAACCATAAAATTGTAATAAAATGGCAAAAGCAAAAAAAAGAGGTGTGAGCAAAAGCGCCGCAACAAAATCTAACGGTACTCTTAAAAAAGGGTACAGATTCGCCAAAGGAGGCAGAATAGTAAAAGCCAAAAGTAAATAATCATTTTTCAGTCCCAAAAAATTTAAAAATTATGTCTAAAACTATTCTTATCTCGCAAAAAAAGCATTGGTTAGGCGGCATTGATTACAAAGCGGCGTTTTTTGATGGGAATATCAAAAAATATGAAACTCTTATACAAAAAGAAGATATCCGCTCTGTTCGCAATGCTGGTCCAAAGGGTTGGGAGCGAGCTACAATTATTAAGGATTGGGTAAAAGCAAAAAAAATAAATAATCTCAACACAAAATTTTAAAATTCAAAACAATATGAAGACTTATCAGTTTATAACATTCGCAGTATTATTAGCAGCCATAGTAGCAATAGCGGCATTTGGCAGACCTCGCAAAAAATGTAACTGTGGCGACCACTCCGCTACAGAGGTAGAACCTGCAGGAGATGAGGGATAATAAATTTATCATACTCATTCTTTGCCTTATAGCCGCTATTTATGCGGCTATAAGGGTTTATAAAAGCGAACGCAACGAACCCAACGAAGTAGGCACAGATACAGACAGCCCCAATAGTAACAATATGGAAGCCTTAACGGCACATCCTAATTTCTCTATTTCGGAGTTGGCTTGTAAAGATGCAGCACGCACTCCTGTACCGACACAATATTTATCCAACGCCACTACCCTATTGCTTAATCTTCAAGTATTACGCAACGATTTAGGTACGGTTCTATTTATTAACTCCGGTTACAGAACTCCGGCACATAACCAATCAATAGGCGGCAAATCTAATAGCGCGCACCTTAGAGCTATGGCAGCCGACATAAAAGTTTTGGGCGTAGCTCCTAGGACTGTAAAAGCTACCATAGAGCGATTAATATCCGAAGGTAGAATGCTGCAGGGCGGCATTGGGTTGTATGGCTCATTTGTTCATTACGATATAAGAGGGTATAAAGCACGATGGTAAAGCGCGACATCATAATAATTATTTGCTTAGCAATCTTTTCTTTTTACATTCTATACAGAATGAAAAAGAATGTGGATATTGCATATCTCGCAGACGAAAGCAACGCCCTCGATGACCAGGAGGCGGCAAATGTACAAGCGTTTTTGGCTACTATTCGCTATGCTGAAGGTACATTAGGGTACGATGGTTACAAAACTTTGTACAGCTACAAGTATTTCGATGACTTTAGCAAACACCCAAATCGAAAAATATGCGCTAATAACATTTGTAGTACAGCCGCAGGCGCTTATCAGATACTTTACAATACTTGGATAACAATAATACAACCACGTGCCGCCCTTCCGGACTTTAGCCCAGAAAGTCAGGATAAAGCCGCAGTAGTATTGTTAGAAAAGCGCAACGCTTTAGCAGATGTAAAAGCGGGGCGTTTTGCTGCAGCCATAGCCAAAGTAAACAAAGAATGGGCATCGCTACCCGGCAGCCCATACGGACAACCTACCAAAACTTTAGCGCAGGTACAAAATTATTATACAACACAGGGAGGTGTAGTAGTTTAAATCTTCGGGAACTTATAGCGCAAATCCTCGCTATCCATTACGCCCAAATTTTTAAGATACTCATTTACCATATCTAAGGAGTGATGGCGCAGCTGCATTTGTAAGTCTTTTAAATTAATACCGGCTTTTACGGCTTTTACCGCTCCGGTATGTTTCCACGAGTAAAAGGCGTAGTTACCACGAATTTTTAATTTATCTAAAATTTTTCTGTGTTCATTGTTAAGCCAGTTGGCGGCTATTTGTACGGCTCCCGGTTCTAAGTCTTTTGATAATACATAACTTTCTCCCCTATATTCTTTTAAATATGCTATATCTTTTAAAAAATGTTCCGGTATTAATACCTTTTGTGTTTTACGGTTTTTGGCAGCATAAGCAGGTATTTCTATATACTCCATATCAAAGTTTATCCAATTAATTTTCATTTGTCGCAATTCGCCGGGGCGTATAAAGCAGTAAAAAAGCAAACGAATTGCTAACCATAATTGAGTATTTATATCTTCATTTTTAAATCGTCCTATTTGTTCATCGCTAAAAAACATTAGGCTTTTGTGTGTGTGCTTTATTTTTAGTTTAGCCGATACAGGGTTTTTGTCTGTAAGGCTAAAGTCAATAGCATATTGGTATAATGTATAAACCGCCGCCCTAAATTTTTCTACATTAGAATTACTGTGTCCTTTATTTTTCAAAAAAAACAAGAAGTCGGGAAACTCTTTAGGGGTTATATTTTCGGGCTTACGTCTCTTGAGCCACTCGTTATATATTTTTATAGTTTGCTGGTATAGCAGTTTTGTTTTGTAAGCCCAGTCAAACTTATAATCAAAAACTTTTTCAATAATACTTTTTTCGGCAGGTTGTAGCGATACGGCTTTAAAGTCGGTACGGCTCATTATTATATCAGCCTTATTGTATCTGTCTTCTATTGTTTTGCCCGAAATGTAGATAGGCTTCGCACATCTCCTTAGTTTGCCTTTGTCGTCCGGTTCTGACCACTCTATACGCCAACGTTTCTTTATATTGTCTCCATACGTGCGAAAAATTGGAGCAAAAATTTTTTTTTCTTGTACCATACTAAAAATTGAGTACGATACAAGCCATTAAAAAATGATACAAACCATAAGCCCTATTATTGCGGCTTTCGGGCTTGTAGTGGAGAATACCGGAATCGAACCGGTCGCCTCTTGCATGCCATGCAAGCGCTCTACCAAATGAGCTAATTCCCCCTAATTCAATTAAAAATTGAATTGCGTTCGCAAAAGTCAATATTAGATTTTGATTTTCCAAATTATATAATCAAAAATCTACACCGTAAAATGTGTAATTTGCACTAAATTCTCCACAAGCAGCATAACACGATACAATGTCAGAATACAATACAATATTAAACACCCAACAACCCATAATGGAATGTGTGGCTAATTTCAGCGAAGGAAAGGATAAATCTATTATCGATGCCATTGCCGAAAGTATTCGCCTTATTCCTAATCAAAAATTATTACACATAGACACGAGCGTAAGTGCCAACCGCACAGTAATGACCTTTGCCGGAAATCCCGAAGCTGTTTCCAAAGCTGCTTTTAATGCTATAAAAACTGCTGCTGCGTTAATAGATATGCGCCAACAGCAGGGAGCCCACCCACGCATTGGCGCTACAGACGTTTGTCCTTTTGTACCTCTTTTAAATATGCGTATCGAAGATGCTGTGCATTGGGCAAGTACATTAGCAAGCAGCGTAGGAAAGGAATTGGGCATTCCTGTTTATCTTTATGAGTACAACGCCACACAAGATTACAGACGCGCATTACCCAATATTAGAAAAGGACAATACGAAGACATTGTTCAAAAAGTTTTTACAGAAAAATGGCAACCCGATTTTTGGGACGAAACAAAAGACCTTGCACAGCTTACCAAAACCGGAGCTACGGTAATTGGTGCCAGAAAAGTTTTAGTTGCATTTAATATCTCGTTAGATACTAAAGATGAATATATAGCTACACTAATAGCCCAAAAAATGAGAAGCTCCGGCTATAAAGAAAAATTACCCGATGGCACTACGCTACATCATAAAGGATTATTACCACAGCTTAGAGCCATAGGATGGTATATGGACGATTTCGACCACGCACAAGTTTCTATGAACCTATTAGATTATAATATTACTTCGCCTTTAACGGTTATGAACCTTTGTAGCGAAATAGCTAAAGAATTTAGCGTTAATATAATTGGAGCAGAACTTATCGGGCTTATTCCCGAAACCTGTATTATCGAAGCAGGGCAATATAAATTAAGCAACAACTATGCCACTAAAGAAAAAGTAATTGCAGCCGGAATAGAACTACTTCAACTACAAAATATAAAACCTTTTTCGGCAGAGGAACACATTTTAGAAAACAAACTATTAGAGTTGGTATAAAGCCTAAGGCATTAAATATCGCGCCTATAAGGCTGGTTTTTCTATCCAAAAAAATGAAATACTTTTTTTACAATTAAATAGTATCTTTGCGCACTTATTTAATTTTATTGTAAAGTTTTAACAAATTCAGTATGCAGTTAAAAGGAATGGTAAAGTTGTTTACCGCCGCTCTAATAGTGTTCTCTTTATGGAGATTATCATTTACATTTATAGGGCAAAGTGAAGAAAAGAAAGTACAAGCAATTGTAGAAAACCAATTGGCAGCATTGCATCCCGATGCTAAAGAAGATGATAAAGATGCCCTGCGTAACCCTATATACAAAAGAGTTACAGACAGCATGAAGGACATCAATGTAATTGATTTTCTTGGGTTAAAATATACTTATCAAGAGGTAAAAGAAAAAGAACTACAATTAGGTCTTGACTTACAAGGTGGTATGAGCGTAACTTTAGAGGTTGGCTTAGACGGACTTATAAAGTCTATGAGTAAAAACGACAAAGACCCAATGCTAAAAGCAGCTTTAGAAGAAGCTGAAAAAATGAGAGCAAACAGCGATGCAGACTTTGTTACCTTATTTGGACAGGCGTTTAAAAAACTTAATCCTAACACACAATTAGCACCGTTATTTACTAAACCATCGCAACAAAAAATAACACTTAACTCTACAGACGAACAAGTACTTGCGGTTATTAGAGAAGAATCTAAAGGAGCTATTGAGCGTACCCATAAAATATTAAGCACTCGTATAGATAAATTTGGAGTAGCACAACCATCAATCAATTTAGATGCCAACAGAGGTGTAATTACCGTAGAGCTTGCAGGAGTTAAAGACCCCGAGTCGGTTCGTAAATATTTACAAGCTACCGCTAAATTACAGTTTTGGGAAGTTGCCTCTAATGCTTCTATGATTAACAATGTAATGAAGGCTAACGAGTCTATACAAGCATATCTTAAAGCACAAAAAGATGGCAAAAAAGATGGTGAAACAGCAACTACTGAAGAAGGAAGCGCTACTACCGATGCGGTAACCACTACTACAAATGAAGATACTCCAAATGCCGAAAAAACTACAGAAGAAGGCAGCTTAGCAGATTTATTAACCAGCGAAGGCAGTGGTGCATTAGGAGAATTAAAGGATTCAGCTGCTCAAGACGAATCTTTATTTAGCTATATGATGCCAATGGTTTCTGAGCAAGGACAAGTTTCTCAATCACCAAACATTGGTATTACTTCTGCAAAAGATGCAGAAAAAGTATTAGCACTTTTAAATCTTAGTGTAGCCAGAAAACATTTTCCTTCTAACATTAAATTCTTAATAGGTGATGCAGGTACAGGAAATAAGTCTGTAGTAGCTATTTATGCTATTAAGACATTACCCGGCAGAGAAGAGGCTAAATTGGAAGGAGACCGCGTAGTAGATGCTCGTTTCGATTACGACCCTACCACTAACCAACCTATGGTATCCTTAACAATGGACCAGCAAGGTGCTTCTATTTGGGCAAAAATGACACGCGAAAACAAAGGCAATTTTATAGCAATATCTTTAGATGATTATGTATATACCGCACCAACCGTAAATGGCGAAATAACTGGTGGTAGGTCTCAAATTACCGGTGGGTTTTCTCCAAAAGAAGGTACAGATTTAGCTAATATTCTTAAAACAGGTAAATTACCTGCTCCTGCTAAAATAGTACAAGAGCAAGTAGTAGGGCCTTCATTAGGACAAGAATCTATAGATGGAGCTACTAATGCATTTATCATTTCGTTTTTAGCAATCTTTTTGTTGATGTTATTATACTATAACTCAGCAGGTATTGTTGCTAATATAGCTTTAACACTTAATATAATTTTCACTTTTGCCATTTTTGCCAACTTAGGAGGTACACTTACTATGGCAGGTATTGCGGGTATTATCCTCGGTATTGGTATGGCGGTAGATGCTAACGTAATTATATTTGAACGGATTAAAGAAGAATTAGCTATAGGCGAATCGCACTCGGAATCGGTACGGAAAGGATATTTACACTCTTTAAATCCGGTAATAGATGGGCACGTTACTTCATTGATAACAGCATTTGTATTATTATATTTCGGTTTAGGCCCGATAAAAGGATTTGCAACTACACAAATCATTGCATTAATACTTTCCCTATTTACCGGTATTATGGTTTCTCGCCTTGTTACTGATATGTATATGAAAGGAGAAAAAAGACATTTCAAATATTTTACTAAATTTTCTAAAGGGATTTTCCAAAAAGCAAAATTCAAATTTATTGAAAAACGCAAAATCGGATATGCTATCTCTGTGGTTTTAGTATTATTAGGATTGGCATCTTTCTTTAATGGTTTCCATTATGGAGTAGAGTTTTCGGGAGGTAGAAAATTTGTAGTGCAATTAGACGAAAAACATCAGGTTTCTGAAATCAGAGAAAAATTAAGCGCACACTTACACAATCCACCTGTGGTTAAAACCTTAGGGCAGGGCAATATGATAGAGATAACTACTGATTACCTTATCGAAACCCCGGGACAAGAAGTGCGCAACCAAGTAGTGGCAAAGCTTTATGAAGGCATGCAGAAAGAAAACTTTATAGCTTCAGGAGTGGATTTAGCAACCTTCGATGCCAAATACATACAAGGAGAGCAAACCGTATTACCGATTATTAGTGAAGACCTTAAAAGTGGCGCTAAATGGGCTACGGGTATCTCTATACTATTAATTTGTTTGTATATATTTATACGCTTTAACAAAGTACAATATTCTATTGGTACCATTATATCCTTAGCGCACGATGCTTTGGCTACTTTAGCTATTTTCTCGTTCTTTAAAGATATAGTGCCATTCTCTTTAGAAATAGACCAACACTTTATTGCAGCACTATTAACCATAATTGGTTTCTCTATGAACGATACCGTAATTGTTTACGACAGAGCAAGAGAATACTTTAGAAAAGAGCCAAATGGCGACAGAACCGACATTCTTAACAGAGCAATCAACAGTACGCTTACTCGTACATTAATGACTTCGCTTACATTATTCTTAGTAGCACTTATATTATTTATATTCGGTGGTGATGTATTAAGAGGTTTTGCATTTGCAATGTCTATAGGTGTGTTAGTAGCTACATATTCTTCTATTTTTGTGGCAGCACCATTATTAATAGATTTAGACAAAAAAGACTCTTTACGCAAAGAAGAAGACAAAGAAGAAAGAATAAGGATACTAAAAGAAGAGGCATAAAATTGCATTCTTTAAACATAAAACAAACGGTTGTCTAAAATAGACAACCGTTTGTTTTATATAGTTTAGAAACTGTAATTAGGGTTTGCAACATAATACAATAATAAAAAATAAGGCATTAGTAACTAAGTATAGATAATTGATTATTTTGTTTTGCTATCAGCAGTTTTATAGATATTTTCAGCATTTCTAAAGATTTTGTGTAGCATTTTGTTTTCCTTCTAAATCGCGCTAAGTAATGTCTGTATAATCCGTTGTGGCTTTCTACTGTATAAGTCTCTTTTTTACTTTGTTCAAGTTGCTCCCAAAGCTTTTTACCTGTCTTTTCTCCTCTATTCCCGACAACGAAACCA
>CAYUXT010000030.1:0-41343 GCA_964448955.1 uncultured Taibaiella sp. | reverse complement strand
TGAAAAAAATGAAATAACAAATATTGGTCTATTTATTATTTCATTTTGGTATAACTCCTTATAGTTAGCAGCAATCGCACTCAATACATTGCCCTGTACTTCTGCCTCAGAAGAGTCGCATTGTTTTAGTATCTGAAATAAAATATTATTAGCGTCCACAAACTGCCCTTTCTTTTTTAAACATACAGCAATTGAGATGCTAATTTTATTTATCTCTTTTTGATTCTTCTCTTGCTCTGCTAAGCTCAATGCAATTTTGTGATAATACAATGCAGAGTCATTTAAGCTTAGTGTTCCATACAAAGCTCCTAAATTTTGATTTGAAGTGATGAATCCAGAATTATACTTCGCTTTATCACAATATTTTATTGCTTGTAAATAAGCATCTTTAGCTTTATCGAATAAATCTTGAAAATAAAAATAGTTACCATAGCTAATAAAATACATACCTTTCAGTGTGTCGTTTTTAGTAAAGTCTGGAGATGTTTTTATTGCTTCTAACTTTTCGGAAGCCTGCTCCCAATTTTCGTTATTAAAGGCAGCTACAAACTCTTCAAATTGCGGTTTATATCTATCTGCTATTGTCTGACTTATTATATTTGAAACATAAAAATTACAACAAATTAATAATACAACTCTTAATAGAATAGCTTTTAAAAAAATATTGAAATCAATCTTTAGATATAAATATTTCATTTGTGAATTTAAATATAAAGGTTAGGGATATATTAAAAAACAATCGACAAAAATAGTTTTTTTCATTTCTTTTAATAATAACTGCTACTATTAATACCTTTTAAAGTAAATTCAATCATCTTCAAACCCTTTACTCCACCACTCTCAACTTTGCATATTGCAACATTATTTTTTTCTCTCCTGCTCCATTATCGAATTGGATAGTAGCCATAAGATTGGCATTACCTCCTTCTAATTTTGCAATTACACCATAGCCAAATCGCTGATGCTCTACTCTGCTATTTAACTTGATTTCACTAATTGGCGAGGGCTTAAAATTAGGCGAGGGTACGTAATTAGTACTTGGTTTATTGGTTTCTGCTAATTTTTTCAAACCCACATTTGAGCCTGTATTATTTCCATTCTGAAATTGGTTTTGCTTAGTGTTCATTCCGCCCCTTGCACCTGCTGCGCCTGCAAAGCTGTTATCTACATAATCGTTTGGCAATTCTGCAATAAATCTGCTTGGTTCATTTTGTACCAAAGAACCAAAACGATAACGATTATGAGCAAAGCTTATCCAAAGTTTTGTTTTGGCTCTTGTAATCACAACATAAAATAGTCGTCTTTCTTCTTCCAAACCCTCTCTGTCATATATACTCATTGCACTCGGAAAAATATTTTCTTCTAATCCTACCGCAAATACACAAGGAAACTCCAAGCCCTTCGCTGCGTGTATCGTCATTAATTTTACTACATCTTCGTCATCTTCGTTGTTTTTGTCGGCATCGGTAAGTAAGGTAATTTGTTGTAAATAAGCACCCAAACTTTTGTCCGGCTCTAACTCGCCATCAGCATTGGGTGTTTCTGTATATTCTTTTATAGAGTTAAGCAATTCTTGCACGTTCTCGTACCTTGCTACCCCTTCTACCGATTTATCGTTATAGAGTTCTTTTACTAATTCTGTATGTTTCCCTACGGTAAAAGCAACTTCGTAAGCGTTATGTGTCAGGAGCATTGTTTCAAAGCTCTTAATCATCATTACGAAAGCTTCTATTCTATTGGCTGCTGCACCAGATAGACCGGCAAGCGCAGGTTGTTCTAATATTTCCCAAAATGTTTTTCCGGATTGATTGGCTGCTACTAAAAGCCGTTCGATACTCGTTTTGCCTATTCCTCTTGCAGGATAATTAATAATACGCTTGAGTGCTTCTTCGTCTCTTCTGTTTACAATAATGCGCAAGTAAGCTATAAAATCTTTTATTTCTTTTCTCTGATAAAATGATAAGCCTCCATAGATACGATACGGAATATTTAACCTTCTTAGGCTTTCTTCAAAAGAGCGACTTTGGGCATTGGTACGGTACAATATTGCAAAATCTTTGTTTCGGTAATGGTTACGCAAACGTTGTTCTGCAATGGCATCTGCCACAAATCTACCTTCGTCGTTATCGGTGAGCGTACGTACCAATTTTATTTTCTCGCCTTCATCATTACTTGTCCATAGTTTTTTATGAATTTGGTTTTTATTATTAGCAATAATTTTATTGGCAACATTTAAAATGGACTGGGTACTTCTATAATTTTGTTCGAGTTTTACAATTTTAGCATCAGGGTAATCGTCTTGAAATTTTAAAATATTTTCTATGGTAGCACCACGGAAAGAATAGATGCTTTGCGCATCATCTCCTACTACACAAATATTTTCGTGCACAGCGGCTAATAGCTTTACTATTTTATACTGCGCCATATTGGTATCCTGATACTCATCTATCATTACATACCTAAACTTATGTTGGTATTTCGATAGCACTTCGGGAAATGAAGTAAGCAATTCGTACATTTTCACTAAAAGATCATCGAAATCCATAGCACCATTTTTAAAACATCGAGCTACATATTGTTCATATATAATTCCGATATGAGTACGATTGCTTCGTGCATCTTCTTGCTGTATGTACCTGTCTTCTTGATAGTCTTTAGGACTTATCATACCGTTTTTGGCTGCAGATATTCTATTGTAAACGAAAGATGGTTTATAAAATTTATCATCAAGACCATTTTCGTTAATAATGGTTTTAACTAAGCTTTTGGCATCATCGGCATCATAAATGGTAAAATTAGAAGGGTAGCCTAATTTTTCTGCTTCGAAACGTAATATTTTAGCAAATACAGAGTGAAAAGTACCAATATACAGATTACGACTTTCGTTATTGCCAAGAATTTTTTCGATTCTTTCTTTCATTTCTGCGGCAGCTTTATTGGTAAAAGTAAGTGCCAAAATCCTAAAAGAATCTACACCCAACTGCATTAGATGGGCAATACGGGTGGTTAATACTTTTGTCTTTCCGCTACCGGCACCGGCTACGATGATAAGTGGTCCGTCTATATGGGTTACTGCATCTTTCTGATTTTCGTTAAGTTCGTTAAGGTAGTGGTACATAATGGCGAAGTTAGTAGAAAAATGAAAATTAAATAATCTCGCTAAAAATTAATTCCATATTCTTTCTTCTGTAAATAAAATTCTGTCGGTATTGCACTATTATTTTCAAGCCATTAAGGAATGTCAATGCTTTAAATTGGCATAACTATTTGTATTATTTCTGCTCATACATATATATTTAGTTTTATATTATCTGTCATTTGTCGAAAAAAAATCTTCCTTAAAAATTATTCGCTAAATAAATCTTCAAATTTTTTTGGAAGTATAAATTTATACATTACCTTTGCACTCCTTTTAGAAAGGAAGCATAGCTCAGCTGGTTCAGAGCATCTGCCTTACAAGCAGAGGGTCCGCGGTTCGAATCCGTGTGCTTCCACTCCCAAAATAGTTCCAATTAATTAGTTGGAGCTATTTTTATTTATAATATTCCCTTCAAATTTATTGTTTGATTGCAGCTTGTAATTGGGCTTTTCGCTCTACTTACCTTTTTGCATAAACACCACTTCTGTATTCTACCCCTTTAAAATATTGCGCATCTTTTTGTAACGACTTTCTATTAAGGAAAGATTTAATTGAAGACATTAGCGAAGTGATGGGGGATAATACAAAAATAGAAACAATCAATAATCGTTTAAACAAATTAGATAATGGCTTACGAGCCGCATTACCGGGCAAGCCTTTGGCTCTTATTCGTTTTGCAAATTTAGGAAAGTTGCTCACTCCTCTACGCTCTAAGAGAATAAGGTTGTGTTTTACTTTTACAGATTCTGCCTCTATCAATGCGGCTTGTAATTGTTGTAAATTATTACTTTGCCAATGCTCTTCAATTATTTTTCCGAATTGCGAAGCAGCTTGTATATCTTCGTCCGATACTCCGGCAGCAGGCAGATTTGCAGATGCTTCTTTTTGTCCTTTTAGCATCCAACGAACTACAGTAAGGGTACTTATTATATTAGAGTGTTTGTCTTCTAAAACAATATTACCTACTAAGTTTGCACCCACATTTACTAAATCTTCTTTTACACATTCTTGTGCATTGAGCCACATATTTCTACATCCTAAAACGGTTATTACAGGTTTGTCTTTAAGATACTTTGCCCATTCGCTTTTTAGAAAACTTGTAATTGGTAATGATGGCGATAAAAACCAAGGCTGATACCCCAAAACAACTAAATCGTAATCCTTAGCAGCAAGTTCGGGCATTGGTTTAATAGGCTCTGCAATACGCAATACACACTCTGGCATCGCGTCAAAAAAAGCCGAAGAAGTCCAAGGAAAAGGAAAATCTCTTTCGGGCTGTATAGCTACGTAATCTATGGTACAATTGGTTTTAGAAAATACACTTTCGAGGATATCTTTGATTTGCCCGCTTTGCGTATAGTAAATAGCTAAAATATTCATTTCTTTTGGGGTCTTAAATGTAGAGGCTTTTCTTTTATTGATTTTTTGTAAACAGCACAGCTATCTTCGTGAGCGCCTTTTAATACACCTATACTCATTAGAAATTCATTCACGATTTCGCCTCCGGTAAATTTAAAATTATTTTTAAAAATCTTAACCCATTCATCTTTAGTTTTCGGATGATGATGCGCTATCCAATTTAGAAATGAGCCATATTCTTTTTGCAGTTGTAATATAACATTGGCATTGTGTATAGCAGCATTAATCTTTAATCTATTTCGGATAATGCCGGCATCTTGCATTAATCGGTCAAAATCTTTTTGCTGGTATGCAGCTACTTTTTTAATATTAAATTGATGATATGCTTTTCTGAAATGTTCTTGCTTTTTAAGAATGGTATCCCAACTCAATCCTGCTTGATTAATTTCTAAAATTAATCTTCCAAAAAGTTCATTATCGTCTTCAATTGGAAATCCGTAATGTTCATTATGGTATATAACGTGAACATTATTCTTATCCTCAAGACTGGCTACATATTTACAATAGCTCATAAAATATTATTTAGAAAACAAATGTAGGATTAAAGAACAATAGTTAAAAATTCTATTCAATGATACTATACACTATAGGAGGTAATTCTCTTATTGCAAATTCTCCCTCCTTATAGCAAGCAACTTTAATTTCAGTAAAGTAAATTTGTCGAATCTTGTCAGAACCAATTAATAGCTTATCTTTTATTTCAGTAGGTATGTTTGCGCTTTTCACTTCAAACCCCTTACTTTTTTCTTTATTTTCATCTATAATCAATAACTTAAATGAAAGCACTTTGTTAGAATCGCAATAGCTGCTTTTATCTATAAATTGCAGTTCGTTTTGGCTTAAGAAGGTTTTAATATCCGTAAAATAATAATAAAGATTTCCGAATTGTAAGCAAGAAGGATATTTGTATTGTGGTGTTGAAAAAAGAGATGTTTTGGAATGTTTAATTTCATTAAATGTTGCTCTATTTAAATATCCATTATTGATAAAATAATCTACATCACAATAAATAATATCATTTGGTATTTTTCTCAAGGTATTTGCATTGTCTAAAAAGTATAATTCATCAATTCGTCCGTTTTTTTCAACAATTTCTATTTCTTTTATCGTATCGCAAAACCATTTTACGTAATTAGAAGTACTTTCTCTTTTATTGGGTAATAGCGAATCAAAAATTCCCACAGTAGAAATCTTTCCTGAGCTATCATCTCGAAATTGTGGTATATTGTTAGTATTTATTTTCCAAAATTGTTTGTGTTTTTCTATATCCCCCATTAATGTATATTTCACAAAATCTTCGGGATATTTATTTACCAATAATCTAATTTCATTATCAGTATAAGTAACATTTTTATAGTTTATATGAATGCGTCTCTTAAATTCGACTTCCCCTTGTAAATTAAAAACAACAAGTTGAAAAGGATTTCTTAGTTTAATATTACTTAGACCAATAAAATATTTTTCATCTTTACTAATAAGAACTTTGGTAAATGGTGGACAAGGTTTTTTAAATAGCGTATCACCTGTTTTTGAGTTTGTTACTATTATAAAGGAAAATGTATTTAGTGTATCGTTAAATATTGCATTTCTACCATAATGAATTTCATTTAGTCTTTCATCTTTTCCTCTTTCTGTGTAATCGTGATGGTGTAATATTGTGTAACTATCGGTTTTAAGCTGTATGGTTACAGTAGAATTATATGAAACAAAATCGGCATAACAATATTTATCTAAAATGATAAATAAGCAAATGATTATAAATATTGGTTTTAGCAAAAATGTCATAATTACAAAAAATCTACTGCACTGGATGCCCTTTGTCTATCCAATCTTCTTGTAAATCGTGCTCCAATAACAATACGTGATAAGATTTATATTTTCGTTTTTTGAGCATATCATAAGCAGGTTTTAAATTAGGACAAACTGCCAAAGGGCAGCAACCACAATAAATTACTATTTCTTTTGTTGTAGGAATTGTGTCTAAAACAGCAGCTAATTTGTCTATATATTTTTGGTTTTCTACAGGTCCTATGTTAATAGCACCGGGTATGTCTTCTACGGGACCGGTATTAAGTATTACTAAGTTTTTATTCGCCGACTCGCTACTCGTTTTTTGCACCAAATCTTCTACAGTTATCAATTGTTTCATTTTCCAATCGCCAATTTTTTGTGCTTTTAATTGTACAGCACAAAATATTATCCATATAATTATCAGATATTTCTTCATCACTATAATTGTCTATTGTTTTATTAACTTATAGGCTACTTTGTTTCCAGCTGCATTAAGTTGAATAAAATACATTCCATTGGCAATATTATGTACATCAACAGGAATATTTAAAACCGCATTTTCATCTAATTTATTATAAGTAGTTTGTATTATTTCTTTACCTGTAATATCGAAAATAACAACATTAATATCTCCTTTGAATTTTAATTTACCTTCGATATTAACAACATCTTGTGCCGGATTAGGATACAATTTTAATTGCGCTATACTTAGCTCTAACTCAGATGTAGATGTAGGCTGTAAAGTTATTTTATTACAATCGCTATTGTTATTAGAAACAGTGTCTATGTACGTATATCCATTTATCCCAATTACATTGTCGGGGCTATATAACGTTACGCAAAAATTTACTTCAGTAGTGGTGAACTGGTCGCTGTTTGCAAAAGAATCTATTACAATATTAGCAGTAGCATTAGGTGGAATATTAGCTTGTAGTATATACCACCTCTGGTTAATTAATGGTATTTGAGAATGGTTGTACCATACAGTATCTCCTGCAAAAATGGTATCTACACCTTCATTACTAAGCTCTATTTCTATATTTACTCTTTCGAATGGAGCAATAACAGCATTTTCTACAGGATTTAAAAGTGTAACACCTAAATCTATGTGTCTTTGGGCAAATGCTGCACCCAAACTAAATACTACAACTGAAAGTGTACTAATTATTTTTTTCATATTCTATTTTTGAAATTAAAATAGTAGCCAAATAAACTGAATTGTTTACAATAATTACTCTTCGCAAAGTTAAAGCAAATTGAATGAATTAAATACATATAATGACATTTTAAAGAGAAATATCATACACAGTAACATTAATAACAAAAAATCAATATTACTTTATTACTTTTGGTTGCAATAAAGAGGAAATTACAATGCAATCGGAAATGGCGTATTACAAATCTTTGAATCGTTTATTAGACATAATGAACGAGTTGAGGGACAAGTGTCCCTGGGATAAAAAACAAACCATACATACTTTACGCGCTCAAACCATTGAAGAGCTTTACGAACTCACAGGAGCTATCACAGATAATGATTGGAATGGAATTAAAGAAGAGCTTGGCGACCTATTGTTGCACATAGTTTTTTATAGTAAAATTGCATCTGAACAACAGCACTTTAGTTTAGGTGAAGTAATAGAAAATGTATGCAATAAACTTGTAGCAAGGCACCCTCACATATACGATTATGTAAAAGCCGATGATGAAAATACTGTAAAACAAAATTGGGAAAAACTTAAATTACAAGAAGGGAAAACATCTGCGCTTTCTGGTGTACCAAAAGAATTGCCGGCAATAATAAAAGCATATAGAATACAAGAAAAAGCAAAACAAACTGGCTTTGAGTGGGACACAAAAGAAGAAGTATATGATAAAGTAAAAGAAGAATTAAACGAACTACAAGAGGCTATTGCTAACGCATCGCAAGAAGAAACGGAAAAAGAATTTGGCGATGTATTATTTTCGTTAGTGAATTATGCACGCTTTCTAAACATAGACCCGGAACAAGCATTAGAACTTACTAACAAAAAATTCATTGCTCGTTTTCAGGAAATGGAAGTGATGGTAAAGCAAGACAACAAAACACTGCACGAACTTAGTTTAACAGAAATGGACGCACTTTGGAATAAAGCAAAGAAAAATACAAAATAAAAATCATAAAATTGAGTAAAGTAAAACAAACAATAGTATTTCATAAGCCGCCATTTACGGGTTGGCTTATTGTTATTTTGGCTTTATTTCTTTCGTTTTATTTTCTCAATAAAAAAGACAAAAAAGATTGGAACCCCAAAAATCTAACGACAATAATTCAGAAAGACTTTGACAAAAAAATAGAACATTTTAACAATACAAATTACAATGTAACAGACAGTATTGCACTGCAACAAAACATTGAAGAATTTGCAGCACTAATAGATATATATGCTTATGTTTACAAAAATGGAAAGATTAAATATTGGTCTGGAAATTTGTTTCAGTCTGACGAATTATGGACAGAAATAAAACTAAATGAAAACAATAGAATAATTACCAATAAAAACATAACCACCTATTACAAGAAACACGTTAAAGCAAACGGTACAGACACATTTACTATTATAGAATTAATTCCGATTAATATTAATTTCCCAAAAGAAAGCCTACACCTAAAGTCTAATTTTTTAGCATCTCCAAAAATACAATCGAATACAAAGATTACCGAAAAGGTGCTTAGCGAAAACTCTTACCCTGTGGTAAATGCCAATAACCCAATATTTTACCTAACTTATATAGATGTCAATTATTACGAAAACTCTACCCTCTCTTTTTTAATTTATTATTTGGCACTGCTATTAACCGCTCTATACATACTTACTTATCTGAGTTATTGGTGTAGAAAAGTTAGGTATCCTGTATATATTGTTGTGGTATTAGGTGTTATTAAAGTTATTTATTCCGAACTATACAAGTATGGCATAATTGTACCCGATGGAATTCTATCTTCGGATTTTCATTCTCCATCATTATTAGGTTCCGATATTGGTTTTCATTCTTTTTATCATCTACTTAGTGATACATTACTAAGCACGCTAATATTATTTTATGTTATCTTTCAAGTACCTGCAAAGAGGTTTATTTTTTTGCCGGAAAAATATAATGTCGCCAATCGTATATTGCTTACCTTAATGACCATATTTGTAGCATTTACATCTTACTACATTACAGTACAAAAAATTATAGTATTACTACTGGATAGCAAGATTTCATTTAACGTCGAAAAACTAAAATACATTAATCAATTTACCTTTTGGGGCATTTTAGTATTGATATTGCTGATTATTAACTTTATAATATTTCTCTATTTTATTTATACTGTATCGCAATATCTATTCAAAAACAAATACCTAAAACCATTAATGGCGTTTATACTCTTTGTTGTTGTAATGTGTTTTCAATATACAAAACAAACAGAGTTTACATTCTATTCCACGCTTTTACTTGCCCTTACTTCACTAATCATCATAGATAAATTCGGATCGCCATTTGGTTTAGAAGGAAGGACAAATGCGAATAAAAATTATCAACATGTATGGCTGCTTTGGTTTACAATAATCTCACTTTGGACTACACTTCAAACCTTTGCATATAGCTATTTAAAAGAAATAGAAATACGAAAAATATATGCGCAACAACAAGGTAAAAAACAAGACCATATTTTAGAATATAGCTTTAATATTATAGCAGATAAAATAAAGAAAGACGAATTAATAATTAACCATTTTAATCAATTGCATTCATTATCGGCAGAAGAAGTTAGAGTACATACTTTAAACACCTATTTATCAGGTCAATTTCCAGACTACAATATAGAAGTATCATTAATTTGCAAAAAAGAAAACGATTTATCAAAACAATATAAAAGTATATTAAACCAAAGTAATGTTGTTTTGGATTTAGACGAAAACATAACTTCCGAAACCCTTTACAGAGGTTTAATCCCAATGTTAGACAAAGGCGGAATTTTTATTGCATTTACGCCTCGCTCTAATACCGATTTACCAGAAATACTTAGACTCGAAGACAATCTTAAAGATTTTCAATTTTACGACAACTACATTACTGCAATATTTGAAAACGGCAAGTTAATTACACAAAAAAGCCTTGTAACAATACCTCACAATCTTTCGGAATATAAGAATAGCGTTACTAATACTTTTTATAATAATCTTTCATTTTCAGATTACTATTATCAACATCAAGATAATATCGTAGTATTAGTTAGGTATTATAGAAATATTATTGTCAGCTTTGTTTCTTTGTTTAGCTACTCTATGTTAGTTTTTTTAAGCGTTTGGGTACTTATTTATTTAATCAGATTGTATCTTAATATTGTTTCGAGATACCAGCAATTTCGATTTAAAATAAATATGTCGTTACGTTCTAAGATAAATACTACTATTGGACTTACAGTCTTTATAGCATTTGTAATAATTAGTATAAGCACTTACTACTTGCTTAGTAATAGAAATAAAGAAAATATAAGAACTAAAATTCACGACACAATCAATACCGTAAAATATTACTCTGAGGCAAAACAGTTAGATAAAGAAGATGAAGATGTAATGCTGCAATTATCCAATTGCATTAAAGCACTCAAGTCTTCCTTTAATATTAATGCAGTGCTATATAATACCGACGGTAAATTATTAGTTGCAGGAAATGAAAAATTAATAGATGAAAACATTATTGGCAATTTGATAAGACCAGATATTTTAAATGATTTAAAAAATATTAAAACAGAAAATTTACTCTTTACAGAAAACATACACTCCTTAAATGTACCGGTAGTCTATACTTCATTAACAGATAAAAACAATAACGTATTGGGCTATGTAGGTGTTCCAAAATTTTCCACCATTGGCGAAATAAACAATAATTTTTCTGACCAATTAATAGCTTTAATTAACATCTACATCATTATATTTTTTATAGCTTCTATAGCAGCATTTTTTATTTCCAATAGTATTATAGATTCATTTAACTTACTCATTAAAAAATTCAGAAACATACGACTTAAACACAATGAACGAATCGCATGGCATCATAATGACGAAATTGGATTATTAGTATCTGAATACAATTTAATGCTCGAACGAGTAGAAAATTTAGCACAAAAATTAGCAATTTCAGAAAGAGAAGCTACCTGGCGCGAAGCAGCAAAACAAGTAGCACACGAAATTAAAAATCCACTTACCCCAATGAAATTAAACATTCAGTATTTACAAAATGCTATACAATCGGGAAGGGATAATGTACAAGAGCTTACGCTTAGAATATCTGAATTAATAATAGAACAAATAGAAAACCTAAATGTAATCGCTTCCGCATTTTCAAATTTTGCCAAAATGCCAAAAGCATCTCCAGAAGTGTTAGAAGCAAACACAATACTACGCTCCTTGGTTGTGTTATTTGAAAAAGAAAATAACTGTGAAATAAATTTACAAACTAATCAAGAAGACATCTACATTTTTATAGACAAGAGCCAACTTACAAGTGTAATATCAAATATTCTTAAAAATGCAGTACAAGCCATTCCCAAAGAAGACGAAGGGGTAATAACAATAAACAGTATAGTAGATGAAGATAAATTGACAATATCCATTAAAGACAATGGCAACGGCATTCCCGAAGAAGTTAGAAGCAAATTATTTGCGCCATATTTCACTACCAAACACGAAGGAAACGGCATCGGACTTTACTTATGCAGAATTTTTATAGAAGAAGCCAATGGCGATATAAGTTTTGAAACAGAAGAAAATATTGGCACTACCTTTTTTATTAAATTACCTTTGCACCAAGAAGATAACGACGACTAAAACGACAATTATTAATTCGCTACAACTATGATTACTATCCCTCAATTATATCAAATTTACACACAACACCCTAAGATTGTTACCGATAGTAGAAAAATAGAAAAAGGCTCTATATTTTTTGCATTAAAAGGTGCTAATTTTAATGGCAATAATTTTGCATTACAAGCACTCGAACAAGGTGCTGCATATAGTATTGTAGATGAACCATTGAACACTAACGACCAAAGGGTTTTACAAACCGAAAATGTATTACAAGCACTACAACAATTAGCATTACACCATCGCAAAACGCTTGACATCCCAATAATAGCCATTACAGGCACTAATGGCAAAACCACAACCAAAGAACTCATCTATGCCGTACTAAGCACACAATACAACACTGCCGCTACAGAAGGTAATCTTAATAACCATATAGGTGTGCCGCTTACATTATTAAAAATAAATAAAAACCACGAAATAGCAATAGTGGAAATGGGTGCTAACCATCGTTACGAAATAGAAAGTTATTGCCAATATACACTGCCCAACTTTGGCATTATTAATAATTGTGGCAAAGCACATCTCGAGGGTTTTGGGAGTGAAGAAGGAGTGCGATTAGCTAAAGGCGAACTGTATCAATTTATTAAAGTAGATAAGGGTACAATCTTTATTAATAACGATTTGGATTACTTAATTAAAATGTCGGAAGGCATTGAAAACAGAATAACTTACGGAACGACTAATGCACAAATCATTGGTAAAAACATCAGCACTACACCACTTCTCGAAATGGCAATATTGAGTTCTGGATTAGAAACAAGTATTGCCACTCAATTAACCGGAAGTTACAATTTGCCTAATGCTTTAGTGGCAGTTGCTGTTGGTAATTATTTTAAAATAGGTATTGATAAAATTAAATCCGCTTTAGAAAATTACACACCACAAAATAATCGCTCACAACTAACACAAAAAGGCACTAATCAAATAATATTAGATGCCTACAACGCTAATCCTACAAGTATGCAGCTTGCTATTAATAACATTGCAGGTATAAATACTGCAAACAAATGGCTTATTTTAGGCAGTATGAAAGAATTAGGAAAGGATACAGAAATAGAGCATCGCAATTTAGTAAAGCACATTCAGGAAAAAGGTTTTGAAAATGTAATACTTACCGGAATAGAATTTGCAGATTGTGAAAAAGGAAATTATTTATGGTTTGAAAACACAGAAGATATAAAGCCGTATTTAATCGCACACCCTATAAACAATGCCTTAATTTTAATAAAAGGCTCAAGAGGCAACGCAATGGAAAAAGTATTAGAGATGCTTTAGGTTTAATAGTTTTTACTTTACACAAAAATAAATCTTATGAAATATTGCGTAAGTGTATGTTTAATTATTTCAATAATTAGCTCTTGCAAAAACAATAACAAAGAAATAGAAACATTAAACAATCAGTTGAAAATGTCTAATGATTTTATTGTAGAAAAAAACAATAATTACATTAAAAGCATTGAATATAAATTTAGTCCTTATTCTAAAACACTTCTCAATTATTCACACGCTGAAGGCAAGCTATACAATATAATACAAAGCATTGATAGTATTTCTAATGCTTTTGAAAAAAGCATAGGCAAAACCAATCAACAAGAAAATTACACATTATACACTAAGACAATTTACAGTTTCGATTCCATCTTCCAATCCAAACCATACTTTCCAAGTTCGGAGTTAAAAACCGATGAATATTTTACAAAACTTAACACAAAAGCATCTGTAGAATCCCTTAGAAATAATGTATTGCTATATAAATCTATGTTGTTAGAAATGACTGTCAATCAAATTTACTTAGTTGAATCAGATTATTGCAGTTTTGATTCCAAATTTCCACTATTCCAAAAAACAATTGATGATAATCTCGAATTAAGCATTGCCAATATAGATTTTAGAGAAAATATTCTACTAGAAATAAATGCTATTACTGTTAATGGTAAAAAATATAATATCCCTTTTACACAAGAGAACCGATTGGTTATTGCCACATTACCATTAGACAGTGTATTACCCAAAGGAAAATATAGAATTGAGGGTGAAGCTAAAATAATGAACTATAATAATCCATCATTAAAACTCCCTTTTCAATATGATTACGAGAAGTAAGAACAACTTTTCAAATTGGCAAATTAAATTATATGTATTTCCAGATTTACCCACAAAACTTTCCAGATTTACCCACAAAACTTTCCAGATTTACCCACAAAATTGTATCTTTGTTGCAAATAATAAACAAATATGTACAAGCGTTTTGTAGATACCGAAGTAGCAGAAGCATTAAGCGACACGCCCGTAATACTTATTACAGGAGCACGCCAAACAGGTAAAAGCACCTTTTGCAAACAGATAATTAAAGACATTTTTAAAGGCGAAGTATCGTCTGTAACAATGGACGACCCTACTGTACTTACTGCTGCACAGACAGACCCAATGGGTTTTCTTTTAGGGCTAGAAAAACAAGCAGTTATAGATGAAGTGCAGCGTGCTCCTAATTTATTTTTAAGCCTTAAAAAAATTGTAGATGACGATAGAAGCAGGCGGTACATTTTAACCGGCTCTACAGACGTAATGATGCTCCCTAAGGTTGCAGACTCTTTAGCAGGCAGAACCGAAACACACAATTTGTTGCCTCTTTCCATTGATGAAATAGCAGGTAAAAAAAGTACATTTTTATCTAAGTTAATTGCAGACAAAGGAAAATTTAAAAATGCTCATACAGAATGGGAAGAGGTTATAGCAATGATTCGCAGAGGTGGCTACCCCGAAGTTGTAAACAGACAATCTGACAACCGACGTGCAAAATGGCTACAGTCTTATCTCGAATCTTTATTGCAAAAAGACCTTCGGGACTTAGCCAATATTGATGGTTTATTACAAATACCAAAAGTATTAAACCTAATTAGCGTACGCATTGGCAGTACGGTAAATATGTCTGATATAGCACGTTTATCGGGAATAAAAAACACATCATTTCAGCGATATATGGCATTGTTGGAGCAGATATTTTTAATCGTAAAAATACCGGCGTGGACACCCAATAAAGAAGGGCAGTATGTAAAATCGCCCAAAATATTTCTTAACGATACAGGGATATTGTGCCAAATAAATAAAGATGGAGAAGCTATCTTAAACAATCGTACAGATGCCGGTTTTCTTTTAGAAAATTTTGTCGCAATGGAAATAATGAAACAAATAACGTGGTTTGGGCAACCATTGCAATTAAGGCATTTTAGTATGCACAAAGGAGCAGAAGTCGATTTAGTTATTCAAGATGATAAAAAACAAATTTATGGCATAGAGATTAAGGCTAAAGTTTCGCTACAAAAAGATGATTTTAAAGGATTAAATAAATTAGCTGAAGTTTCGGGCAATAAATTCAAAAAAGGCATTCTACTTTATGGAGGAGATAAAGTGCTTAGTGGTTTTGGAGAAAATATACAAGCGGTACCATTACCTAACCTTTGGAGCAGCGAAAAATAATGTGAGTGCATTAACGCAATCTATTTCTTTTTAAATTCACACCTACCTACTCTCCAGTATAATAGTAACAGGACCGTCGTTGGTTAAAGCAATTTGCATATCGGCACCAAAAACACCCGTTTGTATAGGTTTGTTCATTTGTACGGAAAGTTGCTGTATCATAGTTTCGTAAAGCGGTATAGCTTTTTCTGGGCGTGCTGCATTTACAAAAGAGGGTCTATTGCCTTTTTTAGCATCAGCTATTAATGTAAATTGGCTCACCAAAAGTATTGCACCATTTATATCTTTTACCGATAGGTTCATTTTACCTGCTTCATCTCCAAAAATGCGCATTTGTACTATTTTTTTACTCAGCCACTCTACATCTTGTAAAGTATCGTTTGTATCTATACCCAATAAAACTAACAAACCTGTATCTATGGAAGAATGTATCTCGTTATGGATACTTACAGATGCTTGCGTAACTCTTTGTATTACTGCTTTCATTTGTATTTATATGATTGTGTTATATTCGTTACTTGAATTCATCGGTAAAGTTTGCATATTTTTGTATAAAATTTAAAATTAGTATTAAATCATGAAAAGTATTTATTACATAGTTATAGCATTATTCTTAATTTCGATTACTTATTCTTGTAAAAGAACAGCCCAGTGTATTGAGCAATCTGTTGCAATTTCTCAAATTCAAGGAGAATGGAAACACATTCCAAATCCGGCAGATACAACAGTTTTATACTTTACATCTCCAAAGGTGTATTCATTTAATTTTACAGAAGATTCTTTTTACTTACGAAGTACTTTTCATCAAGATTATGGAGATACCATTTGCGGATTTGAATGGATAGAATACGCCAAAGGGTTAGTAATTAAAAATAATGGCACTATTAAATTTGAGGGTATTTATTGCAACGAAGATTATACTGAAAAAATAAGTGGATGCTTTACTATTGGCAAATACACCGATTCTTTCAATGCATTTTTTTGTAACGACACCCTTATATTACAAAAACCTAAAAATGCTTTTGACAATTATAGTGGTTTAAAAATAAAGCTGGTAAGATAGTTGTAATCCAAACAACTCTTTACAACTACTCTCAAAAACCTACTCCTTATTTTTACTACCTATTTTACGAGATAGCTGTTCTATAATTTCGTTAATATATCGAGTAGCATCTTCTAAATTCGGCATCACGAAGCTATTATAAATCAGGAAGCAATGCAACTGCTTATCGGGTTCTACGGCTATTTTTAACTGATGCTTATGCAATCTCCAGGCTTCTTTAAGTTTTCTGCGAATGCGGTTTCGCTTAACGGCAGATTTTACTTTCCTTTTAGGAATGCTAAATCCTACTTTTAGGTTTGTGCTATCTGTTTCTAAGCTGTCGGAAAGTAGATACACCACTTTAATAGTACCAACAAAAAAAGCCTTTCCGGAACGGAAAAGCGTTTCTATTTGTTTTCTGCTTTTTAATCTTTCTTCCGCTCCAAACTTGTAAGAAACCACATTGTTATGGTTGGTTGTCATATCGCAAAAGACGGATAAAAGGCAATAAATGCTTTATTTTAAGCGCGATTCGTCAGAAACCGTAAGTTTTTTACGACCTTTTTTACGACGAGATGCTAAAACCTTACGGCCATTGGCAGTTTGCATACGTTTACGGAAACCATGAACTGATTTACGACGGCGACGATGAGGCTGGAATGTACGTTTCATAAAATATAATATTGTAAATTTTAAATGTCTTTTCCCTTGTTTTCTTCAAAAGGAGTGCAAAGGTATATAATAGTTTTAGTTTTACCAAACTAAGTTTTTTAATATCTTAAAATTAATTGCTCTGAAAAAAAAGTAGTTTTTGTACACAATATTGAACGAGAAAAAAAACCTATTTCATTTTTTTGCAAAAGTAATGAATAAATACTTACCTTTGCGCTCCAAATTATGGCGAGGTAGCTCAGGCGGTTAGAGCGCAGGATTCATAACCCTGAGGTCTCGGGTTCAATTCCCGATCTCGCTACATAACCGCTCCAAATGTAGTATTGGAGCGGTTTTTTTTGTAATTTGCCAAAAACTTTGACAAAAAAAATAAACTATAAACCCGCCTAAGTCTATGTAAAGAATGATTTTGTAAGCATTATTTACAGTTACCAACAATCTTTATTTGAGCCGTTTAATAAGATACCGTAATACCGGTAATGTACCCAAAGAATTTGGGTAAGGTAATAAATGTAATCAAAATGTTGTTGGTGAAGAACACCAACAACGGAGGAACAACGGAGGAGCAAGCCCTAATTATTTCCTTTTAACCAATACGCAATTTTCTTATCCCACTCCTTTTGCTTTTTATAATTAATAGGCTTAGTAGTTTGTTTATCATACAAGTCTTGCATTTCATTCATCTTATCAAAAAAATAATTTACAATGCTGTCAATGTCTTTATTTACAGTTGTTCTGTTGTACTTATATTTCTTGAAAGCTGCGGTTGCTTTTCGTGCATATACTTCGGTAATATCAAAATGTCCCTGTTCGTGTTTTAGTGTAGCCAATGAATCTCTAAATTCATTTTTAACCCACGAACGTTCTTTGTAGAATACAGCACTGATAATTACACTAATAGTGGAATCCGAAGTATATCTTGACTTGGTTGCAAAACCAGATACAGTTGCAGCTCTGCCAATAGTAGTTGTATCAGGTACACCCTGAAAATCGTCCCAAGTTAGTTTGCGGTCTTTGCTCCAATGCAGGGTGTCGCTGGTATTGTGTTGCGTTTGTTCCTGCATCAAAACTTTGCTTTGCACTTGGGTAAAGCCAAAGCAACAAAAAAGAATGAATAATATGATAATTATGTTCTTCAAAAAATGACGGCAATATTTCATCGAAAATACTCCTATTTTGGGTATTTTACAAAAATGTTACCTGTTGATTATTTTTAATAAAATAAGATTTATTTTGGCAATGTACCAAAGGGGTTGTTACCCCCAAAATAGATGTTTAAGCTATCGTTTTAAACGATATTGATGCAAAAGTAGTTTATTGGCTTTTTCCTCTTCGGGAATTCCGTTGCGGCTACGCCTTCGCTTCATCCCCTAAGAGGAAAGTGTTGCACTTATAAGACTTTATTTTCGCTAAATTTGCAGCAAATTAAATACGAGCAAATGTACTCTTTAATTAAGTCTATATTATTTAAAAAAGAACCCGAAAAAGCGCACTACTATACAATGCGACAACTCAAACGAGCTGTTTCTATTAGTTTTGTTCGCACTGTAATGCAAAAAATACTTACACCCAAGGGCGAGCATTTAGAAAAAACACTCTGGGGTATAAAATTTAAAAATCCTGTAGGCTTAGCAGCAGGTTTCGATAAAGATGCCAAATTTATAGACGAACTTTCTGTTTTAGGATTTGGGTTTATAGAAATAGGTACCGTAACGCCCAAACCTCAAGATGGCAACCCTAAACCTCGATTGTTTCGACTGCCGGAAGACAAGGCACTTATTAACAGAATGGGCTTTAACAACGAAGGGGTAAAAGCAGCAGTAGAAAGACTCAAAAATTCCAAAGCTGATATAGTTATTGGAGGTAATATCGGCAAAAACAAAGTTACGCCAAACGAAAACGCTTTAGACGATTATGAAATATGCTTTAGAGAGCTTTACGATTATGTAGATTACTTTACGGTAAATGTCAGCAGCCCCAATACGCCTAATTTGCGAGAGCTACAAGACAAAGAGCCTCTCACTAAATTACTGAGCAGATTAAAACAAATAAATACCGAATTAGGCAAACCCAAACCCATTTTACTAAAAATAGCCCCCGACCTTAACGATGAACAATTAGACGATATTATTGAAATAGTTAAAAACACCCAAACAGACGGCATAGTAGCCACCAATACTACCATCGACAGAAATGGATTACAAACAAATAGCAAAACAATAGAAAGCATTGGAGCAGGTGGATTAAGCGGCGTGCCTGTTAGAAAAAAATCTACTGATGTAATTAGATACATTGCCCAAAAATCTAAAGGAACTATTCCGATAATGGCAGTGGGTGGTATTAATACAGCTGCCGATGCTCAAGAAAAATTAGATGCAGGAGCTTCTTTAGTACAGATTTATACCGGATTTATTTATGAAGGTCCTTTTATCGTAAAAAACATTTGCGACGGATTAAAAAAGTAAAACTTTTGTATAAAAAAATTCCTTTATTCCTATTTACGATTAATGTATTTTTGTGTGCTTAATTTTGATTTTTTATTCAAACACAACCTTATTCCTTTAAAAAAAATTGAAAAACAGAGAATTAAAATATTGCCGTTTTATATTTTTAATGTTTGTGTTAATAATGAGTGCTACTACAATGCAAGCACAATTTAAGAATATAAGAGGTAAAGTAACTACTGTACGAAGCGGCGAACCCATACCCTTTGCAACTATAGCAGTAAATGGCACTACCATTGCTACAAGCACCGATATGAATGGCGACTTTGAGCTTAAATACGATGCTCCATCAAACGAACTTACCATATACTTTGTAGGCTATAAAGATTATGTAGCCAATATTAAAGATACCGTAGAAGGTGGTTTTCTCGATATCAGATTAGAAGAAGAAACACAATTTTTAAAAGAAGCCATAATTAAAACCCCCAAAGAAAAATACAAAAACAAAGGCAACGTTGCCGTAGAATTAATCAAAGAAGTTATAGACAAGAAAAATAAAAACAAAAAAGTAGATTATAAATACCTAAGCTATGAGCAGTACGACAAAATACAAATGGCTGCCGTAAATGTACCCGATATCATCAAAAAAAATCCATTGTTCAAAAAACATTTATTTGTACTCAACAATGCCGACACAACAAAAATTGAAGGAAAAAAACTCATACCATTAATACTCGAAGAACACATAGTAAACCACTACGCGAAAACAAAACCCGTTGCAAACAACAGCATTTCTAAAGCCATAAAAAGAGTATCGTTCGACGAGAGATTTATCAGTAATCAAAGTGCTTCTAATTATCTTAACCACATATATAGAAACATAGACCTTTATGATGATAACGTAATGGTTATGACCAATATGTTTCTTAGTCCTATTGCAGATTGGGCGCCTACTTTGTACAAATATTACATAACCGATACCATACAGCAAGAAGGGAGAACACAAATAGAAGTCCATTTTATGCCACGCAATAAAAACGATTTTCTATTTATGGGTAAAATGTACATAGACCTACAAGACCACGCTTTAGTAAATGCTGAATTAAGAGTAAGTAAAGACATTAACCTTAATTGGGTTAATGGCGTACAAGTTTCTATCAACTACACCAAAAGCGACAAAGGAAATTATTACCTTTCCAAAAGTACGCTAATGGTACATTTCGGACTGATACAAGGAGCAGAAAACGGAATGTTTGGCGAAAGAAAAATGATGGTATCTAATTACAAAATCAATGAACCCATTGCAGATAGCTTGTTTAAAAATAAATATACTTCTATAGCCGATACCCCTACCCTACACTCCGACGAAGAATGGCGCAACCTACGCCCCGAAAGCCTTACACAAACCGAAGAGCAAGCATATACTAATATGGATAGTTTAAATCGTTCTAAGAGTTTTAGAAGACTAATGGACTATGCTCGCTTAGCTATTGCAGGATATAAGAGAGCAGGAGCATTAGAGATTGGTCCTGTACCTACATTTGTTTCTTTTAATCAGATAGAAGGATTACGATTGCGAGGAGGAGGCAGAACAGCAATAGATGCCGCAAAAAATTTTCACATAGAAACTTATGCTGCTTATGGTTTTAAAGACCAAAAGTGGAAATACTTTTTGAGTGGCGCATATTCTTTTAATGGCAAAACGAATATGTTTCATTACCCTCAAAACTTTATTAGAGCAAGTTACCAAAACGACTTACGCATACCGGGACAGCCACCGGGGTTTATACAAGAGAGCAACTTTTTCTTATCCTTTAAACGTGGAGTAAACGATAAATTTTTGTACAACAAAGTCTTTAGATTAGAGTATGTAAGAGAGTTTGGCAATCATTTTCGCATTCAGCCCCGATTCGAAAATATGCTACAATATGCCGCAGGCGGTTGGCAGTTTGTAACAAGCGATATTGGCAGAGCAGATACATTAAACAACATTAACACTACAGATTTAGGAGTAGAGTTAAGATGGGCTCCAGGCGAACAATTTATGCAGGGTAGAACTTCACGCGCTCAGATAGGAAACGATAAACCTATAATTACCGCTAATGCTAATTTAGGGATAAAAGGTATTATGGGCAGCCAATACGAATATCAGGCAATACGCTTAAATGTATTTAAAAGAGTGTATCTTTCGCAGTTAGGATTTGCCAATGTAAGAGTGGGGGGCGGTTATATTTGGGGACAATTACCAATGCCACTTTTGGATATTGCTGCCGGTAATCAGACTTATGCTTTTCAAGTACAGTCTTATAACTTAATGAATTTTATGGAGTTTGTGAGCGACCAATATACATTTGTAAACATAGATTATCACATGTACGGTTTTTTGTTCAATAAAATTCCTATTTTTAAACAACTAAAATTTAGAGAAACAGCATCTTTTAAAATGATTTACGGTACCGTTCGTGATGAAAACAGACCAGAGCTAAACAACAATCTCATAAAATTCCCAACAGATAAATCGGGCACTCCTACAACTTTTTCGTTAGAACAAAAACCATATATGGAAGCCAGCGTAGGGATAGAAAATATCCTAAATGTTTTTAGGGTAGAATGTGTGTGGCGACTAAATTATTTAGACCGCCCTAATGTTACTCCATTTGGAGTAAGACTAACATTACAAATGGATTTTTAGTTTCGTAGATTGTTCCTACAAAAGGAATTTAGGGCATTTCGTTATGCCTACAATAATCATAGAGTAACAAAATATTTTTGCCACATTATCCAAGTACAAGTTTTCAATAATTAATTTACTATTCCTTTATAAATCATCTGAATGGCAACAATGGATACGATTGTAAAAAATACTTTTTTTAATAATGATGTATTAATTACCGGCAACACTCTTGCTCCTATCATTGCACCTATTAGTACTCCCAACATTACCGGGGCTGCTATTGTAGATATTATGTATCCTTTTTGTAAATAAATTACAGCACTTGCTATTGCCGTAACACCAATCATAAAACTGCTTGTAGTAGTAGATACTTTAAATGGCATCTTCATTATATTGTCCATTGCAATAACTTTAAGTACTCCTGAGCCTATACCCAATAAGCCAGAAAGCACTCCTGCCACCAACATCATTACAAATCCACCAAAGATATTTTTTACACTATACGCCACAACAGTTTTATCATTTTCAATGTATGTACTTTCTAACCGCCAATGCGCTGCCTTACTGTTAGGGTTAGGAACGATAACAGCACTACTCTTTTTTCTTGTTGACATAACCACCGTAAAAATTAATAATGCTCCAAAAATAACAGAGATAGCACCCGATGTAAATACACCTGCCAATAATGCACCACATATAGCTCCGGCTGCTGTTGCTACTTCGAGAAACATACCTATCCTTACATTAGTGATTCCTTTTTTAAGAAAATTTATTGCCGAACCTGAAGAGGTAGCAATTACAGAAATTAAGCCTGCCCCAATTGCATAATTAATATGTACACCGAGTAATAAAGTTAATAGAGGAATAATAATAATACCACCACCAAGTCCTGTAAGCGAGCCTATAAAACCGGCAAACAAAGAACCGATAAAAACAATTAGTATAAAAACACCACCCTCCATTAAAGCATTTTAATTATGTAACACCGACATTTCATCTTCATTATATACTTTTAATTTATTGTACAGTGTATCTCTTTCAACGGGAATGCGTCTTGATGCTATAATGAGATTACATAATTCTTCTGTACTCATAGCGGGATTTTGCTCTTCGCTACCTGCCATACTGTATATTTTGGTAGAATCGTCGATGGTGCCATCTAAGTCATTAACTCCGTAATCTAAAGTCATCTGCGCACTATTACGCCCAAGCATAGGCCAATACGCCTTTAGATTGCTAAAATTATCTAAATAAATGCGTGCTATAGCATACATACGCATATCTTCTATTACCGACACCTCAGAAATATGCGACATATCATTGTTTCCATTTCTAAATTTTAATGGGATAAAACAATTAAAACCACCTGTTTTGTCTTGCAGCTGACGTAATTGTTCCATGTGGTCTATGCGATGTTTATAGCTTTCTATATGCCCATAAAGCATTGTGGCATTAGAGTGCATACCAAGATTATGTGCTGTTTCGTGTATATGTAACCAACCATTGGCATCTACCTTGTCGGGACAAATAACCGCTCTTACATCGCTATCGAAAATCTCTGCACCTCCACCAGGTAACGATTGTAGTCCAGCTTCATTAAGTTTTTTCATTCCTTCTTCGATACTCAATTTTGCTTTGCGTATCATATAATCTAACTCTACGGCGGTAAAACCTTTGATATGTAAATCGGGACGATGTATCTTTATTTTCCGCATTAAGTCACAGAAAAAATCCAAATTCATTTTGGGGTGTACTCCGCCAACAATATGTACTTCAGTTACGGGCTGTCCGTCGTACTTTTTTACAATATCAAGCATTTGTTCTACACCTAATTCCCATCCATCATCTCTGTTTTTGTACGAACGTGAGTAAGAACAAAAATCGCAAGTGAAAATGCAAACGTTTGTAGGCTCAATATGAAAATTGCGGTTAAAATATACATAATCGTTGTGCTTAGAGCGGCGAATATAATCTGCCAATGCTCCAACAAAAGAAAGACTGCCTTTTTCGAATAATACCAATCCGTCTTCCGGACTTATTCTTGTACCAGAAATTACTTTTTGGGCAATTGCATTAAGTTGCTCGTCTTTTTCTTGAATTGTTGCTATTCCTAATGGTATGCTCATTTTTGAAATTGTTAAATTAGGTGATTGGCTAAATCAGTATGCGGATTTGTAAGTTTCATTTTCACACATTACTAATTAGGCTTAAATTACAATCTAATACCAATTCTATTTACTAAGCCATATAAACAGAATGCATTCAGCAAGCAAGGTATGGTTTTGAATTATTGAATTTAAACTGCTTTCTCCTCTTTTCTTCCGATTACCATTGCTCCTACCATTGCACTCAAGAAAAGAATACTACTTACCTCAAATGGTAATACATATTCGTTGAATAATACTTTTCCTAAATTTTTGATTAAGCCTATATCTCCCGAACCGGTAATAGTATTGGCAGCATTAATATCTGCGGTACGTAAAGCCGCTACCAATACCAAAAACAATGCTCCTCCGCTTATTAAGGCAGCAAACATTACTAACCTGCTCTTTTGGGGTTCGGTATCAGAATTAAGGTTCATCAGCATTATTACGAATAAAAATAGTACCATTATAGCTCCTGCATATACTATTATATTTACTATAGCCAAAAATTGCGCATTCATCAATATATAATGACCACTGATGGCAAAGAAGGTAGCGATAAGAAAGAGTACGCTGTTTATAGGATTTCTGCTCAGTATTACGCCTAATGCACACGAAATGGTAATTACTGATAATACCCAAAATATGATTTCTGTAACAGACATTTATATAATTATGAATTTTGAATTATTTCTCGCAAAGACGCTAAGGAGCGCAAAGTTCGCAAAGAATTTAATATATTGTTATTTGTATCTTGTAATACTTAATTTTTTTTGTCGTACTTCAACTTCGCTCAGTAACCAATCATAAAGCCTTCGCTTTTACTTGTTCATCAGTTATGAGCATATCTTCTTTTTTATAGATAAAATAGTTGCGGTCATAATTTGCAGGCATCACCGTTTCGCTCATATATACCGCATCTTTAGGGCAGGCTTCTTCACAGTTGCCACAAAATATACAACGCAACATATTTATTTCGTATTTGGCTGCATATTTTTCTTCTCTATATAGATTTTCCTCTCCTGGTTTGCGCTCTGCCGCCTCCATAGTTATTGCTTCTGCCGGACAAGCCAAAGCACATAATCCACAAGCAGTGCATTTTTCTCTTCCTTGTTCATCTCTGTTGAGTACGTGTAAACCTCTAAATACAGGACTAAATGGTCTTTTTTCTTTAGGGTAATTTACCGTTGGAGCCTTTTTGAAAAAAGCGTGACTCAAAGTAGTTTTCATACCGCTCAATACTGCCGGTATATATATTTTCTCTTTCCACGTCATTGGGCTGCGGTCAACAGCTGTTGCTCTATTTGTTAATTGCATATATTAAAAAGTCAAAAGTCAAAAGTCAAAAAATTAATGCTCTAATCTATTTTATCATTTATTTTCTATCTATTTTAAAAGTCAAAATTAAAAAGTCAAAATGCAAAAGTAATACTTCGAATACACTCAGTAACCGGTTACTATGTGGTTTTAAAATGTCAAAAGCTAAATCTATAATTAATTTCAATATAAAAATATTACCTTATCTTAAAACTTTCTGGATTTCTTCGAGAATCCCAAATAGACAAAACAATTAATATTTCTTCACGAATTTCATAAATAAGCAAATAGTATTTTACAACCTTCACAAATATATTTTCTATTTCAGTTTTCTTTCCTAAATAAGGCTGCTCTGATAATAATTTCAATTTGTTTACAAATAATTTGTTTAGTTTAATACTAAAAGTTTTGGACTTATTATTTTCTATCCAATAAGATAAAATATCAATCCGCTCTTGTTGTGCTTTCTTAGTCCAAATTATTTTTTTAGCCATTCATCAATCTGATTATTTGCTTCATCTTCAGTAAAAGTACTTCCATTTTTATATTCAGCCCTTGCTTCTTCCACTCTATTTATCTGTGTGTTATTTAAATGATAAACACCTTTATTCGTTTCAAAATCTAAAAGACGTTGAATCTCTTCTACAATTTTAGAATCTTTTAATTGCAAAATTCTTTCAATTACATTTATTTTCAATTCGGATGTATTCATTATTTTAATTTTAATAATTATACACTTTTATTTCGTTTAATTTAATCTTAGTATTACCAAAGGATACAATATACTACACTTTTACACTTTGATTTTTGAATTTTATTCTATTTATTCCAAAACAAAGTTACTGCTCCTGTTATTATCATATTGATTAATGCCAATGGTATTAATCCTGTCCAACCTAATTTTAATACTTGGTCAAATCTAAATCTTGGTAATGTCCATCTAATAAGCATAATAAAGAGTATAAATCCAACTGCTTTCATCATTAAAACGGTAACACATATTAGCGCAAACACACCCGAAGGTACTGCCGCCTGCACCGAATCCATAAACGGAAAGTTATATCCGCCAAAATATAATGTAGATAGTAATACCGATGTAAAGAATAAGTTGATGTACTCTGCAAAAAGATACATACCCATTTTCATAGAAGAAAACTCCAAAAGGTATCCCGTATTTAATTCACTTTCGCTCTCGGGCATATCGAATGGCGCTCTGCCTAATTCTGCTAATGCACATACAAAGAATAATAAAAATCCGAGTGGTTGCTTAAAGGCATTCCACGTAAAATAACCATCTGCCCAAAAGCCGTGTTGTTGTGCTACAATCTCCTTTAAACTTAATGTGCCGGTCATCATAACTAATGCTATCAAGCTTAATCCGAAAGCTAACTCGTAAGATATTGCCTGCGATGCAGCACGTATAGCTGCCAAAAGCGAAAACTTATTATTACTCGCCCAACCACCTAACATAATACCGTACAAACCTACACTTACAATGGCAAAAACTATAAGTACACCAATATTTATATCCGCAACTTGTAACGAAAAAGTTCTTTCTGCGCCATCAATGGTCATTGTAAAGTCGGGACCCCAAGGCGTAACTACACAAGAAATTAATGCAACCACCATAAACATTGCAGGAGCAAGCATAAATATCCATTTGGTAGAGCGGTCTGGTAAAATCTCTTCTTTGAAAAATAATTTACCACCATCGGCAAGCGGCTGTAATAAGCCAAAAGGTCCGGCTCTTAATGGTCCTTTACGGTCTTGGAGTACTGCTGCTACTTTTCTTTCGCCCCAAGTAGCATAAGCCGCTACTCCAAATGCCGAAAGTATTATAGCAAGTACCAAAACTACTTTTTCTATAATAAAAATACTATCTATTGTTAAAAATTGGGTCATTATTAAAAAGTCAAAAATTGTTAATTTGATAATGTGCTAATTTGATAATTTGATGATGATATTAATTTTAAACTCTTTTCAATTTACGTCTTTGCTCCTTAGCGTCTTTGCGAGAAAAATATTTATTCAATCATTCGCTCTGCTTTATTTACCTCACTAACCGAATGTATGTCTAATTTCAAATTTGGTTTTTTGCCTATAATTTCTTCTATCAAGTTGGGTTGAGGCTGTATTGTTCCTGTTTTTCCTGCATAATGTCCTTGTGCTATAACAGAATGTCTGTTGATATTGCTCGGTCCTTCTATTACCCAATCGCTTGTTTTTTTCTTTTCAAATCTACATTCGTTACAAATCCAACCTGTTTCTCCATTGCTTGCTGTTGCTACTTCTCCCCATTCGTCTTTGCGAGCTGTTACTCTATATACTTCTTCTCCTCGCATCCATAATCTTACCTCTCCACAGCATTTAGGATTGGTACATTTTCTATGTGCATCTACAGGTTTTGTAAACCATACACGATTTTTAAAACGGAAAGTTTTGTCTGTAAGTGCTCCTACCGGACAAACGTCTATAACATTACCTATAAAATCGTTTTCTAAAGACTTACTGATACAAGTACTGATACGTGCATGGTCGCCTCTGTCTAAGATACCATGCTCGCGCACTTCGGTAAGTTGCTCTGCTGCAAACACACATCTAAAGCACATAATACATCTGTTCATGTGTAGTTGAATGTATGGTCCTATATCTTCGGGAGCAAATGTACGACGAGTAAATTCGGTGCGGGTGCTGGCTTTTCCTTGTTCGTAGCTCAGGTCTTGTAAATGACACTCACCTGCTTGGTCGCAAATAGGGCAATCCAATGGGTGGTTGAGCAAAAGAAATTCGGTAACACCTTGTCGGGCATCGGTTACTTTTTCGGAGGTCATAGAATTTACTTCCATACCGTCCATAACACCTGTACGACAGCTTGCCACAAGCTTGGGCATAGGGCGTGGGTCTTTTTCCGAACCCTTGCTTACTTCTACCAAACAAGTACGACATTTACCGCCACTACCTTTTAGTTTGCTGTAATAGCACATAGTAACAGGAGCTACATCGCCGCCTATCTTACGCGCCGCTTCAAGGATAGTAGTACCTGCCGGAACTTCTACCGTAATATTGTCTATGGTTACTTTAAATTGTGGTGTTTCAGACATTTCTTAATTCATTATTTTTTATTTCACACAGAGCAAATAGAGATAAAGAGTAACAGAGTTTGTATTTAATTACAAATACCCATTGATAATTCTTTTAATTCCATCTTTTAATAGTGCTTCATTGAAATTTATTAATAATCCTAATTTTATTCCCGTTAATTTTAAATATGTAAGAACTTGTTTGTGATGAACATCTGCAATTTTTTTCTATCGATTTTAATTCCAACAAAACTTTACTATCTAAAATTACATCTGCTCTAAATCCTATCTCCATTTTTATATCCTCGTGTATAACCGGGATAGGTTTCTGCCTTTCAAATGGAATTCCTGTTTTAGCCCATTCATAGCAAAATATTTCCTCATATACACTTTCAAACAATCCTGGTCCATATCTTTTATGTATATTTATACAAACATCAATCACCATTCCCGAAATTTCATTCTCTAAATATTTACTATTCATCCTTAAAAAAATTTCATCTCACATAAAGGTTCAAACATTAATCACCAACTTTATATATCGCTCGTCTTTATTTCTCATTTTTCAAAAAAACATTCAAATTCATTAAAACTTAACTCTGTTTCTCTTTATCTCCTTTTTTCTCTGTGAGAATCAGCAATGAGAGAATTTCTTCTACACCACTACCTCCAAGGGGTCTGCGTAATGCGCTAAACCAAAATTTCTTGTCTGTGCCTCTTCTGGGTGGTTGATGTGCCACTCAAACTCATCTCTAAAATGCCTAATAGCTGCTGCTACGGGCCAAGCCGCTGCATCGCCTAAAGGACAAATAGTATTACCCTCGATTCTGCGCTGTATGTCCCATAACAAATCTATGTCTTCGTGTTTGCCTTGTCCTGCTTCTATCTTTTTCAATATTTTATACATCCAGCCTGTACCTTCTCTACACGGAGAACATTGTCCGCAGCTTTCGTGATTGTAAAAGCGTGCTAATGTCATCGTATGCCTTACCACACATTGGTCTTCATCTAAAACGATAAATCCTCCCGAACCTAACATAGACCCCGTCTGGAAACCTCCATCGGAAAGACTTTCGTAATTCATCAAGCGGGGTTCGCCTTTGGTCGTTTTAAGTAAAAGATTAGCCGGTAATATCGGTACGGAAGAACCGCCGGGAATACAAGCTTTTAATCTTTTGCCATTGGCAATACCGCCACAAAACTCATCGGAAAATATAAATTCCTCTACACTCTCCGTCATATCTATTTCATATACTCCGGGTTTATTAATATTACCACAAGCAGAAATTAATTTGGTTCCGGTACTACGTCCTGCTCCTATTTTAGCATATTCTTCTCCTGTAATATTAATGATTGGGCTTACTGCTGCAATAGTTTCTACATTATTTACCACAGTGGGGCGCATCCATAATCCTTGTACAGCAGGGAATGGTGGCTTAATGCGTGGATTACCTCTTTTACCTTCGAGCGACTCTATAAGTGCCGTTTCTTCTCCACAAATATAAGCTCCTCCTCCTCGTTGTACATATATCTCTAAATCGTAACCACTTCCTTTAATATTTTTACCTAACCAACCATTTTGTTTTGCTTCGGCTATGGCTTGCTCTAAAATATCGGGAATCCAAGCATATTCGCCTCTTATATAGATATAAGATGTATTAGCACCAAGGGCGTAACTCGAGATTATCATTCCTTCGATAAACAGATGTGGTAAAAACTCCATTAAGTATCTGTCTTTGAAAGTACCTGGTTCGGATTCGTCGGCATTGCACACCAAATGGCGTGGCACACCTTCTGGTTTTGCCAAAAAGCTCCATTTCATTCCGGTAGGAAAACCTGCACCACCACGACCGCGTAAGCCGCTTTTCTTTACTTCTTCTACTATTTCATCGGGCGACATTTTAAGTGCTTTTTCTACACTTTTATAGCCACCGTTTTTTATCCAAGTATCGTAATAACGGATACCTTCGATATGTGCTTTTTCTAAAAGTAGTTTCATATTATTTTAAAGTCAAAATGCAAAATTAAAAAGTCAAAAAGTATAACTTGTGATTTTGCAATTGTGATTTTTAATTAGCTTTCTTGTTATTTTATTACTCAAAAAAATTATTCTCAATAAAATTTACCAATTTCTCCAAAGTCTTATTTCTCTCTTTATCTAAATCCCAAAGACCTGCATCTAAAAAATTAATTTTTGTTTTATTATTTGGATATTCAATAGTCTTAAAATCATTAAATAAATCAAGATAAGAATAAATATAACCATCTATATTTGGCAAATTCAATCTATCGTTGTTCGTTATTTGAAAACATTTTATCATTCCATTCCAACACTCTCCAAAAAATTCAAACTCTTTTTTAAAACAAGTTTTTATCAAATCTTCTAATTCTCCATCTTGTTTATTATCCGGTAAAAGGTAAATACAAAATGGAACATCTATTTCTTTGCTTAAACCTTCATAGTCTTTTTTTCGCTTATCGTATCCACCTTCTTTATTTTTAAAATCTGCATCAAAAATAATCAGATTTTTAGCCTTAATTTCTCTTCTTTCTTGAACAACTAATTCCGTTTGGTTTTTTAAATTATCTTTTCCATTTACATTAACAACTATATCCTTAAACTTAGGAATAGAACAATCAATATCAAAATATTTTTTCAATAAAGCTTCAATAAATAATTTATCGGACTTCCCTTCTACAAAAATTTTATTTAAACCAAAATCTCTCATTTGCTACAATGTACCTCCTCTTAAATTTACTCCCGAATATAGTCCTGATTTAATTTGTTCAAAATTATATGTTGTTGCAAATACATTTCTATTAGATTTTGGGGATTTTGCTTCTTCTAATTCTATTAATCTCATTTCTTGTTGCATATCTTCCAATTCTTCCCCTGCTTCAATGAACGCATTAATACATTCTTGATTATGGGTAGTACAGAATAATTGGACGTTGTTGATTTGACTTGACTTTAAAATTTGAATCCAAAACCCTTTCATTCTTGTCCAATGAATACCACTGCCAAATTCATCTATTAATAAATATTTGTCTTTATTTTTTACTATTTCTAATAAATATCTGACAAACAAATTAAAGCCTTCTCCCCAAAATGTTATTGGTTGATAATCTTCAAAATATTTAGTTTTTATTGATAAAATATCTCTACCATAATAATTTTTGATTGCAGTATCTTGTATGCCTTTAACAAAGACTGAAAGAGAATCTATAAATCGTTGTTTCTCTTCATAATTCAATTCTTTAAACAGGCTACTTTGTATTGCTTTACTATTTTCTACGTTATCTATTCCAATATTTTCATAATAATAATCATTTATATCTTTATTCCATGTAGTATGCATTTTAATAATTGGTTCATACCCATATTTCATTTCTCTTTTAAAGTCATCAAGATACATCCATTGAAGTTCACTAATTATATCATTTTTGAACACTTTTATCCATAAATTAGGGTTGCCAATTCCGTAATTATCTGTTTTTCTTTTAGAAAAATCTTGTTCCGTTAAATCATCTATTGTACAATCATTGTAACTGAAATTGAATTTTTCTTTTTGGTTGTTTTCCCACTCAAATCTTATTGGTTTGTCAATTTCATTTTTTATTAAATGGAAATAATTTTTATCAGGAAACTTTGGGTTATTTTTTCTTATATTTTCAGGATGTATATGTACATTTTTTGAGCATAAAATTCTATGAAGGTTTTTTATATTGTTATCTGTATTAGTACTTAATACAAGAAAAGCCTCCAACAAACTCGTTTTTCCTACATTGTTATCACCTGTTATAAGATTAACCTGCCCGATGTTTTCAACTTCGAGCTTATCAAATTTTTTAAAATTGTTAACCTGTAATCTTTTTATGTGTTCGTCCATTTATTAAATAATCTTACTTATTTTTTTACACTCTGTATAACCGTAATTGTCCAATAAAATAATTTACAAAAATTATTTTCATCCCTCCCCTACTCCACTTTTACACTCTGCCTCGTCCATAGCTGCCAATTACCTTTTTCTAAAATCCATATTTCTAAAACAGATAATTTCATATCGAAATCATAAGTTTTGTATTTTCCTGTTACATTTATTGTTCTTCTTACTCTTACACCAATTTTGCAGCTCGATATTTCTTCTATACTTAATTGTTCTATTTTGGTATAACTTAATTTCCCATTCTTAAAATCTTCTAATACCTCGCTCTTGCTTTGCACCCAACCATTAGAATGCCCAATACTTAACTGACTAGAAAGTAAATTATCTAATGCTACGCTGTCTTGTGTTAATAGCGAGTGGTCTAATAATTCAATACTGCTTTTAACTTGCTCTATACCTTTGGCATCTATTTCTTGCGCACTCAAAGAACTGTTCCAAAATCCCGATACCAATATCCAAAGCAAAAAACGATACTGCATCGTAAAGTCTATTTGCTTAAAACATACTTACTCGCTTCATCGCTCGAAATCTGTTTGCCATTATCACCTATAAGTGTAAGTGTATTTTGTCCCAACATATATTTTAATGTTTTGCCATTGTAAACAATGGTCATAATATTGCCTTCTACACTCCATTTACCTTGTTCTACAAATGCATCTGCTTTTGATGATTCACTATTTTCACTATGGTTACTCCAAATTAAAGATGCGACTTGCCCTTCTTGAATTGTTAAAATATTCATTGTAAACGCACAATTTTTGCAAGGAAATTTGCCTGTATAAGTACCAAACAGATTATTATCCGCTGTTAACTGCTGCGCTGAAACAACAGTTACAGAGAAAATTAAAAATGCTAATAAGCTCAATACATTTTTCATAAAAAATATTTTTTTAATGATTAATTAAAAACAAACGGATTAAAATTCACTAAACCTTAATTGTCATTTTTTAGTAAAATTTTAAATAGCTATAAAATTAAGCTACAAATATAAACAGAACTTTACTTTCTATTAAAGTTCAGTGCTTTATTATTTCACATTTTATTTTAACTAATAATAAAAATAGATTAGTTGATAGTGTAAGTTTCGCCTTCTATTGTAGCTACGGAGTTAGAAAAAACGTTTCGTGCTTCTATTTCGAATAAAGAAACATCTTGATAACGAGAAGAATAATGCCCGAGGAATAATTGTTGTGTATTAACCATTTTGGCGGTTTCGGCTGCTTGCGCCGCAGTGCTATGAAAGCGTTCTATAGCCTTATCTGTATTATCGCTCAGGTATGTACTTTCGTGATAAATGGCATTGGTATCTTTTATGTACTGATGATACGAAGTAGTAAAAAGAGTGTCTGCACAATATGCGTATTTCAGCTCCTTGTTTCCTTCGGATGTAACCATTTCGTTCTTAATAATAGTACCATCATTTTGTATATAATTTTCTCCAGATTTCAGATTTTTGTAAAATGTAACCGGAATATTATATTGTTCGCATAGTTCCGGAATAATTTTTCTACCAGTATTTTTTAAGGTAAACAAAAAGCCATGGCATGAAATACGATGGTGCACCGGAAAGCTCTTTACTGAATAATATTGGTTATCCACAAGCGTTTTAAGCTCTTGGGTATCGTCGATGGCATGAAAATGAACCTTAAAAGGTAAATTAGTATTTGCTACTTTTAAATGTACATCTAAAATTTGTTTCAACTCCGGTGGTCCGTAAAGGAATATAGGATTTACTCTTCCTAATAAACCCATACTGGTAAGCAAGCCTATTAACCCAAAGTAATGGTCGCCATGCAAATGACTAATGAATATATAATTAATCCTTCGCCAGCCGATATTGTATTTTTGTAATTGATTTTGAGCCGCCTCGCCACAATCTACTAAAAACATTTGTTCTCTAATAGATACAAGCTGTGCTGTAGGATGCCTTCCAAATGCTGGCAAAGCCGAATTATTACCCAAAATCGTTAACTCTATCATACTCCTTCGTCTAATAAATCGCGCTCTAAAACTTCCATACTAATAATATCTATGGCTTCTTGCATAGTAGGCGTAATATTGAGTATAAGGTGTAATTGGTTTTGTTTCATTACTTGCCATACCTCTTCTTTAAGATTGGAAAATACCAAAGAAGCGTTAGCATCGTAAATTAACTTATGTAACTCTATAAGTGAGGCGCTAATATTACCTTTCATCGTTTCTGTTTGCGAAAGGTCTATAATTACATTATTAACTGATTCGGTATTATCAAAATTAATTAATTGGTGCAAATCATTCACTCCAGTTTCGTCGAATACAGTTGTACTTAATTGTAAAAGCGTATAGTTATTCTTAGTATCTATTGTATAATTCATTATGTTACTCATTTTAAAATGATAGACCGATTATTTTTATGGAACGTCCAAATTTAGAAGAAAAATATTAATTACAGCGTATAAATTATTCAACCATATATTAATCTAAAATAGCTACAGAAATTTATATTCAAATATTTTTTTAAATTTACCTTCCAAACCCAAAAATCCACATGATATTACAAAAAATTTTCGCGCCTCTAAACAATTTACTTTTTCCTAATAATTGTGAGCTTTGCCATACGCCATTGTTGCGCAACGAAAGCTCGCTTTGCATGTCTTGTATATACAAATTACCTTATTGCGATGCTGCAAGCTATGCTCTTATAGAATTAAAAATTACGGGAAGGTTTAGTTTTGAAAAAATTAGTTCTTGTATGTACTTTTATAAGAATAGCATTTTGCAAAATCTGATGCATCAGATTAAATACAGACAAAATAAAAATCTTGCTTTAAATATTGGTAAAATTTGGGGAAATCATTTATGGAACAGTGGAATATTACAACACATTGATGCCATTATACCTATACCATTACACCCTAAAAAAGAACATAAACGAGGCTACAATCAGTCTGTATTATTAGCACAAAGCATAAGCGAAATTTCAGGAATACCTTTATTAACGCAGAAATTAATTAGACTAAAAGATACCGATACACAAACTAAGAAATCGCGGCATGAAAGATTGGAAAATATGAAAGATGTATTTGTAACAAAAGATGAAAGCAGCTTACAACACAAACACCTTTTATTAATAGACGATGTATTAACCACCGGAGCTACCATAGAAGCTTGTAGCTTAGAACTTTTAAAAATAGAAGGTGTAAAAATATCCATAGCCACTTTGGCTGTAGCTATGGATTAAAAAACAAATAGAATGAATAATCTACCAACTTATTCTAATAATAAGCATTGATTTATTGTCATCAAAAAATGAAAGATGAAATGCCTTTCCCCCTTCTTGATTATACTTAAATTGTTTTTTAATTTTTGCTTTAGTTTTTTCAAGTCCTATTCTTGTTTCCACTAAATGTATTGGTATATCTTCGGTTTCTTCTAAATCTGATTTTGTTTCTACATATTTTAATATTTCAGAATAATCTTCTTTATTTGTTTTAATTAAAAATACAGAAGTATAATCCCCAAAATGATCAGGAAAAGTTGATGATTTGTATATAAATTCACCACTTTTTGGAAACTCAAGATTAGTAACTTCTTTGAAATTTATTTTGTAAAAATCTTCATTAGGAAATATACTAACACAAATAGCATATATCAAAAAAGCTAAAGGCAAAAAGACAATATATTTATATGGTTTTTGAGGATATTTTTTATTTAAAATTCTATATAAAAGATATAAAACAATAAATGGAATACATATTATTAATATCAATATAATTAAAATATCCATAAGAAAACATTTCGATTTTGTATCAATAATTGACTAAAGAAAATCATTTAACTTGAATTTACAAAATGAAATTTCCAATAGCAATATTATATACTAAAACACATGCTGCCCTCCATTAATGGCATAGTTTGCTCCGGTAATAAATCCGGATTTTGGTGATGCTAAAAACGAAACCAAATGTGCAATTTCTTCTGTACCGCCTAATCTGCCTACCGGAATACCCTCTACAATTTTTGCTCTGATTTCGGGAGCTACAGCCATTACCATATCTGTACCTACATATCCAGGAGAAATGGTATTTACAGTTATACCTTTTGACGCCGTTTCGATAGCGAGTGTTTTGGTAATACCATGCATACCTGCTTTAGCTGCTGCATAATTTACTTGACCGAACTGTGCCCGCTGACCATTTACGGAAGATATATTAATGATACGCCCGTAGCTCTGCTCTAACATTGGATTAATAACGTGCCTACTACAATTAAATACGCTGGTAAGATTAGCAGCTATTACTTCGTTCCAATGCTGCACGCTCATTTTTTTGAATGCACCATCTCTTGTAATTCCGGCATTATTTACTAATACATCTATACAGCCATGGTCTGCATTTATTTGTTCTATCATTTTTCCTACTTGTTCGTAATCGGCTACATCTGCCTGATAGAGATGAAAGGAATAACCGTCTGCTTGCATTTTAGCAGCCCATTCATCTGCCTTATCTTTACTTCTATAATTGGCACAAACTATATAACCATCATCGGCTAACCTTTTACAAATATGTGTTCCTAAACCACCGGTAGCTCCGGTTACTAATGCTACGTGTTTTTTCTTTTCCATGCTATTTTAATTTTAAATGATTAATTAAAAATGAATTTGGAAACAATATAATTATTTACATTAAAAAGAAAAATTAAATGATAATAATTTTCTAAAAAACAATATCCATATCAAAACTATTTATTAAAACTAATCTCAAAATTGGAGAACTTTGTCGGTAATTATTATTTGTTCTAAACACACGTCATAACAAATGAATTTTAAAGAATATCAACTTTATTTCAAAAAAATAATAGATACTCCAATAGCGCAACAAGCTCCGCCATATACCAATCCCGATTATCTTAATTATGCAAAACTTAATTGGTCGCGAATGAACCGTTGGTTTAAAACTGCAAAGCTTACCGATACCATTATCGAAACTATAAAAAACATACAAGAGCCGCAATATTGGACTATCATTACCGAACCTTGGTGCGGCGATGCAGCGCATAACATTCCTTTTATGGAAATGATAGCACTACATAATCCCAAAATTTCTATTGCTTATGAGTTAAGAGACTCTGCTCCCTACAACATAGAAAAATACTTAACTAATGGTTCTAAATCTATTCCAAAATTAATAATTAGAGATAAAAACAGAAAAGACATTAACACTTGGGGACCACGGCCAAAAGATTGCCAAACGCTATACTCCTCGCTTAATGCACGAAATGCAACATTAGATACCATTAAATTAGAAATCCAAAATTGGTACAATAAAAACAAAGGTGTAGATATCCAAAACGAATTAAATGAATTATTGATTGGGAAATTAGAGGAAAGGTTGAAAAAAGATAATTAATTTCATTTTGCTCCTTTGCGTCTTTGCTACTTCGTTGCGCACTTTGCGAGCAATTTATTGCCATTTTGCGAGAAGAAGATACCCTCTTCGAGAAAAACTAAACATTGCATTTTTACCATTTTATAGTTACCTTTGCCCTCAAATTTTTTTCAATGTCTGCTGCACTTTCTTTACCAAAATTCCCTTCTGTTAAAAATCCACTTCATTTGGAATTAAAAAAACGAGTGCAAGAGTATTTTAATCAAAACAACATTAAGACATCTGGTGGTAATAAAATACTAACAAAAGCAATTGTCTTACTTGTTTTATTTGTCGCTTTATATATTCACCTTGTGGTTATTCAGCCTATATGGTATATTGCTATATTAGAATGTATTGTATTAGGAGCCGTAATTGCAGCTATTGGATTCAATATAATGCACGATGGCGGGCACGGTAGTTTTAGTGAAAATAAATCAATGAATAAATTAGCTTCGTTTTCGAGCAGTATGCTCGGCGCAAGCCAATTTATGTGGAATATGAAACACAATATCATTCATCATACATTTACCAATGTAGATGGTGTAGATGACGATATAGAAATAGGCGCACTAATGTGTATGGCTCCCACACAAAAACGATATAAATTGCATTATTTCCAACACATCTACTTCGTATTCTTGTATATGTTTATGTATGTGTTTTGGGTATTTTTTAGCGATTACAACAAATACTTTTCTAATAAAATTGGCGATATTCCCCTAAAACCAATGAAAACGCAAGACCATATTAGATTTTGGTTAGTAAAAATTTGGCATTTGGCTATATTTATCGTTATCCCTATTGCAGTATTGGGTTGGCTTAATTGGCTCATTGGTTTTGGTATTATAAGTTTGGTTGCAGGTTTTATTTTAAGTATTGTATTTCAGCTGGCACATACGGTAGATGATACCGAATTTCCCGTTGCTTCTGAAGAAACCAACAAACTACCCGAAGAATATGCTACACACCAAATTAAAACTACTGCCAATTTTGCTACTCGCAATAAGTTAGTAAGTTGGTATGTAGGCGGTTTAAACTTCCAAATAGAACATCATCTTTTCCCCAAAATATCACACATTCACTACCCTGCCATCAGTAGCATTGTAAGAAAAGTGTGCGGCGAATACGGGCTACAATATATCGAATATCCATCTGTAATGAATGCAGTAGGCGCGCACGTTCGTTTCTTAAAAAGAATGGGAAAAGGAGAAAGCTAACCACTTTACTATTGGCTTATTACTGCTTAATAAATTTAAAAAAATCATAAAAGCTATGGCAATATGGTTGTTCCGAAATAAGCCCGTAGGTTTTGCAACCATTATTGTTATTAGCACAATAATAGCAGCCATATTTGCTTATCTATTAGCTACAGACAAAAGCAGCAATGCCAATAATATGATTTTGGAACTAAGTGCCAAGCCACCGGGGTACAAAACCAAACTTTTAAAAATCCCAAATCATCAAAACAACGAAACAAGCTTTTTTCATTTTTTAATTAATGGAAAAAACACACAATACAATTTCGTACCCATTGTAGACTTTAGTATAGACAACGATAATATTACTGCAATACACTTCCTCGACGAAGGCATTACCGATACACTAAACTTTCCGCTTAGTACATTTACACAAAATACAAATTACAACTCTAAAGCAGATTTTGAAAAAGAGTTTATAGTAACCCAAAAATACATTTTAGGAACAGACCGCTATGGCAGAGATATTTACTCCCGATTATTACTCGGTGCAAGAGTTAGTCTTGCGGTAGGTATTATCTCTGTAATTATTTCTATCGGCATTGGCATAATATTAGGCGCCATAGCAGGGTGGTATGGAGGCATTACAGATAAAATAGTTATGTGGCTCATCAATGTACTTTGGGCAATACCTACTTTATTATTAGTGTTTGCAGTGGCTTTTGCTTTAGGAAAAGGTTTTTGGATAATATTTGTAACCATAGGGCTTACATCTTGGGTAAGTACTGCGCGTCTTATTCGCGGACAGGTAATGCAAACCAAAGAGTTAGACTATATTACCGCTGCCAAAACACTCGGTTACAACGATTTTAGAATAATTACCAAACATATATTACCCAATATCGCCGGACCAATTTTAGTAATCGCAGCCACCAATTTTGCATCCGCCATACTTATAGAAGCGGGTTTAAGTTTTTTGGGCTTTGGAGTTCAACCCCCTACTCCTTCGTGGGGATTAATGATTAAAGAACATTATGGATTTTTAGTTGCCGGAAACCCCATTCCGGCTATTATTCCGGGATTAGCTATAATGCTTTTAGTATTGGCTTTCCATTTATTAGGCAATGCGTTGAGAGACAAGTTAGATGTTCAGATGTAATGCCAAAACGATATATTTTTTCTCTGTAAGTTTTCAGATAGTATATTTCAATTTCACCTGTAAAACTATTAAATCAATCAAAACTTATGTTGCTCTCCATTTTCCTTATAGTCATTGCCATTGCTTATTATTATGATTACAAACGCGACAAAAAGCACTTTAAACTAACAATACAAAATATGGCTTACTTACTATTAGTGGTTGTAGCTATAATTATCCTTTGGTATATCATATTTTAGGTAGGGCTTGCTAAATAACTACAATCCTATTTCCTCAACCATACTTCGATTACACTCAGTAACCACATAGTCGAAGTATGGCTATACTGTGTATTATAGCTTTGTTAATCGTTTTATTTCGTTGATTATTTTTTATGCAAATAATATAATACAGTATGAATGCCACAGACACACAGATATAAATCTGTGCATCTGTAGCGAGGTAGATATCAAAATATGCTTATTTCATTTTAGCTTTCCAAATCAATAGCGTCCTAAACGATATAAAAAAAGAGAAAGTTTTTGTAACTCAAAT
>CAYUXT010000029.1:0-42442 GCA_964448955.1 uncultured Taibaiella sp. | reverse complement strand
TGCTTATCCGTTAGCATCTAAAAACAACTTCGTTTTCGAGTAGGGGAATTGCCACTAACGGTTCGGCAGCTTGGCGAAGGAGCGGAAAAGGAAGCGATAAGTTTCCTTTAACTCCGAACGTGAGCAAAACCGTTTTGTTTTTTGCTAAATTAAGGAAACAAAAGCAAAAACCAAACGGTTTTTGCGGGTAGGAAGCTGAAACGTTCAATTAGCCGTGAACTCCGCTCTTTTGCCAAACTGCTTGTTGTGCGTAGTTATTGTTTTCCCCAATTGTCTTTCCAACTTTCTATAAACTTGTCAAATTGTGAGTTTTTCTCTGCGTATTGTTGAGTTATTTTAGCCCACTCATCAAATTTTTCTTTGTTTTTTGTTTGAAAATAGGATTGAGCCATATTAATTGCCATTTCAGCTTTTTGATTTTTGTCGTCAGATATAGCAATGCCTTTTATATAAGTTTCTTCGGCTTTATCTAGTTTTCCGATGTTTTTATAAGCAAACCCTAATTCTCTTAAATACCAAAAGTTTTTTGGGTCATTTTCAATTGCTTTTGTTAGAATTTCAATTGCTTGTTCGTGATTTTTAGTGGCATTATATGCGTAAGCTAACTCAAATTCAAGTCCCTTATAATTTGGTTCAATTTTATAAGCTTCCAATAGAGGTTTTATAGCATTCTTGCTGGCTCCAACGTGATTATAATGGTAGCCATTTTTTGTCAAATATGACACTTTATTTTCGTTCGTTTTATAATGCTTTAACCAATCTGGTTCGGAAGGGAGTCCTAATTGTTTTATTTCATCTGGATTGAGAATATGTACGTACGCTGTATTTGGAGAAAGTCTTGATTTTATGCTACTTTCAAATTCTCTTGGTAGCTTTTCAAGTTTATTATTAGTTATTTTAAATCGTGAATCATAGTCAAATGTAAATCCTGCTTGTTCGTCGATATAAATGAATCCAAAAATATAAGTTGAGTCTTCGTCATTTTTATCAAAAGCAATCCATTTATCAACAGCGTCGAAATATTCAGTTTCAAATTTTAAAGTTTGTCCAAAGCAATAATTTGAAAGTAAAATCGTGAAAAGTAAAAGTTTTTTCATTGTATTTTTGTTTAGGCGTTGGTTTATAATTACGCACAACGGTTCGGCGGCTTTATGAAGGAGCGGAAAAGAAAGCCGAAGGTTTCTTTTTGCTCCGACGGTAGCAAAACCGTTTTGTTTTTTGCTAAATTAAGAAAACAAAAGCAAAAACCAAACGGTTTTTGCGGTGAGCAGAGCCGAAACTATGTTTTAGCCGATTACTCCGCTCTTTCATAAAACCGCTTGTTGTACGCAGGTAGGTTTTTTGCGTGTTTTGTTGCTCAATAGATACTCTTCTGTTGATGATTGTGAGAGCAGGCTCTTTGGCAAGGTTAGCTTTTGAAGCATAGCTTTGTGTGCCTTGGCAATGTGCCTGCTTGCTTTATGCCGTAAAGTTTGGGCTTTTCTTGTATAGTTTTTGTGCATTTTGCTGTTGTAGGTCTTCATTTTGTTAAAGTAGATATTCATTTGGTTTTGTATGTAATGCAAAGCAATGTTGTGGGTGTGCAAAGGCTTCTTGCATTGATACATTTGAGTTTGTATGTAGTGCAAAGGTTTCTTTCATTAGAACAATTACTTCTGAATGCAGTGCAAAAGTTTGTTGCATTGATACAATGGCTATTAGGAGGAATACATAGGAACTTTACTTGTGTACAAAAGCTGTTTAAAAAACTTTAGCAAAAGGAAATTGTTTTACAACCTTTTTGATTTTATTTTTTAGTTCTTGTTGATTACTTTTAGTTTGTAGCGTATTTCAGATAGGTAATCCAAATTGTAATTTCCTATAATTTATTACCTTTGCCGCACAAGATATTTTTTTATTAGCATTGCTATATTGGTTCATCTAGCACTTAAAAAAAATTAAATGCAGTTCTGTCTTTTCATAAAGCTATAATTTGAGAAATTATGAAATCAAAATATTTACTACAATCCTTAATATTTTTTCTAATCAGCTGTTTTGCCAATACGCTATTTTCCCAAAATAAAGCTGTTATAGATTCATTAGAAAATGCATTGGCTAAAGCGAAAAGTCATAAAGAGAAAGCATCCTTACTTAGTGACCTTAATAAGTCTTATATACCTATTGATTCCGATAAAGCTAAAATTTACAGAAACTGGTTGATTGCTTTTGCAGATAGTTCTAAAGACAATTATGTGTATAGCGAAGCATATTTTGCTAAAGCATCTTATGCCGTTGCTATGCGCAATCATATTTCTCCTGATAGTTTGTTTTACTTTATGAAACAGGCACTATACTATGCAGAGAAATCTGGCAGTCCTAAAATGTTAACCACCACAAATCTTTATTTGGGCGTTACTTATATGATGTATGGAAAAGATGATTCTGCACTCATACAATATAATAAAACCATAGAATTGTGTGAAAAATTTGATGAGCCTTTAAATCTTGGTGCGGCATATTATCATAAAGCTCGGCATTATCATAAAACACATTATTTTGAAGAAGCTATTAAATATTATCTCCTTTCAGATTCTATTCAAAGTAAATATGATCAATTAAAACCGGGATTGGTTGAAACTTATTTGGAAATTGCGGCGGTTTTTATTGATATTGAAGACTATAAAAAGGCTGAAGAATATGCTAAGAAAGCTCACAAAATAGCAATGGAGGATGGTTTTAAATATTTTGAAATTGCTTCTGAAATGACTTTGGCAAATATTGCTTATAGGAAAGACGAATATGAAGTAGCAGAAAAAAAATACAATTATGTTTTAGAATATTACATAGCCGAAAAAGACAAACCGAGAGAAGTACAGACTCTTTTGAGATTGGCTCATATTTATACAGATCAAAATTTAATAGAAAAAGCAAGCGAATATTATTCCAAAGCCTTGAACGTCAGTAGAGAGATAAATCATAAAACAGGTATGATATCAAGTTTAATGGGATTAGCTGATACGAAAAAAGAAAAAAGAGATTACACTGCAAGTATTCAATTTTATATGGAAGCTTTGGAGATTTCACAAAATATATCTGATATTTTCGGACAAGTAGAATGTCTTTTAAATCTTGCCGATCTCAAATATAAAACCCAAGACTACAAAGCATCATCTAATTATTATCAAGCTTACATACCACTTAAAGACAGTCTTGACTACAGAAAAAACATAGAAAAAACTCAAGAACTCGAAACGAAATACCAATCCGAAAAAAAACAACAACAAATAGAATTGCTCTCTGCCGAAAACGAACTGGCGCAGCAAAAACGCAGAAACCAATTTGCACTCTTAGCTTCTATTATTTTACTATTGGCTGCCGGGGCTTTTGCCTGGATTTATTACAACAGAAATAAAATAAAAACCGCCGCCAAAATCAAAGAACTCAACGAGCTGAAATCCCGCTTCTTTGCCAACATCTCTCACGAATTTCGCACACCGCTTACGTTAATAAAAAGTCCTTTGCAAAATCTGCAAACCGAAATTTCTGACCAACAACAAAAAAAACAACTCTCGCTGATTGACAAAAACTCCAATCGTATGCTGGAACTCGTGGATCAGCTTTTAGAACTTTCCAAATTAGACAGTGGTAAGCTGCAATTGATTTTGAAAGAAGGAAATATTGCTTTGTTCCTAAAATCCATAACCGAACCTTTTGCTTATCAGGCTCAGGAAAAAGGATTGCAATTTTCATCACAAATACAAAATGCGGCAGAAAATCATTTGTTTGACAAAGATGTAATCCAAAAAATTGTAAGTAATCTGCTTTCCAATGCCATTAAATATACACCCAACAATCAGGAAATAAACTTTACTTCCCAAATAGAAAACCAAACACTAAAAATCAACGTTTCCAATTCAGGAACTATTTTACAAACAAATGATTTACCCAAGTTATTTGAACGCTTCCATCAAAAGGATAGTACCCAAAATGGTTTTGGTATTGGTTTGGCACTTGTTAAAGAATTAGTGGAGCTCTATCAGGGAACCGTAGAACCTACCTTGAAGAATGGGGTATTGAACTTTTCAGTAAACCTACCTTTAAGCCAGGCTACAAATGAAAATATCATCATTGCTAATAAAACCGAAGCAGCAATTGCTGAAATTTCAAACATTGAAACTCCCTCTGGTAATGAACTGCCCATTTTATTAATCGTAGAGGACAATGCCGAAATAAGAACGGTGGTACAACAGATTTTTGAAAAAGAGTACCAAGTACTGCAAGCAGAAGATGGAAAAACGGCACTCAAAATTGCCCAAAAAGAAATACCAGACTGCATTATCTCCGATGTGATGATGCCCGAAATGGACGGCTTTGAATTTACCCAACAGATTAAAACCAATGAACTCACTTCCTTTATTCCTGTTATATTACTCACTGCCAAAACCTCAGACGAAGCCCGATTAAAAAGTCTGAAAAGCACTGCCGATGCGTTCCTTACCAAACCGTTTAACAACGAAATTTTAAAAGAAACCGTTCGTCAGCAAATAACGGAACGCAAAAAACTACAAGAGCGATACAGCCAAGAATTGGTGCTGAAACCAATGGACATTACGATTAATTCATTGGATGAGCAGTTTTTGGAAAAACTCAGCAAAGTGATGGAAAGCCATTTGCAAAACCCCAACTTCTCTACCGATGATTTTGCTTCGGAACTAGCAATGAGCCGGATGCAACTGCACCGAAAGTTAAAAACCCTGCTCAATGTTACTACCACAGAATTTATACGAAATGAACGCCTCAAAGCAGCAGCCGAATTAATGAAAAAAGGCAATAGTTATATTACCGAAATCGCCTATACCGTCGGCTTCAATGATGTATCTTATTTCTCCAAATGTTTCAAAGAGGTGTATGGAGAAACACCCAAAGAGTATATCGCTAATTTGTAGATAATTCAAAAATCAAAATCATCAAATTTGTCATTCTGAACCTAGCGTTTCCTCCCAATTGCCATTCTGAACGAAACATTTTCGCTCCCCATTTTCTTTCTGAATGTAGCGTAGCGAAATGAAGAACTATTCTCTTGCGTAGCAAAATTTCAATGAGAGGAAATGCAAAGCCCGTTTTTTACCAAGCTTAGAAAAAAACCGACACATTCCTAACCTTTTGTTAAATCAATCTGTCTATTATATAATTCACCAACATATATTAGAAATGAACAAAGGCTGCTTCACGCTCATTTTTTGTTTACTTATTTACACACTCACCAGCTCCGCACAGACCGGGTGGCAGTGGGGTAAGCGGGGAGGCAGCCCCGAGGGTGGCACCACTACCGAGGGAGAGGTAGAAATGGTGACGGATGCCAATGGAAACCTTTATTTGCTGGCAGTGCTTTCCGAGGGATCACCAGCCAATATAGATGGCAATATCAGCGACAGTGCCAATAACAGACTTAGTCTTACTAAATGGGACTGTAATGGTGCACATATATGGACTAAGATTTTTGGAGGAACGGGGTCTATGGGTCCTATTGGATCTTCATTGGCAATAGATAGTTTGGGTGGATTATATTTTACAGGTACTACACTTATGGATCCTACTACCGTAAACGGATCAGAATACATTTACTTTGACATAGACGTATCTCCTTTCCACTCTCCTAAGAGCTGGTATATAGTCAAATATGATACATCTGGCATATTTCAGTGGTTGAGGATGCCGCAAGCTGATACAGTAACACTTTTTGGTTCTGCGCACAATAGTACCCCTATAGGGCTGGATGTGGCACCGAGTGGTGATGTTTATGTACTGGCACATCTGGCACCCGGAGTTTACAGCGATGACTGTGTCATTGCTGCTAATGGGTTCTGGTTGATGCGCTACAATAAGGACGGAGACTTTTTAGATGTCAAAGAAGTGGATATGTCTGTATCGATTACCGGCATAGAGCCTGACCTTGTAAATCTAAAAGATCAACGAACCGGCTTCGTGCGCGACCATAATTCTGGCAGGTTTTATTTATCAGGCAATTATACCTCTGATTGGGGCAGCTTAACATTCGGCTCTACAAGTATAAGTGACGGTAGTGGTGGATATCCAATGTATTTTGCCGCATTCGGCAACAGTGGTAACAGCCTATGGGTAGAGCAATCTTCTCCCTCAGGTTGGTTAAATGTACCTTATAGCAGGCCAAGAATAGATGAACAGGGCAATATCTATATATGTGGTGCGGCTGAACAGGGAAATCTTTTTTTCGGACATACATATACGAATTCAATATCCTCTCTTTTTGGTACACCTTTTATTCTATCAGTTGATAGTACTGGTAGTCTCAGGTGGGCAAGGAATGCAGAAAATGACTATTCTCCAATGTTGAGGGGTATTTGTTATGCTAATGGAGTAGTGTCTGTAAGTGACAGATGGATGCATTTCCTCTCCTGGAAAGCGGATACCGTTACTGCTTCTCTTGCAGATGTTTTTAATCACATTGCTCATTTCAATGCTCACACAGGAACGCCTGTGAAGAATATTGATACATTTAGAATGACTGGGGTTGGTCCTGGAACAACTGACCTTATTGCTGATAAAAAAGGTAATATTTATGTAGGCGGCAGTCTTCCGTACCAGGTATTGCTTCCATCGGTTACACTTGAAAAATTAGGCGGGGGGTATAATGATTTCTTTGTAGCCAAGTACGGATCGGCAGATTGTGATTGTGTGCTGCCTGTACCTGATTTTACCTACAGTTCGGCTTCGGGCAGTACTACGGTTAATTTTACCTATACGGGTACGGGCGGCACGGTGGATAGTGTACGCTGGGAGTTTGGCGATGGTGCTATGGTCAGCGGATTTACTGCAAGCCATACTTATGCAGCAGCCGGTACTTATGAGGTGAGTATAGTGATATACAGCCCTTGTGGCATAAAAGTAATCGCTCAGCAGGTCACCACCGGAGGCGGTACGGGTATCACTGTACCCGGTCTTTCGTCTCAGCTTATCGTCTATCCCAATCCTGCACACCAGCACCTGACTATAGACAAATCCACAGCAGGTACAGCAGTAGAGATTTACAACAGTACAGGCCAGCGTATGCTGTCGCATACCACCACGCTGCCAAACGAAACGATAGATATCTCCTCCCTCAGCAGCGGAATGTATATAATCAGTCTCAGGACTCAGGATGGCAGGCAGGGCAGCGTGAAGTTTGTGAAAGAATGATGGAATTGAGAATTACGAATGAATTATAAGACGGCTCTCTACTCTCATTCTGAACGAATTTATATCCCATTGTTATTGCGAAGCCTGCGTAATGGTGCGGATGAAGCAATCTAAAATAATTGACAATTAATAATTGACAAAAGACATTCCTCCTCCGGGATAACAATGGAGCGTGGACTGAGGACAGTTGAAAATTCAAACACTGTCTGTTATTCACTATTTATTTTCTCCACATAGATAGCTCAAAATAATGTACCAAAACCCATAAAAATAACATTTTTCATATTTGTAACTATATGAAATTCAATATATAAAAACAGTGTTACAATGTTTATAATCCTTGTTACAATAGTAATAAGGATTTTTTTTTGTCCGAGTCTATATTGCAGTCAGATTGAAAAATGAATAAGAATCAAGATGGCAAAAAAGGAGGAAAAATACATAGCAAAAATCGAAAAGCTACCGGATAAAAAAATATATATCAATGTCAATCATTTAGAAAAAGGAAACTATGAAATCAATATCATCCACCAAAACAAATTAATAAAGAAAGCAAATTTTAAAAAAAAATAATACAAACATCAGCCACTCAAATTTTAAACTTTAAATAAAATAATATGAAATCAGCAAACATTCTAAACAGAAAAAACAGCTTAATGCTTACAGCCTTTTTTTCAGGAATAGCATTATCATTTACAGCCTGCGATAGAAGCTCTCCAGAACCCGATCCAGGCCCTGGTCCAGGCACTATCACCCCCAACACCATTGAATGGTGTGGACATATAGATGAACCCACCGTCTGGAGCAACCATACCGACGGAGTGGATTATATTATAACCTGTCAGGTGGATTTCAGGGATAACGCAGAACTCATAATAGAGCCGGGTACAGAAATTGTATTTGAAAATAATACAGGAATTTATGTAGGCAATGGTGGTGCTATTATCGCCAAAGGAACGGCAAGCCTGCCGATACGCTTCCGCGGCAAAAATGATGAACTGGGAAGCTGGAAAGCCATAGGCATTACTTCCGACAACCCAAGAAATGAGTTTGACCATTGCATTTTTGAAAACGGCGGTGCCGGCACGTTTACAGGTTGGGCTGGAGTACAACCAGCGAATCTTATGATTGACAGGAATACACGCGTAAGTGTAAGCAATTGTACCTTTTCCAAAAGTGCCAACTACGGTGTTTTTGCAGGCGGTTATGCTTATGAAGGAGTCAATCCACTCACAAAATTTGAAAATAACACCTTTACCAATAACAAAGAAAATCCTATTTCTATCAATCCCGGAACGATACATTCCGTAAGCGGTACAGACCACACCTATACCGGCAACGGTAAGCAAAGTATCGAAGTAAGAAAAGGGCTTATAAATGAAAATACGGTTTGGAAAAACACCAATATTCCTTACCATATAAAAGATGACATAGAACACTCCGAAGGTAATCTGGACGTGGAAGCAGGAGTTACGATGCAGTTTGATCCCCAAACCGCTTTCAGGGCTAATCCATCTAATCCCGGCTACATCAAGTTCAACGGAACGGAAAGCAATCCTATACGCTTGCAATGTGCCGATAACGAAGCCTATTGGGACGGTCTGATGATGGAAACAAGACACCCCGCTTCTGTACTGAATTATGTGGTGGTGGACAGAGCCGGCGGAACTCACAGAAACGGCACTTCTGAGGCGGCAGGCGTAACTGCAGGCAATTTTGCTAATACTGATTTTAAGCTAATGATGAATAATTGCACTATATCCAATAGTGCCGGGTACGGCATATCCGGATATACAGGTGTTTTCCCTACACTGAGTAGCATCACTTATATAAGTAACGCTTTGGGAGATAGTTATATCGATTAATATTCTATAAAAGAAGACCTATAAGGTTTTTGAAAACCTTATAGGTCTTATCAAACTATTTTTCAAATCAATAAATACAATAATTATGAAAGCAAGATATTTTATTTTATCCGCAACGTTGCTTATGGGTAGCATTGCCTCAGCACAGACCTTTGAAATGGTCAAAGACATCAACCCAGGAGCTGGAGACAGCTATGGTGCTTACTTATATTTCGCAGAATGTAATGGGCAGCTTTTTTTCTCTGCCTATACCGATGCAGACAAACAACAGTTATGGGTAACTGATGGTACAGAAGCAGGTACACAAATGCTTAAAATCAATATGGCTTCAGGACGCGCTTCTTCACCTATGTATATGACTGAGCTAAACGACAAAGTGTATATGAGTGCTACGAGCTGGGTAGGAGGTAGAGAGCTATGGGTTAGCGATGGTACAGAGGCAGGAACAGAATTAGTCAAAGACATCTTCCCTGGCTCTATTACAAACAGCAGCGAACCTGCTTCCCTGACCCGATACAATGATAAGATTTATTTTCAGGCAAAATCTCCGTCTGTCGGTACTGAACTATGGGTTACAGATGGCACGGAAGCTGGTACACAGCTACTCAAAGACATTAACCCCGGTACAGATAACAGCGACCCCCTTGGATTTACCGAATACAACGGTAAGTTGTATTTCAGAGCTTCTGACGGCACTAACGGTACAGAGCTATGGGTAACGGACGGTACGGAAGCAGGTACAGTAATGGTTAAAGACATCAATCCGGGTAGTGGTAACAGCAGCCCCTGGTATTTTACCGAATACAATGGTAAGTTGTATTTCAATGCCAAAGATGCTACCAATGGGTTCGAGCTTTGGGTTACAGACGGTACGGAAGCGGGTACGCAGATGCTCAAAGACATTAATCCGACCGGAGACGGCTACCCCCGGTATTTTACCGAATACAACGGTAAGCTGTATTTCAATGCCAATGACGGCACTAATGGCTATGAACTTTGGGTTACAGATGGTACTACCGCAGGTACACAAATGGTGAGAGACATCAATCCGAGTGGAAACGGTTTCGATACGTGGGGGTATGCTGAGATTAACGGTAAGCTCTACTTTGCCGCCAATGACGGTACCAATGGTTATGAACTTTGGGTTACAGACGGTACTACTGCTGGTACGCAGATGCTCAAAGATATCAACCCAAGTGGAAGCAGTGGAGCTGCCGGATTTACAGTGTATAATGATAAAATCTATTTCGCAGCCAATGATGGTATCAACGGCTTTGAGCTTTGGGAATCGGACGGCACAGCAACAGGTACCCGCAAAATACAACCCGACATTGCACCTAATGCTGACCCTTTAAATGAATTTGACCACGAGTTTATCGTATTTAATGGTTCATTTTACTTTATGGCCGACTACAACAGTGCCGGTGCAGAGCTTTGGAAGCTGACTACTACACCTACGAGCATTACCAATCCGCAAAAAGAAAACAACTTTGCTTTGTATCCTAACCCTACTGACCATATTATACACATAGCAGTAAAACAACCGACCGCTTTCACGCTGTATGATATGCAAGGAAAAAAATTACAGGACATTGCTCCGGGGCAAACACAAATAGATATGAGCAATTTGGCAAGTGGTATCTATATCATTTCAGATCAATACGGAAACAGTAACAAAATAATTAAGAATTAGGAATTACGAATTATTTGGTCAGGAAAAAAAGACCTTGAAAAGGTCAGATGTTTATAGAAAAAACAAATCACAGTAATCACACAAATCAAAAAAAAACATAGTTCAGACAATTATCAACTAACAATTAAAAAATCAACAATTATGAAACAAATATTAGTATTAACAGTAGCCTTTATAATAGGTATCACACTTTACTCTTGTGGAGGCAAAGGCAAAACGCCCACTCCCAATAATACAAACCAAGAATATAAAACCACTTATCGCATAGAATTGAGCGATGGCAGAATATTTGAGGGCGTATCGAATAAAAACACGGGGCAATTATGCGAAAATGACGGAGATGAAAAATATGTACCCTTTGCTGCTTTTGGTATAGATGGAGGGAAAGATAATCAGCTTAGCGGGGCTTTTATCATTGACGGAGATAATCTTCTGCCATTGGGTAGTAAAAGAAAGAATTTTTCTGAATCTTCTTTAATAAATTTAATGCTTTTTGACAAAGCACAGCATTATACTTCAAGCCTACCAAGCTCATCTTCTCCTGTTACCGGTACGCACAGCATAAGTAATTTTAAAAAACACGATTATGCTACTTCATCGGCAGGTATAGATAAAGCTACTTTCCGTTATGAGTTTGGCGGTGTGGTGCTTAGCAATGTGTCTTCATCAGGAGCAGACGTTACCGCAAGTGGATATATCCAATGTGTAGTGAATTAATCAATTGCAAATAAAGAAAACAACATTAACTATTTAATCTAAAATTTAAAAAACAATTAAGAATATGAAAAATCTATTGAACCAAAAGAAAATAACACACATCGTATTGACTGTAGGAATGACAGCAACAATAATGAGTACTTTAAACTCCTGCAAAAAAAATGGCGGTGAAAGTTTAGACTGTGATATTCGTTCAGATACAGAGGCTGTTACAGTGGCTGGGCAAGCTTTTAATAGCAATCCCACTGAGGCAACCTGTCAGGATTTGAAAGATGCCAGCATTAAGCTAATGGAAAAGGTTGACAGATGTCCGGGTGGCTTAGTTACACCCGAAATGCGTGAAAGTTTAGAAGAAATGCGCAATACAGATTGTAGCGACTATGAATAACAGCTCTGTAAACGGGCGAAGACCTATAAGATTTTTGAAAACCTTATAGGTCTTTATTCACTAACAATTAAAAATTAAAAACTAACAACTAAAAATCAACAATTATGAAACAGATCATTCTAATAGCACTTACCTTAATACTTGGCGTAGGCTGCAAAAAAGACAAAGACACCGAACCCGAATTGCAATTAATATCGGGCAAATGGTATTTGGAAACCGAAAACGGAGTAGCAGTAAGCGACTGTGAAAAGAAATCCAGTGTAGAATTTACAAACGATGGTAGATTTCTTTTTGAGGCTTATGCCATATATGATGTGGATTGTGAGCTGATAAATGGAGAAGGCACTTATACCCAAAGTGGCAATTCTGTTACCATCACATTAGGAACAGAACCTCCTGCCACTTCTACTTACAGTATTTCAGGTGGAATATTGACTGTAAACTCTCCTAATCCCGATACGGGAACTACGGACGTGGCTACTTATGATAAAACACCAGACTAAAAATTTCAATTATTAATTGCCAAGATTTTGGAATAAGCACTTTGCTATAAATCTCTAAAAAAATGAAATTATGAAAAAATTAAAATCAGTGCTTTGTATGATGAGTATTGTATTACTCCATCATACCGTAGTGGCACAAATAGATTTGGTATATGACCTTAATCCGACAGGAACAAGCCTTCCTGCTACACTGACCGAATTTCAGTGCAAGCTGTATTTCAGTGCAAGCACACCCGCCACAGGCAGGGAATTGTATAGTTATGACGGCGTAAATCCTCCGACTTTAGTTACAGATTTTTTTCCCGGTAGCGATGACGGCATTCTTGGCACAGGAAATTTTGCCGTAATAGGCGACTATATGTATCTCACTGCTTTTCATAACTATAATGGAATGGAATTGTACCGATTTGATGGTACAGATATTACCTTAGTCGTAGATATAAATTCCGGTACACCACATTCAAATCCTGTCGATTTTACGGTGCATAACAACGTATTATATTTCTCTGCCGAAACCACGGCTTTGGGCAGAGGACTGTACAAGTACACACCGGCTACCAATGCTTTGCAAAGAATATCCGACATTATACCCCGAATTACGACTCAATCTGCAAAAGATCAGTTCGGAATATTAGGCAATAAAATTTTTATTGCTACTCAAGGTGCGGGTTCAGATACAAGATTGGCTATTTATGATATTCCTACCAATTCGGTAAGCGAGTTAGACATTTATTTAATGACATCACCCCTTTATGCTCCTTTCAAATATTTTCATATTTATAACAATGAAATTTATTTTACAGGATATGACGGTACAGGAGAGCTACCATTTTTATATAAACACAATGGTACAGATTTGATAAAACTGACCGGTTATGTAAGTGATACCGATTGGGCTGGTGCAATGAATATAGTTGGAGTGTATAACAACAAATTGTACTTATCAGGTTTTAATCAGGATTTTGATTTTGATATGGAGCTGTTTGAATATAATCCAACCACTACATTGATGAATGATATAAGCTTGGTGTATAATATCAATAGCACTGAAAGTTCTTTCCCCCGAAACGGAATACTGTATAACGGTCTTTTGTATTTTGTAGCTTATGATGGTATTCACGGAGCAGAGTTATGGAGTACCGATGGTACTACTACCGAAATGGTAATGAACTTAAATCCTGAAGTTGATGACCCTACAGGATATGCTAATATTATGTTTTTAACTGTCTTTAAAGGAAAGCTGTATATGACCGCCAGTAATGCATCTTCTGGATATGAATTGTTTGTATTAGAAACAGCATCTACCGGAATCCGGAATGTAATGTACGATGGAAACATAAATGTCTTCCCCAATCCCGCAACCAATCTCGTACACATCAATATTGAAGCTAAAAAATCGGAAACTTTATCCCTTTCCATTTTTGACATCAACGGAAGGAAAATTCATTCACAATCTTTACTGTCTGGCAACAGACAGCAAAATTTCAGTATCCCTATCGATCATTGGAATGCCGGAACTTATATCTACACCATAAAAAACGAAAATGGAATAACCTGCAAAAGTGGAAAAATCATCAAACAATAATTCTTTAAAAAAAGAATACAGACTCAAAGAAATTAAAAAATCAATTTTATGAAATATTTATTCTCTACATTAATATTAACTGTGATGTGCATAAAATTGAGCTATGCACAAGACAACCAAAAAGCCTTCTACATTGGGCACAGCCTTTCAGACCAAATAGCTGAAATGCTCTTATCTATGACTGAAGATCATCCTGATGTGAGCTTTGATGCTGCATATCAAACCATTCCGGGTTCGCCCTTGCGTTGGAATTGGGAAAATGGTGCTACTTATACACCTAATCCTCCATTATATTATGGCTATAATCATCCTACAGGAGGCTTGCCTAATGGCACTTTCACTACTTTGGTACTAACAGAGTCCGTTCCTCGCTATCCCGCTATTATAGATGATACGTATGAATACGCTTCACTCTTTTATGATTACGCTTTGAGCCAAAATGCTAATACCAGAGTATTTATCTACGAAGTTTGGCATTGTATCAATAGCGGCACCCCCACCGAATGTTCGGACGATGTAAATTCCAATCCTTGGCGGCAACGACTCGAAGATGACCTGCCGATGTGGGAATCTGTAGTGGATAACTTGAATACTTTGTATAGTCCTACAGTGCCTGTTTGCCTTATCCCTGCCGGACAAGGGATGGCTCGATTGTATGATGAAATAGAATTGGGTACCATTCCGGGTATCGACACGATAACCGATATTTTTACCGACGATATACATATTTCCGATATTGGAAAATACTTTATTGCCTGTATTCATTTCGCTACCTTGTTTGATAAAAGTCCGGTGGGCTTGCCTTATGAATTGGAAAATGTATGGGGTGTACCTTTTGATGCTCCCGATGCAGCCCTTGCTTTACGTCTCCAAGAGATAGCTTTAGAAACAGTAAATGCGTACCCTAATAGTTGTAGCAGCATTCCCAATAGCATTACCGAACCAGACGTAATGAAGGTAACTTTCTATCCCAATCCTACGGAAGAAGTATTAAATATAGTAACGGAAAAAGTAATTGACAAGGTGGCAATCTTTGATATTTCAGGAAAAAAGATAAACGAATTGCATTTTCGTTCTAATCAAATACAAATAAGTACAGAATCCTTGCCAACCGGAATGTATATGGTTCAAATTCAAAGTGAAGGGGAAAATGTGTATAAGAAGTTTGTGAAAAATTAAATCAATAATAAATACAAAAATCAAGATGAAAAATAATTTCAAAAAAGCAACAATAACAATAGGATTAGCAATAGCGAGCATTACTTTTAGCTCCTGCGACCCCGAAGAAAATGCAGCTCCAGTGCCTTCTAATTTTACATTTGAATATGCTATATCAGTAGTCGATGATGGAGAAACTGAACTATATGAAGGCATTTCAGATAGTAAAGAAGGAAGCCATTACGGCAGGCAAGCAGACGATTTGAAGGTAATAGAATTAGCTACAAACATCGATAATACAACAAGCAATCAATTTTCCGCCTCCATTATGATAGACGATGCTGATGTATTGATGCCCATAACATACGATGACAATCCTGATGTAGTCAAGAATATAACTACTTTAAAATTAAGCTTAGATAGTGAAGAATATGTGTCTTACAACATCGACGATGTTGCCACACAGAGCATTTCAAACCTGAGGTATTATAGTTTTTCTACCCATTCAGATAATTTAGGCAAGGCTACTTATCGCTACGATTTTGACAATGTAACAATGATAAAAACCGCTGGTTCACCGGATATAATTACCATAAGCGGTCATATTATTTGTACGGCTGATGAATAAACTGTTTTCATAAAAACTCCCGGCAATCAATCCAAAAGCGGATTATGCGGAGATGTACAAGTATGAAACAAAGTGTATAATCTGCGTTTGATAAAGTGCGGATTTTCTAATTTCTAAGTTCCGTATTTATATCGTATTTGTTTTTTACCACCTTGAATGACGAAGTACTACCATTTGTAGCCATAATATTTATATGATGAATTCCTTCGTTCAGCTTATCAAATGGAATAACTATAATTGTACCGGTTGATTTTAGCTGATGTATTATTTTACCCGCCACACCACACATTTTTATACTTTCGCCACCTTTTAGCCCCGTAATATTCAAGCTGTTTTTAATGGGTGGGTGAGCCAAAAATTGTGGCTCTTTGGCAAGGTTTGCTTTTGCTGCGTAGGCTTTGTGTGCCTTGCCAATGTGCCACAATGTGCGGTTGCCTGTTGATGTCTTGTTAAATGTTAGGAAGTGGAAACTAAGCTGCCTACTTGCGTATAACGTTTTGGCGCTTGGCGCAGTGGCGGATTTCGGAGCTCAAAACTGTCAATACACCATCCGCCGCGGCGGATTGATGAGAGGTAGAATGTTGAATTAACCACTTCACCCGCCATTGAGCCAAACGCCTGTTGTGTGCAGTGGTTCTATTCTTCGTCATTTTCAACTGTCGCAAATTTTAGAGTTGTCTGTTCTAAAAATGGTTTAAGTCTTTTTTCTGCTAAGTCAATATATTCTTGTGAAATATCGTACCCCACAAATTTTCTGTCTGATTTAATTGCAGAAACTGCTGTTGTTCCACTACCCATAAAAGGGTCAAGAATCATATCTCCTTTAAACGAATAAAGTTGAATTAGTCTATACGGAAGTTCTTCTGGGAAAGGTGCTGGGTGTCCAATTCTTCTTGCACTTTCTGCGTTCATTGTCCATATAGATTTTGTCCACTCCATAAACTGTTCTTTTGTTATGGAATTTTCTTTTTTCCCTTTCTCTCTTTTGTAGTCACCTTTTGAAAAAACTAAAATATATTCGTGTATATCCCTTAAAATTGGATTAGCTGCACTTTGCCAACTACCCCAAGCTGTTGAAGGGCTTGCACTTGCTGCCTTGTTCCAAATGATTTCTCCACGCATATTAAAGCCAATGTCTATCATCATTTTAGAAATATAGTCAGAAAGTGGTATGTATGGTTTCCTTCCAAGATTGGCTACATTTATGCAAGCCCGTCCACCATTAACTAAAACTCTATAAGTTTCTCTAAAAGAGTTTTCTAAAAGTTGCAAATATTCTTTTAGCGATAAATCTTCATCATATTCTTTTGAAACATTGTAAGGCGGTGAAGTAATCATTAAATGAACTGAGTTGTCAGGCAACTCTTTCATATTCTCAGCCGAACCAAGAATAAATTTATTTTCTAAATTGTCTGGAAAGTCATTTTCACTCTTGTCAAGAATTTTTTTATCGCCAAGTTCACTGTAAAGCTTAGAATTATAAAACTTTGAGCTGTCGTGGTTAATTCTTCCGTTTGTTCCGAAAGCACTTGTTTCTGTTCCTTTTGGTCTTTTCATTTTAGCTTCGGATTAAGGTTAAAAATTTCTCTGCTTTTGCAATATCGGTTGCTTCTTGACTTGCAATTCTTATAATCTCCCCAAGTTTTAATTTTGAAATCATTGAAGAAAAGTAATTCATATCATTGGTTACAAGTTCTTTGCAATTGTTAAAGAGCTGGTCTTTGTCTAAAATTGTTTGGAAACCTAATTTGGGTGTATTCTTCACATAGTCAGAGTTTGTAGGTTTAGGGTTTAATGACCAAAAACCTTGAATAACCCCTGAAGTTTTCAGAAAATCTACCTTTTTAACATAACTGTCAGTTATTGGGCTGTTTCCTAAAACAACCACAGGGATTTTTGTTGAAGCAATACCTGAAACACGAATATTGATTGATTTGCCAATTGCTTTAAGCATTGAGTCAGAACGTAACAATGCAGGATTTCCTTTGTGTTGTTTATAGTCTCCAATATATTCTACGTTGTTTGGGTGAGTGTATTTATAGTTGGAAACTACACTCATTTTAATCTCAAATAGAAGTTTTATGTTTTCGGGTTTTTGCACTGTATTGTTTGTTGTGCAAAATGCAAGGTCAGCACTTGATTGTCTTGATAAACCAAGTTCGTCACAAACTACACTGTTTACAGCGTATAATCCTAATTCTTTAGCGATTGGTTCAAAAAGTGTTTTGCTCCACTTTTCAGTGAACTGTCCAATAAGTGAATTTCTGCTTTGTAAAGTTTGCCCTTCTGCGTCCAAGCCTTTAGGAACATAGGCAAAATATCCACTTTGTAAATTATAGAATAACTGTTCAGGGGAAGCAAAATTTTTTAATGCTTCTGTAAAAAATTGTATTTCAGTGTCGTTGTTCCAAAGTGTCATCTTATATATTTACTTATGTTATTTTTAAGGTGCAAAGTTACTCTTTTTTGTCGGGTTATTTGTTGTTTCAGTGTCTTTTTTACCATTGCACACAACGGTGCTCAGCTATACGCAGGCAGGGTTTTTTACCACTGAACTTCCTACGAAGAACTGAACTTTAAATTTAGCACTTTCCTGTCCTACGAAGCACGAAACCCCTGCTTGCGTATAGGTGATGTTATGCCTTCGCCCTTCTTTTTCTGTCGTCCGTTTCATTGATTTTCTAATTGTCTTTTTACGTTTTTCAATGCGGTCTTTGTGCAAAATGTCTGATATGGAACAGAAAAAATCGGTCCGAGTAATTTAGTCAAAATGTTTCCTGGTGTCGAGTAAGTCTGAACTTTAAAAATAAGGTTGTTGTCAAGTTGTTCAACTGTAAAAGTCGAAATACCTTTCTCAACGTGTCCTTCAAGTGTTTCGTAACTAAATCCTTTCTTGTCTGCTTGGTCAATGATTGCGTTAACTCTTACACCAAAAATTATTTTCTGTGAAAATGTCTTTGTCGGTGGAACGTAAACTTGTTGTGCGATTGTGTCGCCAATTTTCATTTTTCTATTCTCGTCCGTCCACTGGTTCTTAAAGGTCATAATGTTGTCTGGAAAAATTTGATAGTCGAACAGAAAGTCAAGATTTAATTGGTCAATTTTCTTTGTTGTATTGATTTCAATGGTCGTAATTTTCTCTGTCAGCCGAGTCTTGTCATAGGCCATTACATTCTTGGTCTTTAAAAAGTCAAGGTGTTGTTTGAACTTGTTTTTCTGGTCTGTTAAATAAATTTTCATTTTGAGTGTTTCTTTATTTGTCTGCCAAACCAAAAACCAACGAACAAAACTGGTAAAAGTCCAAAAAATGTTACCCAAAACATCGGTTTATAAATGTAGTCAACAAAAGGGTCATCGTGTGTTCCAATACTCTTGAAGCCTTCTTGAAAGAAGCCAATCAAACTACCCAACAAAGTTCCTGACCATAATGTCAAAATGCCATACTTAAAGCCTACCCACGTATGGTCTCTCTTTTTCTCAATAATTTCTTTGGCTGCAAGTCTTCCGAAAAAGTAGCCAAAAAGCAAAAGTCCAAAAAGTCCAACCAATAAATTTGAAACGTAATTCCATTCTTTAATCCAACTTAGTGCTTTGAGCAAATTTCCTTCGTAACTAAAAAATGTCATTATTGAATACGCAATAGTCGCACCTATCAAAACTGAATATATCGCATATTTACTTCCTACGTTCATTGTCTGTTGTGTCGTCTTTTAGGGTGAGGCATAACGGTTTCGGGCTTTGCGTTCGGGCGGGTTTCGGAGCACAAAACTGTCTGCCAGCACTGAACTTGAATAGAAGCACAAAGTTTCAAGTTTGCACGTCAGCCCGCCTGACGCAAAACCCGTGTTATAGCCAGTTGTTCTTTCGTCCGTATGTCTATTGTGATTGTTGTCCACCGCCAAGCTCGTTAATTTTTGCTTCTATTTGCTTGTTGTAATCTTCTATTTGTGTTCTATATTGGTCTGTGTCCTCCGAAATAGCTTTGTAAAGTAATTCATAACTTTTTATTCTTAGTTCACAATACTCCTTCAAAAGTCTGTTTTTAGTTCTGATTTCAAGAGGCAAATCTAAGTCCTTGAAACTGTCAAGTAACTTTATGTTTTCGTTCCAATAATAAATTCCTCTGTCCTTAATTCCGTAAAGTATTTTGTCGTTAGGTGTGTTTGGTGGCAAATTATAGACTTCTAATGCCATTGCTTCCATTGAAACAAATTCCTTGATTTTAGCATCGTATGTTCCAATGTCGTTTGGTAGTTTTTTGTAAACAGCAAAAGACGAAACAAGAATTAGAATTGTCAACAAACCAATTGTCCCGAATTTCAATTTATTTTCGTCAGGTTTTTTTAGGCTTGGAATTAAAGCGTATCCAATAATAAGTCCGCCAAGTAAACCGCCAATATGAGCGGCATTGTCAATGCCGCCTTTAAGTCCATAGATTAAATTGTAACCAACAAAAACTGCAATACTTGTCAATAAAGATTTTCGTGCAGTTTTCTCTATTAAATTTGTTGTCAGCATAGCAAGAAAAACACCATACATACCAAATATTGCACCCGATGCACCAGCACTAATTGTAAGGTCGTGCCACCATAAACTTGCAATACTTGCTGTCATTCCTGTTAGTAGGTAAGCGGAAATAAATCTTGTCCTGCCCAAATGTGGCTCTAACAAAATACCAATATAAAGCAAAGCATACATATTCATAAGCAGGTGGAAAATTCCAATATGCAAAAAGCAATTTGTTATTAGTCGCCACCATTCGCCTTCCAAAGTCATTGGTCGGAAGTTTGCACCCCAATTCAATAAACTTTCATTGTCAGGCAACATAATATTTACACCACTAATTGCCATTAAAATGAAAATTAGAATATTCAAGTCTAATAGAATTGGTGTAATGAAAAAACCTTGTGTCGGCTTGAAAATTGAGAAGAAATCTTTGATTTGTTCTGTCGTAGTTGCGGGTGGCAACTTTAAAATATCTTCTTCTTGTGAAACAAGTTGTTCTTTTAGTTCTTGATATTTTGTGTCAAGCTCTTCTTTCGTTAAAGTCGGTTTTAGTTCGTCAAAATTGGAAACGAATTTGGCAACATTTTTCTTGTTTTTGCCCCAGTCCATCATTTCGTTTCCTGTTGATGCACTTTGAATATTTGCAACTCCGTTTTCTATTTTGATTTTAACTTCTGCGTTCCAAGAAAACATTCCGTTGTCCGTATAAGCAATAAGTCCGTTGTCGCTTAGGTAGCCAACTTTCCAACCTGTTTTTATTGCTGTCTCGTTTGCAAGCACAAGGAATTGTTCTTGTGTCAAGTCGTTTAGAGGAAAGTCCTCAATGTGTTTTGGTGTAAATCCTACTGCCATATTTTTATTATTTGTCTGTTAGTTCAAAGCTGAAATGTTCAAAGTTAGCACGGTCGTCATACAATTGGCTATAACGTTTTGGGGCTTTGCGAAGGAGCGGATTAGAAAGATGGAACTTTCAACTTTGCACAAACGTAGCAAAACCATTTTTTTATTTGCTAATTTACATTTTTTCAGCAAATAAAAAATGGTTTTTGCGGATAGAAAGCACAAATGTTGAATTTTGTACTTATCCCGCTCTTTTGCAAAACCCTTGTTATCGGTAGTGGCTCTTTTTTTCGCTTTTTTGAGCGTTTGCTTGGTAGCTCTTTTGCATTTTTGTTTTGCTTTGTGCGGTTAGAAAAATGCAAATGTGCTACCAAATGTTTAGATTTTTTGTAGTTCGTTTATTTGAATATTTATATTTACGTTCTCACAACTTTCAGCTAAAGCATTTGCAACGTGCCACATTAAAACTGGTGGAATTGCATTGCCAATTTGCTTATACGCTTGGGTTTCACTTACAGGAAATTCAAAACTTATGGGAAACGACTGAATGCTTGCAGCTTCTCTCGGAGTAAAACGTCTGTAAATTTCTTTTTCAGGATTAACTAACAAAACAGGGTCACGAGAATTTAAACTTGTCTTTGCTAAATGCGAAGTTACTGTTAGGCATTGTCCGTTCAAGTCTTGGTACAAACCACGCTTCATATTGTTTTTTGCATTTTTCATTCCCTCAACTGCTCTTTGAGAGAAATAATATTTTTCGTCATCAATAGCTAATTGAGGAATTACCTCTTTTAATGGAACCCATTTTTTTGTACTGAAAAGATTGCTTTCCGAATGTGTTTCTAATGGAAATTTATAATCAATATTTACATCATTTCGTACTCCAACGATAAAAACTCGTTCTCTTTTTTGTGGTATTCCAAAATTTGAAGCGAGTAATACTTTGTATTTTACTTTGTAACCAACACTTTCAAATTCTGTGATAACTTTTTTAAGAATTTCTCCTTTTTGAAGTGTTACCAATCCTTTTACGTTTTCACAAACGAAAAATTTAGGTTGTATTGCTTTCAAGATTTTTACAAGTTCTTTGTAAAGATTTGCTCTATCATCGTTCGTGTCTTTATTTGGATTTACTGTACTGAATGATTGACAAGGAAAGCCACCAAGCAATAAATCAAAATCCTCGATTGCGTTAATATCTACGTTTTTAATATCATCACAAATCGCTGGATGCTCAAAATTTGCGTTGTATGTTTCAATTGCATACTTGTCAAAATCCAATGCATAACTAATCTCAAATGGAAGCGGTTCGTAATTATCTTTTAGGAATTTAAAACCTCCGAGTATTCCTAAATCCGAGCCTCCACAGCCACAAAAAAATGATGCTACTTTAATTTTTTTTTCCATAATTAATATTGTTTATCAATACTTTCAGAACCAAAGTCCATTCTGTATAAGGTTGGTAAAACTGTAATAATTCTACTCTCGTTTTTTCCGAAAGGGTCGTTTATTTTTCTTACTATGGTTGAATTTGGAGTAAAGTAAACTCTATAAATGTTGTATGCAGAACGATATTGTTTTGCTGCAATCCATTCTTTCCTTGTTAAGTTGATTGTATCAGTCCAAGAATTATCGTTTAAGTCTGGTTCAGTGATACGTTTTGTAGATTTAACTTCTACAAACCTTGCAAATTCAGGTTCTTCACGGTTTTCATCTGCTTCTACAGAAGAAATATCATAACCTAAACCTCTTTGTTTTCCTAAAAGCAATACTTTATTTACTAAACGTGGGTGCGTTGCACTTACTCGTTCTTTTTCTAAATCGAAAACAAAATCTTCTCCCTCATCTCCCAAAATAGTTTTATCACTTCCTCTTTGTGGAACTTTTGGTTTTTCGATTTCTTCACGTTGTAGTGCTTCTATTGAAGTTGATAATATTTCGGGGTTTGAAACTGCAATTTTCCCAAAATAAACTGACCAATCAAAATACATTTGCTTCTTATCTTCATCATTAGTCAAGTCATATTTGAAGATGTCAAATTGTAAAGGTTGAGCCAATTCGGAAACAAAAACATCTATAATTTCTTTTTCAGCTTTATTAATTACCAAATTATTTCCGTCAATGATAATTAAGTTAGCCAAAACCAACAAGTTGAATTGTTCTCTTATGTGTTGTGTGTGAAAAGAACCTGCTTCTAATTTTTTGGTAATGTTGTTTGCTCTGTCTTTTAGGATTGTTCCTAAAACTTCTTCTACGGAAATTTTTCCTTGCAAAACTTGTTTTGCATTTAAAACGTAATAACCAATTTCATCTTTGGTTAGTAAAATTTTACTTTTTTGGGCAAGTGAAAGTAAAGTCAAAACAAAGTGAAATGGCTTAAACTTTACTCCATCATTTATTCGTTCTTCAATAGTTTGGATTTTTTGAGTTCCGTTAGGAAACTGAAAATTCAAACAAAGATTTTTGAAAAATGCAGGTTGGTCGTTATCAATCAAAAGTTTTTCATTACTCGGACTTTCATAAATGTAATGTTCGTCAGAATAGTACAACCCAAAAAGTTTCCCTGCAATTTCGGTGATGTGATTTCTAATCGTTTTTTGATTGTTGTCTCCAAGATTTTCAAAATCATCAATGTAGATAATTTGAGATAGTCTGTCATTGAATTCTTGGTCAAAAACTTCCTTTGTGCAAGGACATATTTCAGCTACAATATTAGCATAAGCTGGCAAAAGGTTGTCTAATTCCTTTTGTGCTTTACCTCGAATAATGGTGCATCTATATTGAATATCTGGATTGAACATACTTTAAATATATTTAATTAATTCTTCTGCAATAGTTTTAGCCAATAATGGCGGAACTGCATTGCCAATTTGTTTTAACTGGCTTGTTTTTCCTCCTTTGAAAATATAATCGTCGGGAAAAGATTGCAATCTTGCACTTTCTCTTGCTGTCGGAACACGGTCAAACTCGTAATGGAAATGATGATTGTGTCCTGTGTCAATCGTGAAGCTCGGTTTTTGACTATTTAATCTCGTCCACGCAATATTTACTTTTCTTGTCTGATGAAGTTCTTTTGGTAAACTCTTATAATTTCCACCGTTGGGAACCATCGAAATAATTTCAATTGTTTTCTCATTATGAATTGTAATTTGATGATTGAAAATTCCTTTGGAGTTTTTTCTCATCATCTTTTGAAATTCATTTTGAGGTTTGATAGGGTATTTGCTTCCGTCTTCCAAAGTGTCTTTTGGTAAGTCCGATATGGCTTCTTTTGAAGTTATATGTTTTTCGGTCGTTGGTTCGGGAAAAACAAACTCTTTTTTGTTTTTTGTGCCTATAAAAAACGCTCGTCTTCTATTTTGTGGAACGCCAAAATCTGAAGCTAATAAAATTTTGTAAACTACAGTGTAACCAAGTTTTTCAAAGTCTTTTATTATACTGTCTTTCACAATACCTTTTCCCATAGAAACAATGTTGGGAACATTTTCCATTAAGAAAACTTTCGGTTGAAAATGTTTTACAAAACTTACAAACGATTTGTAAAGTTGGTTACGTTCATCATTAATTATTCGTTTTCCTGCAATGGAAAAACCTTGACAAGGCGGACCACCAATTATTATGTCAGCGTTTTTTATACCTGTTTTTTTGACAATATCTTTTGGTGTTTCTGTAAATAAATCCGCTACAATTCCTTTTGCGTTTTGGTGAGAATTTTCAAAAGTTACAATCGCATCTTTCCAATGGTCAATACCCAAAAGTACGTTATATCCTGCTTCGGTGAACCCATAAGAAAGTCCACCGCAACCGCAAAACAAATCAATTACTGTTGGTTTATTTTTCATCTTCAAAATTTATTTCGCCCTGTTTTACGTTTATATTCTTTAAATAATTCATTTTTTCTTCTGCTACAATTAGTGTTTTTGGAGAACAATTGTATTGATACATTTTTTTTGCAAATTGGTCTCCAAAATATTCACTTTTCAAATCTTCAATGTCAAGACCAAAAGTATTGGCTAAATTTTCCAAGCATTTTTCATCGAATTCTTTTTTACCAGTTTCAATTTTACTTAAAGCACCTGAATCAATACCAAGTTTCGCACCTAATTGTGTAAGTGTAAAATTGTTTTGAGTTCTTAATTTTCTTATATATTCTCCAAAATTTGCTTCCATTGTCTTGAATTTTAAATCTTGACGATTTTGACAAATTTACACAAAAGTTTTAATCTGAAATAAAATTTTGAGATTGATTTTTAGAATATGGGTGGTGGGTGGGCTTGGAAGTGTTGGGGCAAAATTAAATGTGGTGCAATAGCATTGGATTTGTGCGGTTGGTTGCACCTCTTTTAATTTTTGCGAAGCGTTGGCAAATTTCTCTTTTTGTTAGTCGGTTGAATTTGTGTTAGAGTGTTGTTTTGCCATTACCGATAACGGGTCGGGGCTTTGCGAGGGAGCGGATTTTATGCACTATCTTTGATACGAAGCCGAATGTTCAAATTTACGAAAAAGTTTCATACGAAGCACTTAACCCGCTCTCTTGCAAAACCCTTGTTATGCACAGTGCCTTTTTATGTCGGCTTATGCAAACAATTCCATTTGTCCACTTTCAATTGGTTTCATTTCGTTTATGAAGTCGCACCACAAGTCCAAAGTCAAATTAAAATTGTATGTTTCGTTTATGTAATTCAGTTCGTTTTGTAATTCAGATTTGTCAATAGTTTGAGCCAACTCTAAAAGGTCAATACGCATTAAAACGTCTTTTGTGAAAGTCCGTTTTGCATCTGCAAAAGTTATAGATTTCAGAAATTGCATTGTCGTTTCAGAGTTTAAAAGTATCAACGAATAAACGGCAAACTCCAATTTGTCAAATCCCAACATATAGCAAGTGTCGTCAAGCATTACAGGTTTTTCGTTTTGTGGCAAAACAAGTGTAAAATGAAAGGTTTTGTAAAGTCCCGAAATAGCAACTTTATACGGTTTGAACGAATAATCGCCTACACCAAAAATTGAGAAAGGCGGTTTGTTGTTGTAAATACTCGATTTTCTCGCATTAAAAACGTCTTGATGTTCGCTTAAATATTGATAGGTTTTCGGGTAATCGTATTTGATGTAATTGGTTTCCTGTCCAACTTTTTTTTGCGTTACAATCGTGTGTTTTCTCGTTTCTTTTATGACTGTATTTTTCAAGTCGGAACTTTTTAAAATACCATAAACCAAATCGCTTTCCAATTTGATTTCTTCTTTCAGTCCGTTTACAAAATGTCCGTTCACTTTATCCAATTCCATAATGGACGAACAATCGTGTTTTATACCTTGTCGCCACTCAAACGGACATTTTCCGTCAATTTGTTCGGCATTGGAATAGTTGTCAATGTTTGAAACAAACTTGTCCGATAACCAACCAAAACGATTGCTTTTTCTTTCTTCATTTCTTCTGTTTGTTCTTCGGATAGTTCTTAATTCGTTTGTAGTGTAAATTGAAAATTCAGCACACTCAAATTCGGGTTCAGTATTTAGTTTGCAATAAAACAAAGATGCTTCCACAGAAACATTAAACTCTTTTTTACTGTCAATTGAATACTTTTCTATATCAGCAATGTGATGTTTGTTATTATTTTGGTCAAACACAATATTTTTAATAACCGAATTTTTAACTAATAAAGCAATATTACCTTTTTGATGTTGAAAGACTTCAATCATCATCAAAGTAATGTATTCGGCAATGTCAAAATTGCTTTTTCCTGTCATTGCATCTAATCCATTGTGATTTTTGAAGTTTGCTTTTTTCGGAAGATTAGATGAGTTTAAACTGCCTAATTTTGAATTTGTTACCCAAGGTGGATTGCCTATAATTAAAATTCCTTTTGTGCTGTTTTCTTTGGAAATAGTTTTAAAATCAAAGTCAAAAACGCTACTATGAATGATTGAAATTTCGGGCTTATTTTCAGTTGGATTATTCAGATAAAAATCAATGATATTGAATTTACTTTCCCAAACATAAGGCTTGTAAATCTCAATTCCGAAAACTTTTTTAACGTTATCGAAATGCTTCAATGAAGCAATAATAAAATTTCCTTTTCCGCAAGTTGGTTCAATAACAATTTTAGGCGAAATGTTTTTTGTAGTAAGATGAAACGCAACTTTGTTTGCTAATTCTGTATTGGTTTGAAAATCGCCATATTCGGCTCTGTCAGGTTCTGAAACAATATTTTGAGAAATAGAAATAGTTTCTTTGAGTATTTGCAAATCTTCATCATTATCAAAAAAATGTATGAAGCCGAAGGCTTCATACATTTTTTGATTAGCCTTTTCAATAGACACAACATTTTTCAGATTATCGTTTAGATAATCCGAAACCTGATGAGTGATATTTGCTTCAAATACTCTCATCATTGTGGTTTGTTATAACTTACAATTTTTTCAATTCCTTGAATATCGTCCGTCAAGGCAACAATTCTTTGATATTGTAGTCGCCATTGTAAAGCATTGGAAATTGTCAAGTAGCCTTGTTCGGGTGGTGTTTGTAAAATCTGTTCAGCAACTTTTGCTAACGTGATTTCGTCCGCAGGAATATTCTTATCTTGTAAATAAGCGACAATGTCTGCTTCGTTTGCACCGTCTTTTACCATTTCTCGCAAACGGAAAGTTGTTGTATAATCTGCCGTCCGTTCCTTATGAACAAATGAACAACTTACAAAGTTTAAGATTGCTGTTTGTGTTGTCGGGTCGTCTGTTTTATCATAAACAAAAACAAGAAGATTGTAGCCAAGTCCGAAAATCTTTTGTTTAGCGTCTTTGAAAGGACAAGATGATTGAGGTTGTTTTATGGAAGTTACTTTGATGTCTGTCTGAATGTCGTCCGAAGGCAAGTCTATTCCTCTTGCAGAAGAACCTACTAAAACTTCATATTTTTCGTTTAAGTGTGATTGGAATTTATGTTCAATAAGTGTTCCTACTGCTTTACCGTCTGTTACTCCATAAAGTTCTTTGTGTTGGAATTTAGATTGTTCCATACAAAATAATTGAGCTTCCTCTATCAGTTTTTCTATCGTTAATTTCTCCTTTTGTTCCATTCTGTAAAGTTACAATTTTTATTTTTGAGTAGGTTTGTTTGCTGTCGATTTTTGTTCATTCGTTGATGTTAGCACGGTCGCTGGTGGCATTGTGCATAACTCACAAATATACGCACATTTTACAAATCACCAAACAAAGTATAAAAATAAACAGTATAAATTGTTTGCCAATGGTTTGGACTGCAAAATCAATTTCGCTTTTTGTATTGTTTTGAGTTCTTTTATTGTAATTTTACATCTGAGACAATACAAAATACGCAAGTGTAAATTACGCCGTTTCACTTTTAAATTAAAGCCAATTGTATGTGTTTTTCATTATAGCACTTAACACATATTGCGTTTTATTATTACATATAATAAATACAACAACGGCGAGAGAGGCGAATTGATTAGAGTAATTTAGACCAATTGTAATGTTCAATAAAGTATTACTACTTTAACCAAAGAGGTTTTGAATATCCCATCTCTTCTAATCGATAGTGAAAAGTTTGCCTATTAATTTAGCAGATTGAATATTAGTCGGCTCTTATCCTTATATATCCTCTTTCGGCAAACCGAGTAAATACCCAAAAATGCTGCACACGCTACACTACCCCTATCCAGAGCGTAAATTATATGATTTTGTGTCTGTACTGCCATTATTTTGTTTTTCCATCATTAGAAAAAAACGTAAAGCCTTATCCCTAATTTCGTTCCAGTTTAAAACCATTCCTTTTAAGCCAAATTTCATAACAAATTTTATAGATAGAATTAGAAAAGTAATATTATTTCCATTTAAGGTAAAAATTTGCGTTCTTTGCCGATATTTAAGTCTAAATAAGTAGCGCTATTAAATGCAAGAAGTTTATATAACCGGCATATCTAAATATCTACCGTACGAGCCAATATCTAATGATGAAATGGAAGAACTATTGGGTTTAATAAACAATAAACCCTCTAAAGCTCGATTATTGGTATTGCGAAGTAATGGTATAAAAACAAGATATTATTCCATTAAAAAAGATAAACAAACACTTTCAAATGCTTATCTTACTGCCGAAGCTATTCGTAATTTATTTAATGAAGATTTAGAGAAAATAAATTCTATAGAGCTATTAGCTTGTGGCACAGCATCTCCGGATCAAACTTTACCATCGCATACAGCAATGGTACATGGAGAGCTTAAAATCAATCCAATAGAAATCGCTTCTTTTTCCGGTGCTTGTAATACAGGCGTTCAATCTTTAAAGTATGCATTTCTTTCCATAAAAAGTGGCGATGTGAGCAATGCTGTTTCTACCGGCTCTGAGCGCAGCTCTAAATATATGACAGCAGACAAATTCCAATTGGAAGTAGATAAAACCAATGAGATAGAAGAAAACGGATACATAGCCTTTGAAAAAGACTTTTTGCGTTGGATGTTGAGCGATGGAGCAGGAGCATTTTATATACAAAATAAACCTGCCGCCAATAGACTTTCTCTAAAAATTGAATGGATAGAATCCACCTCTTTTGCCGGAGATATAGAAACCTGTATGTATTCCGGTGCTATCAAAGACAAAAATGGCAATCTTATTCCGTACAATGACATTCCTACTCAAGAGTGGCTTACTCAAAGTGTATTTTCGGTAAAGCAAGATACTAAACTACTTGCCGACAATGTAGTAACCAGAGGTATGGATTTTTTAAAAAATGTAGTTACAAAACGACAACTCGATATTAGTAGTATTGACTGGTTTTTGCCACATTTATCTTCCGAATTTTTCCGTCAGAAAATCAAAGACCTGCTCGAGCAAAACAATATGGATATACCTTACGACAAATGGTTTACTAATCTATCTAAAGTAGGTAATGTAGGTGCTGCATCTATATATTTAATGTTAGAAGAATTGTATAACAACAATAAATTTAAACAAGGAGAAAAGATATTGATTATGGTTCCGGAAAGTGCTCGTTTTTCTTATTCTTATATTTACCTAACAGTAGTGTAAGTGTACAATTAACTTTTTTTACATTATACAACACTCGTATAATTGCGCCATTTATCAATAACCTCAGCCATATCTGCCGGAATAGCACTATCAAAAAACATTTGCTCTCCTGTATGCGGATGTATAAATCCTAATTCCTTTGCGTGTAGTGCCTGTCGGGGTAAAACTTTAAAACAATTATCCACAAACTGTTTGTACTTAGCATATACAGTACCTTTTACTATAGTATTGCCACCATAAGTTGCATCGCCAAATAGCGGATGACCTATTAATTTGCTATGCACTCTAATTTGGTGTGTTCTACCTGTTTCTAATCTATATTGGAGCAATGTAACGTATCTAAATCGCTCTAAAACGGTATAGTGTGTTATAGCATGCTTACCATGAGAGCCATCGGGAAAGGCATCCATAATCTGCCTATATCGTAAGTTGCGCCCTATATGTGCTTCGATAGTACCTTCATTATTTTCGAAGTCGCCCCAAGCTAATGCCACATATCTTCTATGAACAGTATGCGCTTTAAATTGTGCCGCAAGGTGCTTCATTGCCTCTTCTGTTTTAGCAATAAGCAGCAATCCACTTGTATCTTTATCTATCCGATGCGCTAAGCCTACCCTTGGCAGTTCGGTGCTATTTTCTTTTTCTTCAGTGGGGTTTAAGTACCAGGCAAGTGCATTAGCTAAAGTACCACTATAATTACCACAACCGGGATGCACCACCATACCCGCAGGTTTATTAATAAGCATTAAATAATCATCTTCATATACTATTTCTAAAGGTATATTTTCAGGGATAATTTCAGAATATTCGGGTTTGCGGGTTTCAAAAACAATAATTTCGTCTGATGCTTTTATTTTATGATTAGGCTTCACTATATTGCCATTTACCAAAATAAAACCTTCTTCGATAGCTTGTTGCAACTTATTACGAGTAGCACCCTCTATTCTGTTCATCAAAAACTTATCTATCCTTAATGGTTCTTGATTTCGGTCCGTTTTAATACGCAATCTTTCTTGAGGTATAATATTTTCTTCATCGCCACCTTCAGAAAGCATATCGTCATCTTCTTCTAAATCTTCATTAAAGTCTATGTTGTAAGACATTTCGTTTTAATTTTAAAAATCCAAAATTAAAACATAAAATTATTATACCCGAAGTATTGGATTATTACTTGTCTTTTTTAAGCTATGATTAGGTTTAGATACAGGTAATAATGATTACAACTATAAGATTCTTTCTGATATATAAATTTACCTAAATTGAATTTTTTACTTTAACAATCCTTAACTTTGCAGACAATTTTTTATTATTATTTTAATAATATTACTTTTATGATTAAAAAGTTACAAACTTACAAATCAGCACTTTTGGTTTTGATGTTGTTTATTGTAAATAATAATTTTTCATTTGCTCAAAGCAAAGTTTGGAACAACAAAATCAACACAGCTCTAAAAGGTCAAGAAGCCGTAGTGTTAGATTTGTTTACCATCTCTACCGTAAATGATGCCGTATTAGATGGCGCAATAGATGATGTAATATATCTAAAACTTAATAAAGATGTTTTTGAACAAGCTAAAACACAAAGACATAAATTAATCCAATTCAACATCCCTGTTCCGGAACTTAGTAATCCGGTAGTAGTAATGTATCACGATATATTTGCCGATAATTACAGAGCATATATAAAAGGAGAAAACGGCGTTAAAACTGACATTACCCACATGGTACAAAAAGGAGCACACTATGGCGGTATTGTAATGGGAGAAACCAGCTCTTATGCTGCTGTATCTTTTACTACTACATTTTTTAATGCTATTGTAAGCACGCCTTCCGGAGGTAACTACAACTTATCGTTAAATACACTAAACCCAGGAGTGGATAACGATAATTACGTGCTATACAAAGAGAGTAATATTAAAAATGCTACTGAATATGCACCACATTGTGGCGTAGATGGTTTATGGGCAAATCAGCAAAAACAAGTTTCTTACAAAGGAAAACCGAGCTCAGGAAATTATCCCTCTTGTAAAATATTAAAAGTTTCCTTACATACAGATTATCAAGTATATACTACAAGAAGTAATAGTACGAGCAGTGTAATTCAGTATTTAGAAACTATGTTTAATGGCGACAAGGCTTTATTTTTAGGTGAAGAAATAGAAAGTGTAATTTCTGAAACCGTAGTAAGCACAGCTCCCGATAATTATAATACACACTCAAATTCGGGTGGTATATTAGACCAATTTGGTAATGAATTATATGTTTCCGGATTCGATGGCGATTTAGCCCAAATTGTTACTGGAGGTAATCATGGACATGGAGGCTTAGCATGGTTAGGAGTACTTTGTCGTAATCCTCCTACCAAACAAGGCAATACTTATGTTGGAGCATGGAGTATGGTGAATAATCGTGCCAATAATCTACCGGCTGCTTTCCCTACTTATTCTTGGGACGTAAGTGCTTCTACACACGAAATGGGACATAATATAGGCTCACCTCATACCCAAAGCTGCTCTTGGCCAGATACTGCAATAGATGGATGTGTAGCATCTGAAGGTAATTGCCCTAATGGTCCGTTACCCCCTCAAAATGGAGGTACAATAATGAGTTATTGTCATTTGAACAACAACGTAGGTGTAGGATTTTCTAATTATTTCGGACCAATGCCGGGACAATTATTAAGAGATGAAATCGATGCTGCCGCTTGTATGCAAGGAGTAATTCCCGAAAAAACTTTAGAGCTTTCTGCTACTGTTAAAATAGCCAACAGAGAGTGTCAAGATGGAGATTGGATGCACTATTTCAACGACAACAATACACCAACTAATGATGATGACGATATATTAATTCTATCTATCAATGCTAATGGCGAAGATTTAGGCTCATTAAGTGGAGGCACAGAGATTACAATGAGGACAACAGCAGGATACGCCTTGTCTCCAAGAAGCATTTCCGCTCCTTATGCAACTGACCCTCTTTGGAGAGAAATAAATAGAACTTGGACTGTTAATATCAATCAACCATCGGCAGTTGCTACTGTGCGTTTCCCTTTTGATAGTGTAGATGTAAAAGACATGAAATTTGAATACCCTAATGTACAACCAACCCAGTTGATAGCATACTACTTTACAACCCAAAATGCTTCTATGAATCCAAATAATGCTTCTGCTTCGGAATTACAATATACTACTAATGGCTCTGTAGCTACTACTAACAGATGGAAGTTAGGAACAAACGGCAACCACTATTATGCAGAAATGAAAATGCAAACTATTTTTGGTGGTAGTATGGGTTTTGCTCCTAATTTTAATAATGTAAATAATATTAATCAATACCATAATTTTAATGTATATCCAAACCCTGCTACAGATGCATTGGTTATCGATTTAAGTAATAACAACTTTACCACCAATAAACAATCGGTACAGATTACAGACCAATTAGGTAGAGTAGTTTGGAGTAAAGAAATACAATTAACAAATGGCAAAACAGAAATAAACATTTCACAGTTGAGTACAGGTATCTATACTGTTAAAGTAACAGATAATAAAACCATAGCAATATCTAAATTTGCGAAACAATAAAACTGAAATTGTAAATTTTAAAAAGGGCGATCTCAAATATAGAGACCGCCCTTTTTTTAAGTATTATTACCTGACGCTTATCATTTAATCGCCGCTATTCCCGGTAATTCTTTGCCTTCAAAAAACTCTAACATAGCTCCACCACCGGTAGAAACATAACTTACTTGCTTTGCAAATCCAAACTTGTTTACAGCTGCTACGCTATCTCCTCCGCCTACTAAACTAAATGCACCATTGTCTGTTGCTGCTTTTACGGCTTCTGCAATAACTTTAGTTCCCGTTTGGAATTTTTCCATTTCAAAGACACCCATTGGACCATTCCATAATATAGTTTTAGAAGATTTTATTACATCTGCAAAAGTATTCATTGCCTTAGTGCCTATATCTAATCCTAACCAACCATCAGGTATGTGCATATTATCTGCTAATTGTGTGTTGGCATCGGCTGCAAAATTATCTGCCAATAAGCTATCTTCGGGTAAGTGTATATTTACGCCCTTAGCTTTTGCATTTTCTAATAATGCTTTAGCTGTTTCTAATCTATCATCTTCGCAAAGCGAACTACCAATATTGCCCCCCATAGCCTTAAAGAATGTATAAGCCATACCACCACCTATGATTATATCGGTTGCTTTTTCTAATAAGTTTTCTATAATTAATATTTTATCCGAAACCTTGGCACCTCCTATAATAGCGGTAAATGGCTTTTCTGCTTGGAGCATTACTTTTTCGGCTGCACTTACTTCGCTTTCCATTAAAAGCCCAAACATTTTTTTACCTGTAGAAAAAAACTGTGCTATTACAGCAGTAGAAGCGTGTGCTCTGTGTGCCGTACCGAAAGCATCATTTATATATACATCTGCGTATTTAGATAATTTTTCAGCAAATACAGCATTCCCTTTTTCTTCTTCTTTATAAAAACGTAGATTTTCTAAAAGCAATACTTCACCGGCTTTAAGATTTGCAGCTTTGTGTATTGCATCGTCGCCGATACAGTCGTTAGCAAACTGCACATTTACACCTAATAGATTAGACAGATGAGTTACAATTCTACCCAAAGAAAAATCTGCAGGAGTAAGCTCTGGTTTCTTTTCCATATCTTTAATCGGACGTCCCCAATGGCTCATCAAGATAACGCTTCCTCCGTCGGATAATACTTTGTTTATAGTTGGCAATGCAGCTTTTATCCTAGTATCGTCAGTAATTTTACCTTCCTTAATAGGTACGTTAAAATCTACTCTTATTAATGCTTTGTGATTTGCAAAATTGTAATTTTTTAAAAGGCTCATTTATGAAAATATATAATGGTTATTAATGATAATTAGAAACGGCTGCAAAAGTAACAAATGATTATAAGTATTCAAGAGTGAAAGTGAAATCTATTTAATACCAATTAGACCACTAATTTACCATAATATTCATTTCGGTACTGCTCAATGAACACACAACATGTTCCCTAAGCGGAGCAGAAGGGGGTTTGTTTGGGTACTTTTTATACTTGTAATTGGTACGAGATGGCGTAAAAAATCTTGCGCCAAAACCTTATATACCAATGTAAATTATTACAACAGTTTCAAATTGTTTTCTATCTTTTGCAATACAGCATCTAAATATTGTTTCATTGCTGCTTTTTGGGCTTCGTCTAATGCTTTTGTGGAAAGTAAAAGATTTTTTTCTTCAATTTCTTTGGTAAGATTTTCGATTGTATTGTTAAGTACTTCTTTTTCTTTTTCTTTCTTTTGAATGGAGGTGTTTAGTTTTTCGTTTTCTTGTTGCAATGCGTTGTGGGCAGCAATTAGCCGCCCTATTTTGTCTTGTAATGTTAATAATTCTTTAGACATAATTTGCAATTAATACCAGTTAGACTACTAATAAATACTTAGAGATTCCTCCCCCGTCGGAATGACAATGGGGAGTTTCCTTTGTCATTCCGACCGTAGGTAGCGAGAAATCTTATTGTAATAAAATAGATGTCCATTTGGTATAAAACAATTTGTAACTTTTAACTCCTAATCTCTGCATTTAAATTCTTTTTGCAGTCGTTCATTAGTTGCTGCATCATTTGTTCCACTTCTTCGTCGGTAAGGGTACGATCTTGCAACTGAAAGGTAAAACTCAAAGCTAATGATTTTTTATCCTTACCTAATTTATCGCTCTCAAAAATGTCAAATAAATCGAATTGCTGTAGTGCCGACCATTTTTGTTTTTTTACTACAGCCTCTACCTGATTGTAATTTACCGTGTTGTCTAATACCAATGCCAAATCTCTTTTTACTGCCGGAAACTTAGGTACTTCACTATATTTTACTACCACTTTATCAGCTATTGCTACCAACATTCCCATATCGACTTCGGCATAAAACACATCTTGTTTTATATCGAATTGTTTAAGCGTTTTTGGATTCACTTTTTGTGCCGTAGCTAATATATCTTTTCCCCTGTGCCAAGTTATGGTGCCGTTTTCGTAATTAGTTTGCAGCTTAGATATACCAACACTTTCTAAAACGCTTTCTACTAAACCTTTAGTGTAAAATATATCGGATTTTTGGGTTGCAGTATTCCAAGATTTGTTATGTACATTTCCCGTAATCCAAACAGAGAGTTTTGGAAACTGAATATATTTCCCTTCGCCTTGTATGCTGTAAATATTGCCAAATTCGTACAGAAACAAGTCTTGCATCTTGCGGTTTACATTATACGAAATCACTTCTAAACCACTTTCTAACATCGCCGGGCGCATAATGTCTAATTCGCTCGAAAGGCTGTTCAACAAGCGTACAATATTTTCTTTTTCGGGATAATATTTGCTATTGGTAATAGAATTGGTAACAATCTCTTGCATTCCATTTGCTGTAAGTAATTGTGCAATTTTATTTTTCCATTTTCTAATTGGTGGATTTTTTCTTTTGTTCAAAGAAAGGCGTAAATGCTCCGACATAGTTACATTATCCAAACCATCTATACGGATAATTTCTTCGGCTATATCGGCAGGCAGGCTTACATCTGCTTTGTTCGATGGCACAGATACCGTCATCGTTTGTGCGTCTTCTTTTAATACTACAAAACCCAATGACTGCAATATGGTACGCACAGAATCTTTGCTGTACTCTTTTCCGCAAAGGTTGTTAATATAAGCTAAGTCGAAAGTAATTTCTTTAGCTTGTAATGGTTGAGGGTAAATGTCGGTTAAGGAAGAACTAACATTACCACAGGCAATTTCGGTAATCATTTGCACTGCTCTTTCTAAAGCCGGTATTACCATATTAATATCCACACTTTTTTCGAAATGAGTAGCAGCATCGGTACGCAATCCGTGATGTAAAGATGTGCGCCTAATGGTACGTGGGTTAAAGTAGGCACTTTCTAAAAATATATTTTTTGTATTGTCGGTAACACCCGATTTTATACCACCAAAAACACCGGCTATACACATTGGCTCTTGTGCATTGCAAATCATTAAATCTTCGCTGCGAAGTTTGCGTTCTTTTTCATCTAAAGTTACAAAAGGTGTGTTTTCGGCTAAAGTTTTTACTATAATTTTTTGTCCCGAAATGGTATCATAATCAAAAGCGTGCAAGGGTTGTCCGTATTCGTGTAAGACATAATTGGTAATGTCCACAATATTATTAATTGGTCTTTGTCCTATGGCTTTAAGTCTTTGTTGTAGCCATTCGGGAGATGGCGCTACAGTAACATCTTGTATGGTAATACCTACATAGCGCGGACAATATTCTGATGCTTCTATTACAATTTCAATAGGCAAATTATTGTTTACAGCAAGGTCTTTGGTTTCCGGTATGGTAACAGTCCATTCCGTTCCGGTGTGGTGTGTTTGGTAAGCGCATACGTCTTTTGCCACACCTATATGGCTATTAGCATCGCTACGGTTGGGTGTAAGACCAATGTAAAAAGTATAATCAGCCTGCGGAATGTTAAAATATTGATTCGCCGGAGTGCCGATAACCACACCATCAGGGAGTACCATAATACCGGCGTGGCTTTCACCTAAACCAATTTCGTCTTCGGCACATATCATACCTTCGCTTTGTTCGCCACGTATTTTAGCTTGTTTAATTTCAAAAGGCTCGCCCGACAAAGGATGAACTGTAGTGCCTACCGGAGCTACTACTACGGTTTGTCCGGCAGCTACATTAGGTGCGCCACATACAATAGAAAGTAAAGATGTACCACCCACATCTACGGTCGTTTTTTTTAGCTTATCGGCATTAGGGTGTTGCTCGCAAGTAATTACTTTACCGATAACCAAACCTTCTAAACTACCCGGTATGGCTTCATATTTTTCAATAGCTTCTACTTCGAGACCGATAGCGGTAAGAATAGTGCTTAGTTCGTTTATAGATAAGGGCTGCGGAAGGTATTCCAAAAGCCAGTTGTACGAAATTTCCATTTTCCTTTAAAATAAATACTTCTTTAGCTGCTGTATTGCAGTTGGCAAAGTTAAGGATATGGCAGCGAAAAGGAAAAGATAAATGGGGCTTACTAAATAACTAAGGTAATGTCATAGATAAAGGTAGATGCTCCTAATTTTAAAAGAGTATCGATTAAATACTCTTTGGAAGCTATATATAATTTTACACTTATTTAGTGTTTAATCAGATTGATTATTCAAAGATAGGCAACTTTTATTTAATTATTTTATAAATTAAAAGATACTCCTATTCTGTATGGGATTGAAAAAGTTTTATATTTATCCATAATTAACCTAATTATTCGTTTTTGTTGCAAATCGTAAATTGTAAAAACATATTGAGGTGTAATATTAGCAACCAAAGATATTTTACCCCCGATTTGATAAGAAGCCCTTACAGGTAATCCTATCGTTCCTAATATTGGCAGTGAAACTTCCGTCTTTGGGTCTAATAATCCTTTCATAAACATAAAACCAACTCCTGTCATTAACCCGGTTTGAATATTAAATTTAGATGAAGGATTGTTTAAGTTTAAAAGTATCTGTGGGGCAAAAAATATTGATGTACCTACATAATGTTTAGATATTATACCATAGCCTGGAATGAACTGATTATTTATTGTATCATAGCCTAACTTTATCTGATAAGAAGCTCCATACAGATTATAACCATAGCTCCACCTATTGGTAATTTTCTTTTGAAGGTATAGCCCAAATGAAACATTATTAAAAGTAGGTAACTTCCTAATTGGCGTATTGCCTATATTTAAGTGTGTTGTACTAAAAGACAACCCTGCTGTAATGTCTAATGACATTTTAGAACTGTTTTTGATTTCCTCGCTTTGAGCATAGGCAATGCTTACTAAAGAAATAGCAAGCATAGAAGTAATAATTGTTTTGTACATTGTTGTGGTATTTTTGAATATTAAAAGATAAAAAATAAGCGTAACTGATTTTACTTTTGCTATTCAAGGCTTACCACAGCCGTTGCTACAAAAGAACAGTTACGCCTTTCGGCGTACCATTCTATAATATGTAGCTTGTCTGAAAGTGGTAATTTAGAATAGCATATTATGATGATACAATATAATTATATTACATATTAATTCTTTAAGTCATTGTTTTGTTTTATTTTATTAAAAAGTTGCACAAAAGTAATGCTTTAAATTATTTTTCCAAATATTCTATATATAATGTACCTATTTGCCATTATAGTTAAGTGCCTTTTTTAGCTTACTGCTTTTATTCGGGGAAAGCTATTTCTTGAGCAGCAGAATATGAGTAATAACCTTGAAGTTATTAACTTCGCAGATAAAGTTGGTTTTGTAATAGTTTGCAATAGATTATTGTGGAGGCAGAGGTTTGGTAGATATTATTATTTGGGAATAATAAAATTCAGAGAATTTAAAATAGCTCTCACAAGACTGCTGCGCAAGAATACGAGAGCGAGTATTAGACTATTTAAGGGAGATGATATTGATAGATGGTTTAATGAATAAACACTAGAAATATATGTTAGATTTTTTGTTTTATTTAGTATATGCGTTAGTGAAAGTGCCCAATGTAAAAAAGTGGTATAATAAGTTTTGGCTAAGCTTAAATAGAAAAGATTTAGCAAGAAATGCTTACTCTATGCTTTTAACTTTCATAAGTATAGAATTGATATTGTTATTATTGAGTCTTTTAAAACTAAATTTTAAGATAGTTGTATTCGTTTCTATGGGTAGTGTTGTATTATTTTCTATTCTGTTTTTATTCGTACTTGTTCCCTTAAGATACACACATACAAAAATTAATTTAATAGAGGAAAGATTTAAAGGAAAAATTAGAAGGTGGCAAGCAGTTATATTATTGCTCATTATCTTTATATTATTAATTGCAATATTGTACTATATAATGGGTAATGGGTAATGAGCCAAAGGAGTTGTTACCCTAAAAATAGTGGTATAAGTAATTGATAATCAATAATAATTAAAAATCCCCAAAATACAATAAAGGTAATATGCGGTAGGTGTGGGTTATATTTAGGGGCTAAAATCAGCCTCAAATGCAAGAACATACCCCTAAGTGTATCAAAGGAGTTGGTATATATCTAAAATGCCCGTATTGTAAAGGTTTTAGCATTAAATACGGTAAAAGTAAAAACCTGCTCTCAAATTCTGCTGCGCAAGAATGTGAGAACGATAGTACCGCTTGCAATCGGAATGAATTTAAAAAGGAAAACGAATTAACCTTCAAAATATCCTTATTTCCCCTAAATACTACACAAATTTTACAAAACCCTACCAAATCTTGACTATATTTGCAGCCTATTTTGATTTTTTATAAAAAACAATAGTCAATTATTATTTATGAAAATATTAGTTTGTATCGCACAGGCACCGGATACTACATCTAAAATTGCCTTTACCGATAATAATACAAAATTCAACGAACAAGGAGTTACTTATATCATCAACCCTTACGACGAATGGTACGCATTAGTACGTGCTTTAGAGTTAAAAGAAAGTGGTGTAGCTACCGAAATCCATTTAGTTACCGTAGGTAATCAAGGTACCGAAGCGGTGATTAGAAAAGCATTAGCTCTTGGTGGCGACCAAGCATTTAGAGTTAATATCGAAAGTGCAGACCCATCTGTAGTGGCTAATAATATTGCAACATTGGTTAAAGAAAATGGTTATGAATTAGTTTTAACCGGAAAAGAATCCATCGACTATAATAATGCTTCCGTAGGTGCTGAAATTGCTGCTTTATCGGGCTATAATTATGTAGGATTTGCTACTAAATTAGATGTTACCAACAATCAGGCAAATATTACCAGAGAAATCGAAGGTGGGGAAGAAGTGATAGAAGCGGCATTACCATTAGTAGTATCTTGTCAGAAAGGAATGGCAGAAGCGCGTATCCCAAATATGCGCGGTATTATGGCTGCACGTACTAAGCCTTTGAATGTAAGAGAAGCTACAGCTACTAACGCATTAACAGAAATAGTAGGCTACGATACACCACCTGCAAAATCGGGCGTAAAATTATTTACCACAGAGCAAGTAGATGATTTAGTAGCAGCATTACACAACGAAGCAAAAGTTATATAATAGTTCTTTGTTTAGAAATTAAATTTCTGAATACTTACTAAGCACAGAATATCTTTTTCAATTTTTCAATTAACAAACAATATGTCAGTATTAGTTTTTATAGATAATAACAAAGGTTCGTTTAAGAAAAATGCCTTTGAAACAATAAATTACGGTAAAGCCATTGCCGATAAAATAGGTGGCGAAACAGTAGCCTTAGTATTAGGTACTGCAAACAATAGCGAATTAGAAGCATTGGGAGCTTATGGAGCGCAAAAAGTGTTACATATTGCCGATGCTCGCTTAGATACCTATAACACAAAAGCATTTGGCAAAGCCATAGTTGCTGCCGTAAACAGCATAGGAGCTAAAGCTGTAATTACCTCTTACAATGTAACCGGAAAATCGGTTGCAGGCTATGTAGCAGCTGGTTTAGGTGCAGGATTGGTATCGGGTGCAGTAGATTATCCCGATACAAGTAATGGTTTTGTAGTGAAGAAAACAGTATTTTCTGGAAAGGCTTATGCGCACGTTAAAGTAAATACAGATGTAAAAGTAATTAGCTTAGTGCCTAATACATTTGGTGTCAACAAATCTGGTGGTAATGCAGCAGTAGAAGCATTCTCTGCTAATTTAGAAGATGCAGATTTTGGCATTACACTTAAAGAAGTAAAAACTGTAAGTGGTGATGTACCATTAGGCGAAGCAGAGTTAGTAGTAAGTGGCGGTAGAGGCTTAAAAGGACCCGAAAATTGGGGCATAGTAGAAGATTTGGCAAAATCTTTGGGTGCAGCATTGGCTTGTAGCCGTCCGGTGGCAGATGCGCATTGGCGTCCGCACCACGAGCACGTAGGACAAACAGGAGGTACTATTCGTCCTAATCTGTATATTGCTGCCGGCATATCCGGTGCTATTCAGCATTTGGCTGGCGTAAATAGCTCTAAATGTATTGTAGTTATTAACAAAGACCCCGAAGCACCTTTCTTTAAATCAGCAGATTATGGTATAGTAGGCGATGTATTTGAGGTTTTACCAAAATTAACAGAAGCTGTAAATAAATTTAAAAGTAGCCAAGCGTAATATAAAGTAGTTGATTTTCTTTGAGGGAAGTCGCAATAAAAGATATCCCGTCTGAAAACATAAAACGTTTTTGGACGGGATATTTTAATTGTGGATTGTATGTAATTTATACCAAAATGAAATAATAAATAGACCAATATTTGTTATTTCCATTTTTT
>CAYUXT010000028.1:0-42787 GCA_964448955.1 uncultured Taibaiella sp. | reverse complement strand
ATTTGAGTTACAAAAACTTTCTCTTTTTTTATATCGTTTAGGACGCTATTGATTTTATACCTAAAAATCTAATTCAAATTCACGGTACTAAAGATTTATTGTTACCTTACAGGAAGTCTGATGGTACTATTCCAATAAAAAATGGAGGACACTTAATGATACACAACAAAGCCAAAGAAATTCAAAATATCTTACAACATTACTTGTAATTTTATCAGTCAAATGCAAAATTTTTTCTTAGAATTATTCGACTACAACCATCAAAGTAATCAGCAATTAATAGAAGCTATCCAAAGCAATCAAAAATCGGTTTCTCCCAAAACTATTTTACTGTTTAGCCATATCTTAAATGCGCAGCACATTTGGAACCAAAGAGTGCATAAAAAGCCTAATGATTATGGCGTTTGGCAGTTGCAAGATGTCAATGATTTTGACGAAATTAATGAAGAGAATCATTCGCTTTCTTTAGCTATTTTACAAAACCAAAACCTAAACGAAACAATAAATTACAACAACACAAAAGGCGATAGTTTTACTAATACTATTCGAGATGTTTTATTTCATATCATCAACCATTCTACATACCACCGAGCACAAGTAGCATCTGAATTTAGAAATGCTAATCTTAAACCTTTGGTTACAGACTATATTTTTTACAAGAGATAGTTTATTGTATCGGTGTAGTTAATTTGCAATTGTAGGAATAAATATATCTTTATGTCCTCAAAGAATAGCTTGTCAATGTTTAGAGATAAAAATAATTGGATTGTATTTATATTATTATTAGGTGCAGTATTTATCGGAATGTTACCTGCTATTTATAATGGTTTCCCATTTCTTAATTCGGATAGCGGTGCGTATGTTGGATTTACTAAAATAAAATCTACTCCTATTGACCGTTCCATTTTTTATTCTTACTTTATAATTTGGTTAGGTTGGAAAGAAACTGTAGAGTTAACCATTGTAGCACAAAGCATTATCGGTACCTCATTGGTGTATCTATTATTGCGTAACCATTTTAGTAATATAAAATCTGCGGCAATTTGTTTTGTTTCTATATTAGTATTGGGCGTTTGTACGCCTTATAGTTGGTTTATTAGCCAGCTTTGTCCCGATATTTTTATGGCGTTTTTTGCTTTAGCTCTTTTAGGAGTTTTGTGGTATAAACCTAAAAATAAATATACTAAATACTATTATTACAGCATTATCCTTTTATCTGCAAGTATTCATAATTCTATTTTACTGTTTTGTATTATTTATTGTAGTGTCGGATTACTGTTTGCTGTAATTAGAAAAAACAAATACTACATTCAAAACTTTGCTTTCATTTTTATAGGCGTATGGGCTGTGTATATTTTAGCTTCTTCGATTAATTATTATCATCACAAAAAGTTTACTCCTAATCCGTCCGGACATATATTTATTATGAGCAGATTAGCAGAAACCGGAATTTTAAAAGATGTATTAGCAGAACAGTGCACTATTAAAAATTATGCATTATGTAATTATCCGAATATTGAAGGCAGGCAGTGGGACTTTATGTGGATTGGAGATTATCCTCATAATACTTTAGGATGGTTAGATAAAAAGGTAGAAACTGAATACAAGCAAATAATCAAAGCTACTTTTACCAATCCAAAACATTTGCTTGCTTATTTCAAAGCAAATATTATAGATGCAGTACAGTTGCTTGTAGGTACAAGTGTAAATGATGGATTGGATAAGTTTGTAGAACATTCCAGTCCTTGGAATAATATAAAAGGATTATCCGAAAATGATTTTACACGATTTACTGCAGCGAGGCAGCAAAATGATGGCTTACCTTTTCAGTACATAAATCATTTTGTTAAATTGCTTACTTGGATACTATTGTTTATTGTTTCTATCCTCTATTTTGTTGCCGATATAAGAAACAGATTTAGGCATTTGCCATTTTTGCTTTTTGTACTTTCAATTTTAATATTAAATAGTCTTATTACAGTTTCATTAAGCACTTATGTAGATAGATTTAATGCTCGTATTATATGGATATTGCCATTTTGTGTTTTTTTAGCATTTCTTAAAGCCAAAAATTACAAACAACAAAACAATTATGCACAACCAAATAATTAGCTTGGTTATACTTACTTTTGAAAAAATATTCGCTGCTCAAAAATGTTTGCCGAAATAATATTACCACTTCATATCCCTAATACTTTAACTTACGGAATTCCGATAGAATTGCAGGATAAAGTAATGCCGGGCATTAGAGTAGAAGTAAATATGGGCAAAAACAAATTGTACGCAGGCTTAGTAGCGAAAGTACATAACAATAAACCCGATGCTTACGAAGTAAAGCCCATAAAATCTATTTTAGATGAAGAGCCTATTGTTTCTGATTTGCAATTAACTTTTTGGCAATGGATAGCCTCGTACTATATGTGCAGCATAGGCGAAGTAATGAATGCAGCATTACCTGCACACCTCAAGTTAATGAGCGAAACTTTAATGAATTGGAGCGGATTATATACAGACCCTCCTGCCCATTTGAGCGACGACGCGTTTATGGTGGCAGAAGCATTACACATTAAACAACAGTTGAGCATTGCAGAAATCAGACAAATATTAGACTATAAAAATATTGCCAAAACCATTAACGAGCTTTTGGAAACCGAAGTGGCAGTTATTTCCGAATATTTAGAAAAAAAATACGCTCCCAAAATAGAACGATTTGTATTCCTTAATAGCACTCACGAAAATGAAAAGATATTACAAGAAGCATTTAATACTGTTGAAAAAGCTCCAAAACAATTAGAATTGCTGATGTATTTTTTACAATACAGACAAAAACAAAAAGCAATAATAGCAAGCGAGCTCATTAAAATGGCTAAATCGTCCGCGTCTGTTTTAAATGGATTAGTGGATAAAGGTATCTTAAATATCGAAACTTTACCGATTGATAGAATTAAAGATTTACCCAATAAAAATCCTTTAGAATATACCCTTAGCGAACAACAACAAAAGGCATTAACCGAAGTAAAAAAATCTTTTTCAGAAAAAAACATAACACTACTACACGGCGTAACCGGAAGTGGTAAAACACTTGTTTACATCGACCTCATCAAGGAAGCAATTCGTAATGGCAAGCAGGCTTTACTCTTACTCCCCGAAATTGCGCTTACCACGCAAGTAGTATCTCGATTAAAAGCATACTTTGGCGAAGAGCTAGGTGTGTATCATTCTAAATTCAGTAATAACGAAAGAGTAGAAATTTGGAACAAAGTAAGCAAGGGGAAGTACAAAGTAATACTCGGTGCACGTTCTGCTTTGTGGTTGCCGTACTATAATTTACAATACATTATCATAGACGAAGAACACGACTCTAGCTTTAAGCAACACGACCCTGCACCACGATTTCAGGCAAGAGATGCAGCCATATATTTAGGTGTATTACACAATGCAAAAGTAATCTTAGGCTCCGCTACGCCATCTATGGAAACAATGCACAATGTGCAAACTAAAAAATATAGTTATGTAGCCTTAAACGAAAGATACAGAGGTGTAGCACTCCCCGAAATAGAAATAGTATCTGCGAAAAATACACAAGCTGCTCTGTCGTCTATACTTACCACTAACCTTTTAGAGGCTATTCAAAAAACTTTACAAAAGGGACAACAAGTAATACTTTTTCAGAACAAAAGGGGATATGCTCCATTTTTGCTATGCAACTATTGCGGTTGGGTGCCACACTGTAAATACTGCGATGTATCGCAAACCTACCACAAATCTACAGATATGCTGCACTGCCATTATTGTGGTAATAAATCTCCAGTAATAAAACATTGTTTGCAATGTGGCAATCAAAGTCTAAGTGCTAAGAATTTTGGAACAGAAAAAATTGAAGAAGAACTGCTCCGCATTTTCCCGAAATACAAAACTGCCCGTATGGACTACGATACCACACGAAGCAGAGAAAAACAGATAAAATTATTAGACGATTATGCACAAGGAAGAATAGATATTTTGGTCGGTACGCAAATGGTAGTTAAGGGTTTGGATTTTGAAAATGTAGGCTTAGTAGGTATTATTAGTGCCGATAGTTTGCTGAGTTATCCCGATTTTAGAGTGAACGAAAGAGCCTTTCAGCTAATGGAACAAGTAAGCGGACGAGCCGGTAGATTAGACGGAAAGGGCAAAGTGGTAATTCAGGCATATAATATGAACAGTCCTGTATTAAATTGGGTAAAAAACCACGACTATAAAGCATTCTATCTTTACGAATCCGATGTGCGTAGGCAATTTCATTACCCTCCATTTACCAAAATGATAAAAATAACCTGCAAACACAAAGACGAAACCAAAGCCGGAAATGCAGCAGTACATTTATCTAAATTATTAGCTCAAAATACATCACTGCAAATCTTAGGACCTGCACCGGCATTAGTACCACGCGTAAAAAGTTATTATCTGCAAGAGTTGGTTGTTAAGTTTTATTTGTCTGCAGTAAGCCTTACGGAAATAAAAAACAGCATAGCACAATCCATAAACAACACGCTACACAAAAACGGAATGAGTTCTGTACAATTTGTAGTTAATGTAGATGTGGTGTAATTGATGGGTGTTACTTATATTTTCTGTAAAAAAAGAAAGTTTCTATTCTTCTACCAATGCAGTTTGGTACATTTTACTATAAATGCCATTTAGTGCAAGGAGGTTTTCGTGATTACCTTGTTCTGCAATGTTGCCTTTATCTAACACTATAATACGATTGGCTTTGCGTATAGTAGATAATCTGTGTGCAATAACAATCGATGTCCTGCCTTGTATCATACGTTCTATGGCACGCTGCACCAATATTTCCGATTCTGTATCTACCGATGCTGTAGCTTCGTCTAACACTAAAATAGAAGGGTTGTAAATTAAGGCACGAGCAAAAGATATTAACTGTCTTTGACCTTGCGATAGGCTACCTCCACGTTCTCTTACATTAAAGTCATACCCATCGGGTAGTTGCATAATGAATTCGTGAATACCGAGAGAGCCACAAACTTCATATACACGTTCTCTATCCATTGCAGGATTTTGCATTGTAATATTATCGTAAATGCTCCCGGAAAATAAAAATACATCTTGTAATACAATACCTACTTGTTGTCTTAGAGTGGCTATATCGTAGTTGTTGATATTTACGTCATCTATTAATACTGCGCCTGATTTTATTTCATAAAGTCGTGTAAGGATGTTTATGATAGATGTTTTTCCGGCACCTGTATGCCCTACTATGGCTACCGTTTCGCCTTGATGTACATTAAATGATATGCCTTTGAGTACCGGTATATTAGGTTTGTATTCGAAGTAAACAGACTGAAAAGATACTTCTCCTTTGAGTTGTGCGGGAGCATAGTTTCCATTGTTTTGCAAATATTCTTCACTGTCTAAAACTTTTAATACTCTTTCCGAAGCTACTAAGCCCATTTGTAAAGTATTAAATTTATCTGCCAACATTCTTAGTGGTCTAAAGAGTTGGTTAAGGTACATTACAAAAGCAATAATAACACCTTGGGTTACGCTGTGGTCGAGCATTTGAGATGCGCCGTACCAAACTAATAAGCCCATAGATATTGCCAGAATTATTTCTACAATCGGAAAGAAAACAGAGTATGCAAAAATGGCTTTGATATTAGCATCGCGATGGTCTTTATTAATAATTCTAAACTTTTTTATTTCTTTATCTTCTGCTGCAAAAGACTGCACTACATACATTCCGGTAATGTGTTCTTGTGCAAAAGCATTGAGTTTTGCTACTGCATTTCTTACATTGATAAAAGATTTTTTTACGCTTTCTTTAAAATAATAAGTTGCTAAAATGAGCAACGGAAAAACGGCAAGGCTTATAAGTGTAAGTCGCCAATCGGTATAAAACATAATACCCATAATGGCAATAATGGTAAGTATGTCTGCCAAAATAGAAATAAAGCCTTCGGAAAACACATCGTTAATAGCTTCGATGTCGTTTATGGTTCTTGTGGTAAGTGTTCCTACGGGAGTATTATCGAAGTATGATAAATTTTGAAAGATAATTTTTTTAAAAACTAGATTGCGAATATCATTAACAATGGTTTGCCCTAACCAAGCTGTGATGTACATAAATACTAAACGCAGTACACTCTCTAAAATTAAAACACCCAATTGTACTGCACACAAAATTAATAAACCTTGAAATAGTTTATTGGTTATATAGTGGTCAATAGAAATCTGAATAAGGTAAGGTTTTACCGGTGCCATAGCAGCTAATATTATCGACAAAGAGATACTTGTCCATAATCTGCCACGATAAGGTTTTGTAAAAGAAAATAGTCTTTTAAGGATAGATGTTCCGCCGATTTTATCTTGAGCCAATATTTGTGATTTTTTTCAGTGGCGACAAAGTTAGTGGAAATAGATTATTAGAATGTATCAATAAAATCAATTTTGGTATTTTTAATTGTTCGAGATTATACTAAGCGACGGTAAGTGTAAACTGTTACCTTGTATAACCCCTTTGTTTTATTGATTATATGATGAATGTGATTTTATTTCTTTTTAAAAATTGTTGCAATTGAGGACTTAACACTTCGAGAGCCTCAGTGTCCAAATTTTTCACATTGTAGAATTGTCAAATTATAAAATTATCAATTATTCCCCATTTCTTTCTCAATTCTTTTTTCGAGATATACTTTTAAGGCAGGTATTTTTACTTTTTCGGTAACGTCAAAAGCAAAAGCATTTACCATTAAGTTTTTGGCTGATTCCAAACCTATACCTCTACTTTGTAGATAAAATATAGCTTCGTTATTGAGTTGTCCGATAGTGGTACCGTGGCTGCATTTTACATCGTCTGCATAAATCTCTAATTGCGGTTTGGCATTTACTGTTGCTTTTTCGCTAAAGAGGATATTATTGCTTTGTTGGAATGCATTGGTTTTTTGTGCATCTTGATACACTTTAATTTTTCCGTTGAAAACAGCTTTGGAATTACCCTTCAATACACCTTTGTACAGTTGGTTGCTTTCGCAATTCGGAAATTTATGAAGTACTTCTGTGTGGTTATCGGTTATTTGTTTGTCTGCGGTTAAGTATAAGCCGTACAGGTGGCTTTCTATGTCAGAATCGTTTAGATGCAGCGTAAGATTGTTTCTTACTATATCTGCTCCGGGAAAAGTAAATGTATAATTAGCGTAATTGCTGTGTTTGCTTTGTGCTATTTCTGTTCTGTTGATATATCTCATACCATTATTTCCACTCTGTATGTCGTAATGGTCGAAGTGTGCATTCTCTTCTAAAGCAATTTCGCAAACAGCATTAACCATTACATTATTGTGTTGATTATCTGTAATGGTAGTTTCTATAATCTCTATACCTGCACTTTTATTTACTACAATTAGGTTACGCGGTTGAACCAATAGTGGCTTGTCGGCTAAGATTACATTTATGAAATGGATAGGTTTATCTACAACTACATTTTTTTCTATTTCAATGAAAATGCCATTGGAGTAAAATGCTGTATTTAGTGCTACAAAAGCATTTTCGGGATTTTCTATTGTTGCGATTTTGCCAAAATGTTTTTGAAACGAAATTTCTTCGTCTGCATCGCAAAGAGATAAAATCTGTATTTTTTTATTATCAGGAAAAATGGATAAATCTTTGTTTAATTTTCCGTTGATAGATACTATTCTGTATGCTCCTTTTTGTTCTCCTTTAATAGAAGACTGAATTTCGTTTTGGTGTTGTAGAATTAACTTTGTGGTTTGTTCTAATTCTTCTGTATTAAGGTCTTTTTCTACTACTTCGAATTCGTAATTATCCTTAAGAAATGGCAGTACATTAGTAAATCTCCATTCTTCGTTTTTAATAGAAGGGAAACCTACATTTATAAATTGTTCAAAAGCTTGTGTACGCAAAATGCGTACATCTTCGGTTTTACTTTGTAAAGATGCGATTTCTGCTTTTGCTTTAAAACGCTCGTATAATGGTGTGTCCAATTGTTTGGTCATTATCATTTTTTCTGTACTTATGTGATGTTTATTGCACCAGTTTTCTATGTGTTAAATTATCTACTTCGACTAGAGTTTATCTTGAGCGAAGTCGAAAGGCTCAGTAACCTTAATCCAATCAATTCGTAATCCAATCGTATCCTTTTTCTTCTAACTCCAATGCAAGATTTTTGTCGCCTGTTTTTACGATTTTGCCATCGCTTAATACGTGTACAAAATCCGGAACGATATAATCTAACAGCCTTTGATAGTGCGTGATGATGATGAATGCATTGTTTTCGCTGCGTAATTTATTTACCCCACGCGATACGATTCGTAGTGCATCTATATCCAATCCCGAATCTGTTTCGTCGAGGATTGCCAGTTTGGGTTCAAGCATTGCTAACTGAAAGATTTCATTTCTCTTTTTCTCGCCGCCCGAAAAACCTTCGTTGAGTGAGCGATTTACCAATTTAGCATCAAACTCTACTAACTTTTGTCTTTCCTTAGTCATTGCCAAAAACTCCTTTGCGGAAAGCGTTTCTTTGCCGTTGTAAGTTCTAATTTCGTTAAGTGCTGTTTTTAAGAAATTGATATTGCTTACTCCGGGTATTTCTACCGGATATTGAAAAGCCAAAAACACACCTTCTCTTGCTCTATCTTCGGGCGAAAGTTCGAGTAGGTCTTTGCCGTCTAACACTACACTACCATCTGTAACTTCGTAGTTTGGTCTGCCCGAAAGCACTGAGGCTAAAGAGCTTTTGCCTGCTCCATTAGGTCCCATAATAGCGTGTACTTCTCCGGCTTTTACTTCTAAGTTAAGTCCTTTTAGTATTTCCTTTTCCGCAACTCCTGCGTGTAAATTTTTTATAGATAACACCTTTGTTAATTTTGAATTTTTAATTATGATTTTTGATTACTTTTATAACCTTTTACTTTTCAAAAAATTTGACTTGTCTTATATGCTATATAATTACCCATTGTCAATTATTCATTATCCTACGCTTCCTTCTAACGAAATAGCTAATAGTTTTTGTGCTTCTACTGCAAATTCCATTGGTAATTTATTCAGTACTTCTTTGGCAAATCCGTTTACGATAAGCTCTACTGCTTTTTCTGTATCTATACCTCTTTGGTTAAGATAAAATATCTGGTCTTCTCCAATTTTAGAAGTCGTTGCTTCGTGTTCTAATGTTGCAGTTGTATTTTTCGATTCTATATAAGGAAATGTATGTGCTCCGCATCTATCTCCGATTAGCATTGAGTCGCATTGCGTAAAATTACGTGCATTGTCTGCCTTTGCGCCTATTTGTACTAATCCTCTGTAGCTATTTTGTCCGTTTCCGGCAGAGATACCTTTAGATATAATGCGACTACGTGTGTTTTTTCCTAAGTGGTGCATTTTGGTACCCGTATCTGCTATTTGTTTTGCTTTGGTAACGGCCACGCTGTAAAATTCGCCATAGCTATTATCGCCCATAAGTATTACCGACGGATATTTCCAAGTAATGGCAGAGCCTGTTTCTACTTGAGTCCAAGAAATAGTAGAGTTGTTGCCTTTGCATATCCCTCTTTTGGTTACAAAGTTATAGATACCGCCTTTGCCATTTTCGTCGCCCGGATACCAGTTTTGTACAGTAGAGTATTTTACTTCTGCATTGTCTAAAGCCATTATTTCCACTACGGCAGCGTGTAATTGGTTTTCGTCGCGCATAGGGGCAGTACAGCCTTCGAGATAGCTAACGTAAGCATCTTTGTCGCAAACGATTAGTGTTCTCTCAAATTGTCCGGTGTTTTTTGCATTTATTCTGAAATAAGTGCTAAGCTCCATTGGGCAGCGCACACCTGGTGGTATATACACAAACGAACCGTCTGAAAATACTGCTGCATTGAGTGCTGCAAAAATATTGTCGCTGTGTGGCACTACGGAACCTAAATATTTTTTAACTAATTCGGGGTGCTCCTGTACTGCATCGCTGATGGAGCAAAAGATTACGCCTAATTTAGATAGCTCTTCTTTAAAAGTGGTAGCTACCGAAATGCTGTCGAATACTGCATCTACTGCTACTCCGGCTAATGCTTTTTGTTCGTTAAGCGGTATGCCTAATTTTTCAAAAGTTTTGAGTAATTCGGGATCTACTTCGTCTAAGCTGTTGTATTTTACTTTGTCTTTAGGGGCAGCATAGTAAGATATAGCCTGAAAGTCAATTTCGGGCATTTTGAAATATTGCCAATTGGGCATGCTCATTTTTTCGAAAGTGCGAAATGCTTTTAATCGCCATTCGAGTAGCCATTCGGGTTCATTTTTTTTTGCGGATAAAAAACGAACGGTATCTTCATTAAGACCCGGAGGCAATATGTCCATTTCGATGTCGGTAACAAAGCCATGTTCATACTCCCGCGATGCTAACTCCTCTAAGTATTCTGTACTATTCTCCATATCGCTTTAAGAAATAATTTGAAATTTGCCGTATTCTTGTAATGATTGATGAAAATTATTATTTGATTTTACGGCAGCCGACAAAGTTACAACCAAATCGCTTGAATTGAAACAAATTCTTTATCTTTTTCGAGGTTTAATTGCTTTTAGATTGTTATTTTTGTAAAGCAAAAGAGTGGGCGGCTTATTTTTACATTTTCATTACCTTATGAACGAGATAGAAACTTATATGCTTCAGTTTCCTGATAATGTTAGGGGAATTTTACAAAAAATCAGAGCGATTATCAAAGAAATAGCTCCAGATGCAGATGAGTCTATTGCTTATGGTATGCCGGCTTACAAGCTCAATAAAAAACCACTAATTTATTTTGCTGGGTTTAAAAAGCACGTTGGATTTTATGCAACTCCTTCGGGGCACGCAGCATTTAAAAATGAGTTGGCGCAATATAAGCAAGGAAAAGGTTCGGTGCAGTTCCCTTTAGATCAAGCAATACCGTATGAACTTATAGAAAAAATGGTACAATTTCGGGTAGAAGAAAATTTAGCTAAAAAATGAAATTTTGCTAATAAACAAATTTGCAACAAGAAATATTAGTAAAAAATGCAATAATGTTTTAGCTAAATTATTTTTTCTTTTGCATCACTACATACATAAATGCCGAAGTTTTTAATCCATGTTTTTTTCCTAATATTTTTGTACAAAAGTTCATGGTTTTTCCTACCCAATTTTTATAAAACTTAGAGTAATGAGTATCGCTAAATGCAGGTAATACTTCTACATTATACCCTAAAGGTTCTAACATAGATTTGTATTCTTTTGCGGGAATTATATGTTCCCACCATACGCCGTTTTCCGGGTCGCAGGTATTAGTATAGTGTTTCTGCGGATTAGGTAAAATGCCTTTTTCTTGGTATTCTGTTACTGCTTTATCAATATCGTTTCCTGCAAGTCCTCTTGTGGCAATTGCTGCTTTTTGCAGCTTATTTTCAGTCCATTCTGGGTGCTTTTTCTTAATTATATCATATCGTTTTTTTACAAACTCCTTTTCTGCATTTTTATGTAATCTTTTGTGAAAGATAAGCATTGCAGGATTTTGGAAATTGGCAGTTGTAGAAGAGTAATGAATGGCATCGGGTTGAAATTGCAACATTTTTTTATAAAAATCTTCTAAATCATAAATGTGTTCAATAACATTTCGACTTAAAATAATATCACATTTAATTTTCTTTATTTCTAATTGTTGCAGAAATTGATTGTGGTCGCCAAGTATATATTCATCTATTTGTATGTTTAAAGCCGTTGCAACATTTTGCCCTGCTTCGTACATATCTTCCATTATATCTGCATGTATAACTTTTTTACAACCCAATAATTTTGCCATTAAGTATAGGCTACCTACCCCTGCTCCATAATCCACTACAGTTAATTCTTCTGGGTTTTTTCCTGACAATTTAATAGAACGATATAATAATTCTGCTGCGGTTTGGATAGAAAAAAATTGTCTCTTAAAATGACTGTTTTGAAAATAACTCAAAATTCTATCATTAAGCCCTAAATTATTTAAATCACTTATGGTAGATAGTTTATTGTAAAACTCAATTGCAACATTATTTATCCTATTGCCTAATGCATCTTTATATGGTAAAAAAGCATCCATAAATCATTTATTTTTAATAAATAAGGAGCAAATGTAAGGCAAATAAAGGAAAGGATAAATAATGAACATTTGTTCATATTACAAAAACAGCAAAAAGTCGTTGTACTTCTTTTAGGTTGTTGTAAATATTGACAATTCTTTATATAATGGCTACAAATCGTTTGATGTTGTAGTAGTTTTAATAACAGTAAACTACTAACTTTTTACTTCTTCGTAAATAAGGTGCTTTTTCCATTTTTTTCCGAAGGAGTAATTTATGCTGAAAAGGCAATTAATAAAATTGTAGTTGCTCTCTAAGGCATAACGGTCTATAGTTCCATGTCTGCCGCCATCTGTTATTGTAGAAAACGAAGAGGTGGGTGTTTTGAGTACATTGTAAGAAAGCATTAAGCCAAAATTGAGCTGTGGTAATTTCCAAAATGGTGCCACGTTAATACCGGCATCTACACTTGCCATCAGTTTGCCTTTTGTATTTGCGATATTGGTAGTAGTTTTATGTATAAATGTATCGTTACTACTATTGCTTTGGGAGTAAGAACCTACAGAATGTTCCATTAGCCATACATATCCTAACGATACACCACCTTTTATATCTACATATTTTCTGTTTTTGGAAACAATGGATTTGCCCAAATGCAAGGGTACCATAATATTAATAAATTTTTCTCCGTACTCACTTACCGAATTTATTCTTGAATCAGTTTTTAGAGGTGTATGTTTTGCTTTGTTGGTATAGTGTAGTATTCCTGTTTCAAAAAATAAATCTTTTTCGGGGTTGAATGTATAAGCGATTTTATATCCAAAACTCGGACCGCTTATCCCTCCAATGCGATTACTGCCTTCCTGCCCTACTGTATAAGTTGTACCATTATTGGCAGTGTGTAAATTGCCCATTACAGAAAAAGTATGGCGTAAATGTTGTGCATTGCTCGCTTGTGCAATAAAAATTACTATACATAATGGCAAAAAAGTTTTGAGTAGCATAAAACTATGTTTTTGTTAATAACTATTGTTTGCAAAACAACTAAACGCCATTAACCAAAAATTATTATAGACTTAATTATTTTTTTCTTCGTTGTTGGGATCTAATCTTACTACTTGGTTAATACCGTTAATAGCTTCTAATTTATTACACAATAAGTCTAACTCGTCTTTGTTATGTACATACACCATTATATTACCTTCAAATACGCCATCTATTGTGTCTATACTTATGGAGCGCATATTCATTTTTAGCTCTCCTGTAATAATATTGGTAATTGCTTGTACTATTCCTATGTCGTCTAAGCCTAAAAGTTTAATGCCGGTAAGGAAAGATATTTCTTTATTTTGCGCCCATCTTGTTCTTACTACTCTGTGTGCATAATTGGCTAATAAAGCTGCGGCGTTAGGGCAGTCTGTTCTGTGTATTTTTATGCCTTCTCCTGTAGATACGAATCCAAAAATATCGTCGCCGGGAATGGGCTGGCAGCAGTTAGATAATTTGTATAAAATCTTGTCTGAACTTTCGCCAAATATAATAAGTTCGGAATCCTTAGGCGAAGAGAACTTATCGGGTATTCCGGTTTCTTTTGTAGTTTTTTTGAGGTCGGTATCTGTTTTTATCAGATGTATTAGCTTATCGTTGCCGATAGTAAATTGTTTTAGTATTTTTAAATCTACTGTACCTATGGCAATACCATAAAACAAATCTAATGTAGAAGTAAATTTAAGGAAGTGCATTAATTCGCTATGGTTATGAGAATTGTCTGCTGCTCCGATATGCTGTAATTTTCTTTTCAGCATTTCTTTGCCGTCTTCGGCACGTTTTCGTTTTTCTTCTTTTAGGTAATATTTTATTCTGGATTTGGCTTTTGCAGTAATTACAAAACTAAGCCAGTCTTCAGATGGTTTTTGTTTGGACGAAGTAATGATTTCTACTTGGTCTCCGCTACTAAGCACATGGCTTATGGGGGCTAATTTAAAATTTACTTTTGTGCCTATACACCTTGCTCCTAACTCAGAGTGTATCTCAAAAGCTAAGTCTAATGCTGTGGCACCGAGTGGCAATATTTTCATATCGCCTTTAGGGGTGTAAACATAAATTTCTTCGGTAAAAAGATCAAGTTTAAAGTCGTTTACAAAATCTAATGTATCGGTATCTTCGTTGCTGAGTATTTCGCCTATGTGCTTGAGCCAAGTATCTAATTTACTGTCTGCATCAGAACCTTCTTTGTATTTCCAGTGTGCTGCTAATCCTTTTTCGGCGATTTCATTCATTCGTTGGGTTCTTATCTGTACTTCTACTCTTTTTCCTAAGGGACCCATTACGGTGGTGTGCAGTGCTTCATAGCCATTGCTTTTGGGCATACTTAACCAATCGCGCATACGGTCTGGGCTTGGTTGGTAATAGTTAGTTACTCTCGAATATACATTCCAGCAGGCAGCTATTTCCTCTTCTTTTTTAGTACTGGTTTCTATTATTATTCTAATAGCAAACAAATCAAATACTTGCTCAAATGCTACTTCTTTTGTTCGCATTTTGTTGTATATAGAATTAATGGATTTTGGTCTTCCAAAAATATCAAATTTTAATCCTGTTTTACTAAGCTCTTCTTTAATTGGTTTTATAAATTCGTTGATATACTTAGTACGCTCTCTTTTGCTTTCTTTTAGTTTTTGTGCTATGTCGAGATAGGTTTCGGGTTGTGTGTATTTTAGGGCTAAGTCTTCTAACTCGGTTTTAATTTCGTAAAGCCCTAAGCGGTGTGCAAGTGGTGTAAATATAAATGTGGTTTCAGACGCTATCTTTAGTTGTTTATTGCGCGACATACTGGTAAGTGTGCGCATATTATGCAATCTATCGGCGAGCTTAATTAATATTACTCTTGGGTCTTCGGCAAGTGTTAAAAGTATTTTTCTGAAATTTTCTGCCTGCATAGAAGCTGTAGCTTTTATATCTACTACATTAGAAATTTTGGTTAGCCCATCTATTATTTTAGAGTATATACTTCCAAATTCCGTTTCTATATCGTGTAGGGTTATTTCGGTATCTTCTACAACGTCGTGCAGCAATGCACAACAAGCAGAGGTAACTCCTAAGCCTATTTCACTAACTACTATTTTGGCTACTGCTAATGGGTGAAATATATAAGGTTCGCCAGATTTACGACGCATATCTTTATGCGCATCGGCAGCTAATTCAAATGCTCTTCGTACAATCTTTTTGTCCCCTTTTTTTAATCTGCTTTTTAGCGCACGCAATAGCGACCTGTATTCTCGTAATATCAGTTTTCGTTCCTGTTCCGGATTGCTGGCATCGTATTCTTTTACTTCGGCTGTGGTCATAATTTAAGGGTGTAATAGTTTTTAATGAGTATATGTAGTAGTTTTCTTTTAATCTTTTACAAATATAAAAATATATATGGGTAAAAAAAAAGGAAATTTTCTACTTCTACAAGTAATTTTTGTAACCTTAATAATGGTGTATAACGCTATCTAATTTAATAACTCCAAATCCTAATTCCCAAATTAAGTTGCGCTGTAGGTATATGTTCTGACTGTGAGAAATTTTTATTGTATAATTTACTATTGTTATTCAGTATATCTTTGTAGAGCAAGTATTTTCTCAAATTCTTTTAAATAAATAATTATGAAAACCGATTTGTCAAGAGTATATAAAATGACCTTTGCGAGCGTATATCCGCATTATATTACCAAAGCAGAAAAGAAAGGGAGAACAAAAGCGGAAGTAGATGAAATTATATTTTGGCTTACAGGATATAACAAACAAGATTTGGATTCGATTATTGAAAACAAGACCGATTTTGAACATTTTTTTACGCAAGCTCCTCAGATAAATTCTAATGCATATAAGATTACGGGAGTTATCTGTGGATATAGAATAGAAGAGATTGAAGACACTATTTTAAAACAAATCAGATACTTAGACAAAATGATTGACGAATTAGCTAAAGGAAAAGCAATGGAGAAAATTTTAAGAAAATGAAAGAAGCCAGTAGTAATTTATTCAATTATCTTTATTGTAATTCTGATTGTATTATGACTATTAAATTACTCTAATTTTATCATTCCCTTTTTCAATAATGATTACTAAAAAAACACTTACACTTCGGTCATTGTATGCCTTTTCGGGGCATCATTTATATTGGCTTACAGCTTGGATGCTGCTTATTACTGCTACTTACTATTTTACCAAATGGGAATGGTTGAAAATGCCTGTACTACCTTTGTCTCTTATTGGTACTGCTGTAGCTTTTTATGTAGGTTTTAAAAATAATCAATCTTACGACAGGCTATGGGAAGCGCGAAAAATTTGGGGAGCTATAATTAACTACAGTCGTACATTAGGCACTATGATAAAACACTTACACGCAGATGCTGCTGCATTGAACAATACAGACCAAAAAAGAAAAGAAATTGTATATCGGCATATTGCATATCTGTATCAGTTGAGAGAACAATTACTGAAACCTACCGAATGGGAGCATGTAAGTCTTGGAATGAATTTTGGAACCTACAATAAAAAACGACAAAACCAAATATTTGACAGCTATAAGTATGAATTAGAAGAAGTAGAAAACAACACAAACAAATATATTTCCGAAAATGAAAAAGAGTGGTTATCTGCTTTTGATAATAAGGCTACACAGTTATTAGATAAGCAATCGGAAGGATTACAAGTATTATTTAGCAATAACCAAATCAATATGATGCAACAGATGGAGTTGCAAAATATAATAGGTAAGTTTTATGACGAACAAGGAAAAGCAGAACGCATTAAGAAGTTTCCATTGCCGCGTATGTATGGTAGTTTTAGTTTTATTTTTGTGGTCATTTTTGTGTTTTTATTACCCTTTGGTTTAGTAGGACAAATTAGCCAACTTAATGAACACCTAATATGGATGACAATACCAGCCGGAGTGATAATCGGTTGGATATATGTAATTATGGAAATGATAGGAGATTACTCTGAAAATCCTTTTGAAGGGCTTTTTAATGATGTGCCTATGCTCTCTATTTGTAGAACTATAGAAATAGATTTGCTCCAAATGATTGGGGAAAAAGATGTGCCAAAACCAATTGCCGCTAAAAATCATATATTGATGTAAAGATATTATTTGATTATTTTTTGGCTACAAGGAAAGTTGTTTTGCTTACATCTGTATTTTGAAAAGTGCAAACCTTTGTGGCATCAAAATATTCCAAAAAATGAATTTACAAAACAGCTATTGAGTTATGCAGCAAACCTTAATTATTTAAAACAAACCAAACATAAAACCAAAAGTAAATGTTATAGGTAATACTTCTTGTTCAATAATAATATTAGGATTGTTTTTTATTGCAGTATTATCTTTTTCAAATTCAGCATTTCTGAATGGATAATATACAGCAGCAAACATTTTGTTTCTTCTTCTTGGTCCTACAATAAAATCAGCTCCTAAACCTACCGAAACGCCATAATATATCTTATCGTATTGCGAAGCTCCATCTACTTTGATTACAGCATTATATCCAACCATAGCAATGGCTACTGGTGTAACTCTTTTATAGGGAAAAGCTCTGCCCACAATGCCACCATTTACCCCCAAACCTACTAAATTGTAGCCTAATCCGATAAAGCCTCCAACATAAGGTAAGGGATTGTATTCTGCTTTAATGCCTATTATGCCACCATAGTCCATTCCAAAACCTACGCCTGCATATAAACGATTCCATTCATCATCATTATTGTTACTTTGAGAAAAAGCAGGCGCAACGCTGAAAGTAGTTATTAAAACAATGCCTAAAGAAGTAATAAAATTTCTCATGATAATAATTTTGTTTGTAACAAATGTAACAAAAAAAACACTTTCAATTTTAATGAAAGTGTTTTTTTTGTTAAATAATTGCAGTCGGGACGACTAGATTCGAACTAGCGACCCCTTGCACCCCATGCAAGTGCGCTACCGGGCTGCGCTACGTCCCGCAATCCTTTTCTTAAAGGTGTGCAAAGGTAACTATTTTTCTGAATTAGCAATATATCATTCTCAAAACAATATCATTACCATTTTTCCGTTAAAGTTTTTTTATACAACTTTGCAGTATGTTAAAAAGTTTAATTTGGACAGCGAGTATTATCGTTCTTACATCAATAATATTAACTTCTTGTAAGAAAGATATTTACATAACCTCAGGAGGAAAAGTAGAATTTTCGGTCGATACTTTTATGTTCGATACCGTTTTTACGGCACAGGGAAGCTCTACTCGAGAATTACTTATTTACAATAAACAAAATACAAGAATAAAGTTATCGTCTATTAGATTACAAAAAGGAAGTAACTCTTCTTTTTATTTTAACATAAACGGTACCGCAGGTTACGAAATTAAAGATGTAGATATTGCTGCAAACGATAGCCTTTGGGTTTTTCTGGGAGTAAATATTGACCCCACAAACGAAGACGCTCCTTTTTTAGTAGAAGATAAATTAATAGCCACATTAAATGGTAATGATTTTGAACTACCTTTAATTGCTTTCGGTCAAAACGCTTATTATATAGTAGATAGTGTATTGCAAACACAAACTTGGCTTACCGACAAGCCTTATGTTGTAGTACATAGTGCTTTGGTAGAGGAGGGGCATACACTTACATTGCCGGCAGGTGTACGTGTATATATGCATGCAGATTCGAGATTGTTTGTAATGGGGTCTTTAAAAATAAATGGTACAAAAACAGATAGTGTAATTTTTCAGGGCGATAGGTTAGACAGGCTAATTTATGCAGGCGATTATTTTGCAGTTCCGGGCGAGTGGGGGGGCTTATATTTTTTCCGACAAAGCTATAATAACGAAATTAATTATGCAGTTTTTAAAGATGGTGGTGCATCTACCAAAGTAGGGGAACAGAGCACTCTTGCCGCTACTATACAAGTAGATGAAGATACTGTTAGGAATAATATTCCTAAATTAAAAATTACTAATTCCGTGATTAAAAATTCGCAAGGTTATGGTTTAGTTGCTTTTAAAAGTACTGTATATGCCGAAAACTGTTTAATAGTAGAATGTGGCGCAGAAAATGTAGCACTATTACAAGGTGGTGATTACAAAATTTATGATTGTACCATAGCTACTTATGGTTATCAATACTTAAATCATAGCGAAAGTTTTGTATTTGCGGCATCTAACTTCCTTAGCTTAGGTCCCGGTCAATACCTTTCCTCGCCACTTAAAGCAGATGTACAAAACTGTATTATTTATGGTTCTTTAGAAAACGAATTTCTTTGTTCTTCGGTCGAAGACCATACAGCAGAAGTTAATGTTAGTCATTGTATTATTAAAAACAACGAACCCATTCCGGATTTTGTACATTTCAATGAAGTGAAAATCAATCAATCGCCCGAATTTGTAGAACGAGAAGAGTGGAATTATCATTTATTAGAAAATTCGCCTGCCATTAATAAAGGAACTAATGCCGGTACCATTGCTACCGACCTAAACGGTATAATGCGCCATAATCCCCCAACTATCGGTTGCTATGAATTTCAGCCGTAATTATATTCATATGCTGCAATAATTGCGTGGCATAATATGGAGCAATGGCATAACCTTTTGTTCCTAAACCATTAAATATTCCAATGTTTTGGTGCTCTTTGTGTACTGCTGCAATAACTTTTTGTCCGGCAGTGGTGGGGCGTTCCGCTACTATATGTTCTAATATTTCAAAAGGAATTTTTAGATTTTTATGTAAAATGCTTTCTACTCCTTTTCGCCATTCTGCATCAGGAAGTAAATTGTCGAATTGCCATTTATGATTGCTGCCACACCAAAATATTCCATTGCCTTTTGGTACTAATCTTATGCCTAAATCATAAACATAATCTTGCGATAATTCGGGAATAGATAATAACAAAACTTCGCCTCTATTTCGCGTAAACGGCAATGCAGGAAAAAGAAAATTAGATGTAGCTTGTACGCCTTCGCAAAAAATAATAAAGCTTGCCTTGATATTTTTATACTCAATTTTTTCTTGATGAATAATTAATTCTTTATGTGCAAAATACTCGTTGAGAAGTAAGTTGTTAGTGTTTAAAAAAGAATGAAACGAGTGTAGCAGTAGTTGATTATCTATCTTCCAAATTGGTTTTGTGGAATAAATATTTTTAGTATCGGCAGTAAAACAATTATGCATTATTTCTATTTCATTCTGAGCAAGAAATACATCTATGGTGCGTGCTGTATCAATGTTAAGAATAGCGGTTTCTTTAATTATTTTTTCAGAAAAAATTTGTTCCCAATAATTGTAAAAAGGCAATGCAATTTCTAAAAAAGATTTGTATTCCGGAGTGTATGTTTTTCCTTTTGCAGAAAATGGATTAATTAAGGCAGCAGATACACCACTTGCAAAATTGACACTGTTTTGATTAATGATTATAAAACTTTTTCCGTTTTGTAATAACGTTCCCGCTATCGACATTCCGGCGATACCCGAACCAACTATAATAACATCTATTGTATTCAATATTAAGGTAGTTTGTTTGCCATTTTTATTTTACAGAAAGCATATTCATCATCAATCGAATAGCACCTTCATTTCCTGCCGGTAGCTGTCTGAAAAATACTAATGAAGTATAAATAAAATGTCCTTTTCCGTAAGGAGTATAAAGAATAGCACTTGTCAATTTTTCTTCATTTTTATCGCCCATACTTAGTACGGTTTGGTATTTTCCGTCCCACTCTTTTGGAAAATAAATACCACGTTCTTGTACCCAATTATCAAAATCTTTTTCGGTAATTTTATTGGGTTTGTTTAAAAGTACATTATCCGAACCCATAAAAGTTACTTTAGCATCTTCTTCCGTAACTCTATTACGAGAAAGCTTAAATGGATAAACGCCTATTTCGTTCACTTTTATATTGCGGTCAGTATTGTATTGAACAATTAAAGTACCCCCACGTTGAGCATATTGATGTAATAGCGAATGCCACGAAGCCATATTGCCATTCGTATTATACGCACGCACCCCGATTACAATTGCATCATATTGCATTAGCTCTTCTACACTTGAAAAATCTTTTTGAGAAAGGAAATTTACTTCCAATCCACAAGTCTGAAGTACTGATGCTACATAATCTCCGGCACCTTCTACATAGCCTATTTTTCGGGCAGTACATTCCCAAGTTTTCATAATTGCTTTTGCTTTAGCCTGATGGTAATAATTTACTTCCGGTATATGTTCGTAAGCAATTAAATTTTTGTTTTCCCTAAATGTATCTTTTCCGGAAATCACTATATAGTTTAGCTCTTTATCATTTATATGCTTATTAAGTTTAGAGCCATCTATGGCAATATGGATAATAGTATCTTGCCCGGATTGAAGCGAGTTGATTTTTTGTTCGGCTACAATTTTATTTGTCACAGTAACTACCAAGCGTGCAGATGGTAAGGTATTGGCTACTTGTAACCTTACAGAAGTGGTTTTGGTTTTATTTTCTTCATATACAAATAGAGAAGCCACAGGCGTTACCGACACATCAGGGATAATTCTTAAAGTTTCTATTACATCTCCACGAACAGGGTCGAGGCGTTTGTATGCATAAGGAACATTTACCTTAAATATTTCGTTGTGAATATTTAATGTTACCGTTGCTAATAATGTAGGCTCATTTATTGGATAGCCATATTGTTGATTGTATATAAACCTATTGTCTTTGGGATTATTTATTAGCCAATAAGGCTGTGAATATGGTTCGTTTTTAGTAATTTTTATTGTTCGGAGAAATGTATAAACCGAATCGGATTGTAATAAAATCGGATTGGGTAATGCTGCCGTTGTTGTCTCCGAATTTAATGCTAATTGGTTTACGCTAACTTGCTTGTCGTATCTGGCAATAAGGCTTAGATTGATGTTTAACTCTTCGTTTCTGAATGCTTCTTGTTTGTCTGTTAGTGCTTCAATCATTACGCCCGCACAAGACAAAATAATTTGGTCTAATTCTTCTAATTTTCTTTTTTGCCAAAACGGATTACTTACTTTTTCTTTTATTAATTTTCTTATTTTTATTAATGCGTCAATGCTTTTTTCGGGATGTGCAAAATTGTAATTAGCAATAATATTTTCGATTGAAGACTGAATATCTTTTCTGCCAATTCTGTTCCACGAAGTATCAATATTATCGTACAAAGAAGTTTTAATTTCAGAGCCTTCGAGTAGTTCAAAATACTCGTTATATATACCTATTGTTTGTGGCGTACCTGCACCTTGACTTTTGTGCATACTACGACTTCTTCCTGCATTTTCACTATAACTTTCTCCGAGTAGTGGGTCGTATTGATTTATAGGAAGTTTAAATTGGTTTTCGTTGGTAGTATTTCTATCTCCAAATCTAAATGCATTAAATAATAAACGCTCTGGCAGCCATAGTCCGCCACTATTTTTTTTGGAATTTAGTTCTTTAATAATTTTAAATGCTTCTTGCGCAGCAATGGCAGAAGCCGTATGCTGTCCGTGTCCACCTTCGCCTGTAGTCGGAAAACGAGTAATTACTATATCGGGTTTGTATAATTGAATAGCCGCAATAATTTCTTCGACTACTTTTTCTTTGTTCCAAAATGTAAAAGTTTCTTCGGGAGTTTTAGTATAACCAAAATCTATTACAGACGTGTAAAGCTGTTCTGCGCCATCTAATTTTCGGGCTTCTTGCATTTCTAATGTTCTGATTAAGCCCAAAGCTGCTCCTTGCTCATTTCCCAGAATATTTTGACCGCCATCACCACGAGTAAGAGAGAGATAAACCGTTTTTACATTATCGTGATGTACGAGGTACGAAATAAGTCTTGTGTTTTCGTCGTCGGGGTGTGCGGCAATGTACATTACCGTACCCAGTGTATTTAATTGTTGTAGTTTTTGGGAAATTTTTTGTGCCGGAAGTGGTCTGTACTGTTGTGCCGAAACGAAGTTTATAGATGCTAAATATATTATTCCTAAAGTTAAAATTCTTCTCATTTTGCTGCTTTCTAATGTAATTGTTAATGTACGCAAAGCTATTAATATTTGAGCAAATCGACAATTACTTCATTTTCGATGTGCCTTAAATTGCTATTGTAAACTTCTTGATAGTGATGTAATGTACAATCAATGTGTATTTTGTAAGATGTTTTATTGTTTATTTGGAATGGTTATTGTAAAATATGTTGCTTATTATATCCAAGTGATAAAGGGTTGTTAAGTATTCTTGAATAATAGTTAAATTAATGCATAAATTAATATGTAATTATATGGATAGGTAAGGAAAACGATTATTATTCTGTTTTTTTCCAACCAAAAATTTAATAATTCAGTCTTATATAGTATATTCGTACCGATTTTTTAAAATTTGCGATTTTTTGCATTTAAAACATATAATTTAAAATATGAAAACAAATTACATTGTAGCTTTTGTATTGTTTAGTTTTATGGCATTGAGTGGTATTGTATCTGCTCACGATGGACATAGTCATAATGTAAAAACAAATAATGCTTCAAAGACAATTGACTTTATAGAAAATAAAGGACAATGGGAGTCTCGAGCTAAATTTAAAGCAAACATTCCAGGAGGAGTTGTACTAATTACAGATGAAGGATTTCATTATAACTATACAAGTCAAGAAGATTTAAATCGTATTCATTATATGACCTATGGCGAAAATGGATACGAAATACAAGACGTTAGCAACGAAAAAATCCGTAACCATGCTTATAAAGTAAATTTTGTAGGGGCTAACACTTCTGGCATTCGCTATAATAGTTTCGACAAAAAAAGTTATTACCATAATTACTTTTTGGGCAACGACCAAAGCAAATGGGCTGGCAATGTAGGCTTGTATGGTAAGGTAGAGCAAAAAAATATCTATAATGGAATAGATATGGTAGTGTATAGCGAAAATCCACAAAGTTTTAAATACGATTTTGTAGTTGCTCCTGGTGCAAACCCTGCGCAAATAGCTTTATCTTTTGAAGGAGTAAGCCCCAAGCTAACTCCAAATGGACATTTACAAATTAAAACTACAGTAAACGAAATATTCGAGCAAGCACCGGTAACTTTCCAAATTATAGAAGGACAAAAAGTATCAGTAGCATGTAATTATGTGCTTAATGATGGGGTTTTGTCTTTTGCATTTCCAGAAGGATATAATACACAATATAGCTTAATTATAGACCCGGATTTGGTATTTGCAACATATAGTGGAGGTAATGGCGGTACAAGCTATTTTTCACAAGCTACCACTTACGATTTAGACGGACACATGTATGTGGGTGCTTTAGGAGGAGATGGGTGGCCAGTAACTACCGGTGCATACCAAACTATCTTTGGTGGTTCACAAGATGTAAATATAAATAAATACACTCCAGATGGAATTAATTTGGTTTATTCTACATATTATGGTGGAAGTGATGTGGATTTAGTGGTAACATTAAGAGTAAATGATAATAATGAATTAGTAGCAACAGGTAGTACTCGTTCTACCAATCTTCCAACCACAACCGGTGCATTTCAGACGACGTTTGGAGGAGGTACTACAGATATTTTTGTTGCAAGGTTTAATGCTAATGCTACTGCATTATTAGGTTCTACTTATATAGGAGGTACAGCTAATGAAGCCTCTACCCTTTCTTTAGCTTATGGAATACTTGCAGGTGCTGTCAATACGGGTCCATCCGTCGGAGCAAGTGAAATTGCATTTGACCCTCAAGGCAATATAATGATAGTAAGCAATACCGAATCTAATAACTTCCCCGTTGCCGGAGGTCCTGTACAAGGAACATCAGGAGGTGGAATGGATGGAGTATTTTTTAAATTAAACCCTGATTGTAGTAATTTGATATATAGTACCTACATGGGTGGAAATAGCAATGATTTAGCTACAGATATAAAAATTAATAGTGTGGGTGATATAGTTATTTGTGGTTCGACGCAAAGTACAAATTTTAGTATTCCGGGCGGCGGATACAAAGCTTCACATACTGGAGGATGGGACGGATTTGTAATCAAAGTAAATCCAACAACTTATGCCTATACTAATGGAACTTTTCTTGGAACTGCCGGAAATGATCAAACTGCAAAAATAGCTTTTGACTGCGCAGATAATGTGTATATCGCAGGTAGAACACCAGTGGGCGGAGGCTATCCGATTTCGGGTAATGCTTGGAGTATGACAAATTCTAGCGTATTTATGGAAAAGCTTCCTTCAGACCTAAGTTATTCTATAGTTTCTACTTGTGTAGGTGGTGATAATAATTATCTACCGACTGCTTTTATGGTGGATATATGTGGAATGGTTTACTTATCCGGTTTGAGCCAATCCGTATTGAATGGAATGCCATTAACGGACGATGCATTCATTACTTCGCCTACTACATTTTGGTTTTGTGTATTAGAACCCAACTTTGCTGATTTGAATTTTGGGTCATATTTTGGAGCTACGCAAGCACAAGGGAGTCAACATATGCATACTGGTAATTCGCATTTTGACCCTGAAGGTATTGTATATCATTCGGTGTGCTCCAGTAGTGATGCTTTTCCTATATATCCTCCTAATGTATGGTCTCCAACACGACAAAATACCGGATTAGATATTGTAAGTTTTAAATTCGACTTTGATGCACAGGCAGTAACTACAGAAGGAGAAAGCCCCGAAGGAGGTAACGACCCTAACCTACACGCAATACGTGGTTGTAAATCTGCATTTTTACACTTTGAACGCGCATCACCCGATTCTACCGAAGCTATGGTAATTAAGTACGAAATATTAGGAGATGCTATAAATGGTACCGATTACCAATGGATAGCAGATAGCATTATTATATGGCCTCTTGATACAATAGCTACTCTTGAAATTAAACCACTTTTAGTGCCACAAGCTACTGGAGTAAGAAGAGTTATTATCAATACATTTTCTCCTTGTGGATGCGATGGTGATTTAGATAAAATTATAGCTCGTGATACAGTCTATATTCATGATTCTCTGTATGTTACAATTCCTATAGCTACAGATACGTCTTGTCCTAACGATGAAGTAACTATTACAGCCGATATCGACCCTACTCTTAACTTTTTTTGGGAGCCGGCTTCACTTATACCAGATGCTTCTGGTTTAACTATTAAGCCTTCACCTAATGTTACTACAAGGTTTAGTATTACAGTATCTCAACCCGGAGCACCTTCTACTTGTCCTCCACGTACAGCATCTTACTTAGCTTATGTAGAGCCATTCCCTGTAATTACGTTACCATTTAAAGAAAAAACAATTTGTTACGACGATTCGTTTGAACTTACAGCTTATGTACAGCCAGAAGGTATTAAGTACACTTACGAATGGACACCTCCATTCAATCTAAGAAGTAAAAACGCAATGCCTAATAAATTCTTTGCTCCTCCCGGCGAAACTTACGGATTGCAATTAAAAGCAATTACTCCCGGAGCACAATGTACCAGTTTCGATAGTTTATTTATTAAAGTGGTTCAGCCATTTAAGTTCCAATCAGTATCGCCACAAGATACTACAATATATTACGATGATGAAATTACCCTAAATACAGAAAGTGCCGCTATAATGTGGTATTGGTTTCCAGTGGATTATTTAAGCGATCCGGTACTTAAATCGCCTAAAGCACGTCCTCTTAAACCAATGAAATATACCGTAGTAGGTCTTGACCAATACGGATGTAGAGATACAGCTAATATAAATATTAATCTTAAATACATGCCTAAGATATTTATCCCTACTGCATTTTCGCCGAATGGTGATGGATTAAACGATAAGTTTGGAGTGTCAAATATTCAGTACGAAAGATTCTTATTAATGCGCCTCTTTAACCGTCATGGAGAAATGGTGTTTGAAACTACCGATCAGGATAATCATTGGGACGGTAACTATAATGGACAACCAGCTCCACAAGATGTATATTTTTACGAAGTAAGATTAGCATTACCTAATGGTGGTGAGCAATATTACAGAAAAGGTGATGTAACATTATTGAGGTAATTAGTTCTCAATATATAAATAATAAAAACACCCGATAAAATTTTTATCGGGTGTTTTTATTATTTAAGGCTTTTTAAATAACTACAGTCCTTTTTCTTTAACCATACTTCGATTACGCTCAGTAACCGCATAGAGATATAGAATTAACATAGTTTATTAAGGCAAACAAAGGCTATACATAGCATTTGTAGGTTTAATAATATTTAATCATTCTTTGAAATTCTATGTGGTTACTATGCATTTCGACTTACGCTATGACCATATAGTCGAGATATGGTTATTAAATTATGTATCTAAATTATGATTATAAACATAAGTGCTGCATGCTTTTTTTAGGTATTATTGCAAAATATCTTGTAGGTAAAATACCTAAAACCACTTGAAATACTCGTAATGTGCCTTGGGCTATTTAGCAAGCCCTATTTAGGTTTTCAAATGGTAGCCCTTGCATTACAACGGCTCTACCTGCAATATGTATTTCTTACCCTTGTTTTCTAATAACAAATATTAAATTACTGAGCTTAGTGCTACTATCTATAATTTGAAGGTGCAGATTGTATTGCTCACACCACGTCAATATGGTTTGTTTATTAATGAAATTTAGCTCATTCGCAGTACGATTAAACTTGAATAGTTTGGTAGAAAAAATTTCGGTTAATTGTGTACGCTTATGTCTTGCTGCCAAATCTTGTACTCCATCTCTAATAATAAGTACACCATTATCATTTAATGACCGAACACATTTATCAAACAAAGATTTTTGTTTTTCGGGTAAAAGATAGTGCATTACATCGCTGATAATGATACCATCACATTGTTGTAAATTATACTGCGAAACATTGGCAGCCTCAAAAGAAAGTGGTACATCAAAAGGCTGTTTGGCTTGGTTGGTGTAAATATCTTTTTTCCATCTTTGGTTAAAAGTATAATTATGAGCAGCAGTCGCAATTTTATCCTCGTCGTAATCTACACCAATAAACTGCCTGTCTTCAGAAGCCCAATGCAGCATAAAAGTCATAAAACCATAACCGCAACCTAAGTCGTAAAATTTGCCTCTACGGGGCAGTAGATTATGGAAAAGTTCGTAATTTTTTTCCAAACTGGTTTTTACTCTACAATACCATTCCAAAACAGGACCTTTATAAATATGGCTTTTAATGATTTGCTCTCTAAAAAATGAAGGTGTTTCGTAATGGATTTTATCTTCTTGTAATGCTTCTCGCATATAGTTGCAAACTTTTTTGGAGCGTTCGCTATAATTATGTCCAAATGCAGCATCGTTAGGCTTTATAGGCTGATGCACCGTAACAGTTATCTTCCCATCTTTTAATAAGAAATCGCCCTTTTCCATTGTATAATGCGCCCCATGAATTATTACCGGTATTATATCTAATTGTAATTGCTCTGCAATATAAAATGCGCCTTTTTTAAATCGTTTTATACTATCGTCTATAGAGCGTGTGCCTTCCGGAAATACTAATACACCATAGCCTTTGTCTGTTAAGTTTTTTAAATGTTCTACACTATTTTCGGCACCTTCTGCTACAGGATAGTATTCTGCCATTCGTACTATTTTGCCAAATATAGGAGAGTGCCAAACCCAATTGGCTGTTAGTAATACAATTTTAGGATGTAGCATTGTAGTTAATAGGATATCCAAAAAAGAACTGTGATTAACTACATATACTCCAGATTGCTTAAATACAGACTTGTCTTTAATGATTACTTTTTTGCTAACATTAGTCATTAGATAAAGTACACTCTTTGTATAACTGCTAAGTACAAAATGAAAAATGTATTTACTTCTTTTTTTTCCTAAAGGCTTTAGTCCAATAAATACTAATCCTACTATTGTAACTACAATACACCCGATTAAAAAGTAAGTAAATGAAAAAATAGATTTAGTAAAGCTCCATAAGGTAAAAGGCATAAATCCTTTATCAGCTCTACGTTGTATAAAAAAGTTAAATAAAAACGGTTGTACAATTTGCGAAATAATTACAACACAGGTTAATCCTATTACAGCAATTAATGCAATAGATTTTAGTGCAGGATGCTGGGCGAACAACAATACGCCTAAACCAATAATTGTAGTAATTACAGAAAGGTACACAGCTGAGCGTGCAGATTTAATTTTGTTTTTCCCATATCGGTATTGGTGCATTAGGCTATCCATCATAAAGATGCTGTAATCGTCCCCCAGGCCAAAAATAAGCGTGGAAATAATAATATTGACAATATTGAATTGTAAACCTAAAATTCCCATTAAACCCAGTATCCATATCCAAGTAAGAGCCATTGGTAAAAAAGAAATTAGTGCTAACTCTATTCTGCCATAGGCAATTAATAGTGTTAGAAATACCAATAATCCTGAATAGAAAATTAACCTATTAAAGTCTTCTTGCAAATAGTGCAAAAGGCGTTCTGCGATAGATTGTCTGTCGGTTACTATTACGTCTGGTATTGTAGAAAGTGCTTCTATAGTTGCATTGCGGTATTGTGGCTCTGTTTTTATGGTAGCAATACGTATGTTTTCTGTTGTTTCTTGAGGGGTAAATTCTTGCAGTATTTTTTGTAACAGACTTTTGTCTTTTGTATTAAAGATAGTGTAAGGCTGTGCTATCGTTGTTGAAAATCCTGATATTAATTGTGGATTAATTCCGTTGTACAATGCAGCGTTTTTTATTAAATTATTTGCATCTGTTATTTTTTGGGGTGTCCAATACGATTGCCATTGCTGCACCTTCTTCTGTTGCGTTTCCTGTGTAGGTAAAATAACCGCAGGGTTATTGATTGTTCGTATTAAATTTTGCTTTTGTAACGAATCCAAATATGGATTTAATGCTATTAATTTATCTGTAGCCTTTTCTTCTGATTGTCCTTTTGCTACAACAAAAATGGTTCGCAAGGCATAATCATTATGTTTGTTTAGAGTTTCTTCGGCATTTTTTAATTTATCCGAAATATAATTAAGCTGCATTAAGTCGCCATCAAAACCTACTTTACCGGAATAATGCCAAAGTACAGGAGTAAGTATAAGTACTAATAATAATAGCCATTTGCTCTTTTCTGGTTTTAGGGTAGCGAGTTTGTCTATTACATTTTCTTTGGGCAGTACTGCTTTGTCCTTATGGTTTTGAGGAGAATATAAATGTGGTAAAAATATTAAAGTAAATAATGCGGCTCCTGCCAATCCCGAAGCGGCTAAAAGCCCTAAATCTTGTAATAGAGGTGCGTTGGCAAAACTCAGAATTAAAAAAGCACCTATGGTGGTAAAAGCACCAAGCGTAAGTGGTTTAGATAGTGCCGCTATATTTTCCCTTTGGTTTGGGTGTGTACGAGAATGACTAAAAAAATGTATGGAAAAATCTACCGCAATGCCCATAATTATGGAGCCTGCTCCTATAGCAATCAACGAAATGCTTCCTTTAAATAACCATACTACACTTAATGCAAATAAAAGCCCAAATAGTACGGGTAATAACAATAAAACCGCTACTCGTTTCTTCCGAAATACATACCAATTAATAAGTAATAAAAATATTATCGTAATGCTCAGTGTAAGTACTGTATCTCTATGAATGGCGGTGGCATTACCTGCTGCTACTGCCGCTGCTCCAAAATATTGAATAGATACTGTATGGTTTTCTTTTTCAAATTGTGCTATGTCTTTATCTAACTGTTCAAAGAAAATTTTGTTTTTGCCCGTCTCTGAGCCGGGGTATTTAAGTTGTAAAAATGTAGTGAGTTTTTTTTCATCTTTACTAAATATGTATCCATCGTACATCTGAAATCCCGAATAACTATTGGCTTTGCCTATTTTTTGCAAGCCCATCATTCTTAATCCTAATGGGTCTTTTCTGAAATGCTTACCTGCTATCATTCCCAATGGGGATTGGAGCATTTTTTTTTGTTGCGTAAAGTATTGGTTTAATGTATCCTGATGTAGTAATGCGTCTATATGTAGATAATCGTTTTCGTCTAAAAATAATGGTAAATTATGGAGTACTAATTGTTCTACGTCATCATTAATATTTGTATTTTGCTGAATAGAGTCTAACAAAAAAGCTCGATGGTCGGTATGTAATTTTGACAGAAACTTTTGATGATAAACAATTAAACTATCGGGGTTGCTGTAATTAGTATCTGTAAAACTAAATGTAACCAATATCTGGTCGTTTCCCCCTGCATTGTCTGCAATGGAAGACATTGTTTGAATGCGCTCGTCGTGTGGCAACATTTTCCGCACATCAGCCTCTGGCTTTATCTGAAATGCGCCTATGCCAAATATGACAAACAATCCCACCAAACAACTCCAATAAAAAACACGATGTTGCTTGAAGTAGTCGTATATATTGGTAAAAATAAATTCCATTTGGGGAGCAAAGCTAAGAATATAATTAGGTGTTTAAAAACAAATTATATTGTTATTTATTATCTTTAAAATGATAGATATTCTCTATTATTAAAAAGCCAAAAAATCAATTATTTTGTAATGAAAAAAAACTGCTACAATTTCGTAGAGGATTACAAGTGATAAGTAATAAATGTATATTATCTGCAAGGGAAAAATAAATTAAGACAACCTAATTTACCAATCAATAACTACAACAATGCCACCAAACCAAAAAATCTACTATTTTTGCAAGTGTAAATGGTATAACCGAAATGAACAAAACCAAGCAAAATATTACTTTTAGTACAGGGTGCCCTTTCTTAAAAGAAGCAGAAGAAAAAGGTGTATCTATACAATCTGTTTGGGATATAGAAATTTCTAAAGGTTTTTTTGTTCATTTTGCAGCTATGCAAAATTCTCCATTGGTAGAGGCAGAAGATAAAGCCATATTCGGATTTTTCCCTTACGAAGACCATAAACCATATATACAATTAACCTTTTTGCCCGATATCAATAATATATCTTCGCAGCAAACAGAAATTATTCAACTCAATTTTTTTCCTGATTTTTTTGAACAGTGGCACGAATTGCAGTTGGCAAAATACGAACCCTTTAGTAGTGATAGAAGTACAGAACAGCACTTCTCGTTTAATGCAAACATCAGAAATTACCTCAATGCAATTATTGCTTTTAAAACTTCTGAAAAGACATTTTTAGATGTATTACAGGTGCAATCTGTGGCTTTATTACTTTTGAAAACAGCCATAGAGGCATTAACCAATCCCGACGAAGCTACAGTAATGCCGGCTTGCGGTTTTTTGAACAACAGTACAGAAAGAGAAAAAATATTTCTTGCTCAAAAAACTATATTGGAAAACATTTCGGAACCGCTTACTATCAAAGAACTTGCTCGAATTTGTGCTATTAACGAATGCTATCTTAAAAAAGGGTTTAAAGCCATTTTTGGCAAAACTATATACGAATACAGAGAGCAGACAAGGATAGAAATGGCTAAAGATTTAATATTAAATCATCAATACAATATTAATGAAGTAGCGCATCAGTTGGGCTATGCAAGCCATTCTTATTTCAGTACTGTTTTTAAACGTATTACAGGTATAAAACCTTGCGATTTATTAAAATAATATAATCATTTTTCTCGCAAATATAGAAACATTAAATGCAGGGTAAATACGAAGAATTGGATTATTTGTGGTTTTACTACATTCACTACGAATGGAGCAATGCTTTTTTTGACGCTGTTTTACCCTACATACGTAATCAGTTTTTCTGGGCACCTGTATATTTGTTTTTGTTGCTTTTTGTTTTTATACATTACCAAGCTAAAAAGGCATTTTTGTGGTGCGCAGCATATCTTGTAACCTTTGGCATTGGCGATTTTATTTCTTCGAGTGTGCTTAAGCCATATTTTGCAAGGGTGCGCCCATGTAGAGAAGAAGCTTTCGAAGATATTATTAGGCATATAGTACATTGTGGTGGTGGTTACTCTTTTCCTTCTTCGCACGCCGTTAATCATTTTGCTATGGCAATGTTTATAGCTATTACATTGGGTAGCCTTAAACGGAAATGGGTATGGATTGCCGCAATGTCGTGGGCTGCCATTGTGTGTTATGCACAAGTTTACGTGGGGGTACATTTCCCTTTTGATGTAATAGGTGGCGGCATTTTAGGTATTGTAATTGGTGCGGTTACAGGTTTTGTTTTTAAGAAATTAGTCAAATTAGGAGCATAAAAAAACCGGCACATAAGCACCGGTAAATTTCTATTTTTCTATTCTTGTGTGTTCCAATTAGATTGTCATTATTTCTTTTTCTTTCTCTTTACATACTGTTTCTGTATTGGCAATGTATTTATTGGTAAGATTTTGTACTTCATTTTCGGCATCTTTGGCAGCATCTTCGCTTAATCCTTCTTTTTGTAACTTTTTAATTTGCTCTATAGAGTCTCTTCTAATATTTCTAATTACAATTTTTGCTTGTTCGCCTTCGTTATTCACTCTTTTTACTAATTCTTTTCTTCTTTCTTCTGTAAGAGGTGGTAAAAATAATCGTATTAACTCACCATCGTTAGTAGGCGTAAGACCGATGTTAGCCATAAGTATAGATTTTTCTACGGCTCCAATCATTGATTTTTCCCAAGGTTGCAAAGCAATGGTACGGGCATCTGGAGTAGTAATATTAGCTACCTGATTTATGGGTGTAGGTGCGCCATAATAATCAACCATAAGTCCTTCGAGCATTTGTGGATTTGCTTTACCGGCTCTAACTTTTATTAATTCGGAATCCAAAAAGGAAACCGCCTTACTCATTTGTTCTTTAGCTTGCGATATAATATTATCTAAGTCCATAATTGTGGTATTTTCAATGTTTAATATAAGGAATGCAAATGTAAAAAACCGAAAGGCAAATGCCAAATTTAGCTTTTGTTGTTTCTTTATTTTATGTCAAAATCAATAATTACTTTATCTGTACGTGGGTGTGCCTGGCAAGTAAGTACAAAGTTGTTTTCAATCTCATCGTCTTCTAAAGCATAGTTTACTTCCATATCTACACTGCCTTCTACTACTTTGGCTCTGCAAGTACAGCATACTCCGCCTTTGCACGCAAATGGCAAATCTGCTCCCTGCTGCAATGCTGCATCTAATATGCTTTCGCCACCATAAGCCAAATCAAATTCAAAGGCTACACCGTCTAATCTTACCGTAACCTGACTTTTCTTTGTAGTATCAATTTCCTTTTGTTTTTCAATCCATTCTGTACTGGCTACTTTAGGTTGGTCGGGCGAAGAGAATAGTTCAAAATGTATTTTGTGGCTATCCATTTTTTTGTCGATAATAAAAAAATCTCGTAGGCTATGTATCATTTCTTCGGGTCCGCAAATAAACACTTCATCTACTTTTTCGTAGTTAATAAGCCGAGATAATTCGCTTGCTTTTTCTGCATTTATTCTGCCATTCAGCATTGGTACATCCATTTTTTCGCGGGTAAAAATATGATGTACCACTAAACGGTTCATATACTTATTTTTGAGTGCTTCTATGCCTTCTTTAAAAATAATGGAACTCCTGTTTTTGTTGCCGTAAACTAGAGTGAATACGCTGTTGGATTCTGTTTTTAAAATGTGTTTGATAATGCCATAAACAGGCGTGATACCGCTTCCGGCTACAAAAGCAATGTAATGTTTTGTAGTAGTTTCAGTGTTTGTGTGTGGTGTGAAATTACCGAGTGGTGGCATTGCTTCAAGCGTTTCGCCGCTTTGTAAATCTCGATTGGCAAAGCCACTAAACTTACCATTTTCTACGTGCTTAATAGCTACTCTTAATTCGCCTTCTGATGGCTCAGAACAGATGGAATACGAGCGACGCACTTCTTCTCCGTTGATGTTTTTTTTGAGCGTGATATACTGCCCAGGCAAAAACTTAAAAGTATCTTTTAAATTTTCCGGAATAGATAATACAACGGAAACGCACTCTGCTGTTTCGTTACAAACTTCTTTGATTTCGAGTAAATGAAAATGCTGCGACATATAGCGCAAAAGTAATTTTTTTTCCTGAAAAGAATAATTTAGGGAAATACGGATTATGTAGTATTATATGAGTTTAGATAATATACAGCCCAAGGATACACAGCTGCTTGTTGTCGGCAGTTGCTCTTTTCGGTCGCTTTGTGGGGCGTAGGCTTGCAAGGTCTTATTGTTTTTTAGCGTTGATTTGTGTGTCAGAAAAAAAATTAAGTGTGCTTGCAAATGTGTTAGCTGTATGTTGGCTGTGTCCTGTCATTACGCTACTTTCTGTTTATAAAGATGTTCTTGAAATTCTATAAACAGTTTGCTTATGTTTGATACATCTCCCAAAATTTCTTTTGCGTCTTCCAATGATTGATATTTGTTAGTCAACAATATTGGCAGTTTTTCTTGGTCGAGTTCGTCCACCCCTGTTTCAATGTATTTGCTTAAAACGAACGTGATAAACTCTTTTTGTTTGTCGTTGAGTAAAGCAAAAATGGTCGCTTCGGCTGCTTTGGCTCTGGCTTCTCTTGTCATTGCAATATAGTCGCCATTAAAAACGTATTCCAACACATCATATAAGTCGCTCTTTTCCATATCTACCAACTTTTGTAAAGTCAATAAATCATCTTTCGGAAAACCTGCCGATTCCAAATTCTCCAATAGAACTTTTCGGGTAATGGGATTGCTCCAAAGTTTCCGCAATTCTTCTTCGTCTTTGAAAAGTTTAGGCAACTCCCCAAACAGATTATTCAAAAATTCTTCTGCTGAAATGGGTTTTCCGTCTGCACTCCAAAACGAAGTGGAAATCATTGATTGTATTTCTCTTTCTTTTCCGTTTCGCAATTTGATTTTGATTTTCTGCTTTCGTTCGGTTTCAGTCGGTTCTTTAGGCTCTCTTGGTTTGTATTCGCCTTTTGGTTCTTTTACTCCGCTTGGTTCTTCTTCCAAAGGTTCTCCGTCCCATTCAGGGTCTGAAAAATGTTTGTAAGCATCTACAAAGTCGTAAATGGTAAAAAACTCTTTGCCGTCAAACAAACGTGTGCCACGACCAACGATTTGTTTAAACTCAATCATTGAATTGACCGGGCGAAGCAAAACGATATTGCGAATGTTCCGTGCATCCACTCCCGTTGAAAGTTTTTGCGAAGTAGTCAGAATGGTTGGAATTGTTTTTTCGTTGTCCTGAAATTCTCTCAACAATCTTTCGCCTTCTTCACCGTCATTGGCGGTAACACGAACACAATAAAAAGGGTCTTTGCTCTTAGCGTTTTGGTTTACCAAATCTCTTATCAATGCTGCGTGTGCTTGATTGGCACAAAAGATAATTGCCTTTTCGTTTTGGTTGGCTTCATCTAAAAATATGTTTACCCGTTTTGCTTCACGTTCAACAATTTCAATCCTTCGGTTAAAGTCTTTTTCTTCATACAACTTGCCTTCTTCAATTTCTCCTTCCACAATCGTGTCGTCTGATGTGTAACGGTAATCGTCCAAAGTGGTTTTGATGCGTTTTACTTTGAATGGCGTTAAGAATCCGTCATTGATTCCTTCTTTCAGTGAATAGATGTAAACAGGTTCACCAAAATATTTGTAAGTATCAACATTGTCTTTTCGCTTGGGTGTGGCGGTTAAACCCAACTGCACTGCCGGACTAAAATATTCTAAAATGCTTCTCCAATTGCTTTCGTCATTTGCACCACCACGGTGGCACTCATCAATGATGATAAAATCAAAATAGTCGGAAGGATATTGTCCGAAATTGAGGTGGTTTGTTTCGTATTTTTCGTCTGGTTCCGCTGCTATCGCGGGTGTCGTTGTCGCCTCGCTGCTTTCATCACCGATGATCGGCATATTAGCGAGGGGCGTTGCCGCCTCGCTGTTAGATTTCGCCCTTTCAGGGCTTTGGGTCATAAAGGTTTGAAAAATGGTAAAGAAAATGCTGCCGTTGGTTGGCACTTTTCCGCTTTTCTTTATTTCATTGGGTTTTATCCGCACCAAAGCATCTTCGGGAAATGCCGAAAATGAGTTGTAGGCTTGGTCGGCTAATATGTTTCTATCGGCTAAAAATAAAATTCTCGGTCTGCGGTTGCCGTCTCGTTTTAAGTTCCAACGGGTTTGAAACAGTTTCCACGCAATTTGAAAAGCAATTGCCGTTTTTCCTGTTCCTGTGGCAAGGGTCAACAAAATTCTTTCTTTGCTTTGTGCAATGGCTTCAACAGTGCGTTGAACGGCAATTTCCTGATAGTATCGTAACTGCCAACTTCCGCTTTTGTCTTCAAACGGAACATTGGCAAATTGCTCACGCCAATTGTTTTGCTCTGCAAATGTTTTCTTCCAAAGTTCATCAGGGCTTAGAAAATTCGTTACCAAACCTTCTTCGCCTGATTTCATACAGATTTGGTAAATGGCTTTTCCGTTGGTGCTGTAGGTGGTTTCTAATTTTAATTTTTCCGCATATTTCTTGGCTTGCATTACGCCTTCGCCCACTTCTAATTCATCACTTTTGGCTTCTACGACTGCCAATTTGATGCCTTTGTAAACCAACACATAATCGGCAATTTCTCTTTTGCCCCTGCCACCGCCTGTTTGAATTTTACCTGCCGTAATGTTGTATTCACGAAGGACTTTAGAGCCTTCCACAACGCCCCAACCGCAAGCCTTTAGCTTGGGGTCGATGAGTTCTGCTCTTGTTTCTGCTTCGTTCATAAATTCTCTTTTAAAGCATATTTAGTTTTGCTTACTTCTTTTTACTTAATACAAGTGAATGATTTTCAGTCACTTGTCTTTTTAAAACGGTTCTATAAAGTGAATTCTATAAAGTAAAACATCGTTTTCTTACATCTTTTGCTTTATAGAATATTTTGCCCATCGTTTACTACCAACAATAATCAAAATGTCTCTTGAAACCATACTTTTTAAAATTCTCTTCACAGTATGCTCATTGATTTCCTTGCCAATTCTTTGATGAATTTCTCCAAAACCGCTATTCGGATATGCTGTCAAATCTTTATAAATCAATTCTTCTAATCGGTAATCTTCAATGTTTTTAAGATTAGTTTTTCCCTTGAAATTGATTTTTCGGATAAATTCAGGATTTACCGCATATTGAGTGCCTTTTCCTTTGCCCGTTTTTACAACCAATTCCAAATCAATCAATCTGCCCAACCAATTTCTTAATCCTACTTCTTCATTTTGATTAAGAATGTTAGATATTTCAAGAGCTGTGTAAGACTGTTGTTGTGCCAATAAACCCAATGAAATAAGTTCCTTTTGTTTCAATGAAAACTCATTGCTTGCTTTATCCATCAATCTTACCACTTCTTTGCTCACAAATTGTTTTTTCACAATCACAGTAACCCGCTCGTCAGTTTCTTTTACAATGGGTAGAGGCTTTCCTGAACCTAAAAGTTTAGCATAAACCAAATCAAAACCACTTCCTTCTTTTTCCATTAAGCCTAAATCATAAAATATTTTGGAAAGGTGTTCATTTCTTCTAATCGATTGACTTAATATATTTTTGGGTGTTACTCCAAATGGTAATCGTCCCGGACTATGGATTTCCATTCTATCAGGGAAAATATTGATAAAAATATCGCCCCGAGTGGTGTATGTTCTATGAACCAATGCATTCACCACCAATTCTCTGACTACTTCAATCGGGAAAAATGGGATATTTTTTCGGAACATCCCTTCTGATACTTCCACGCTTTCCTGCCAATCAGGAACATCGTTCAAAACTCTTTCTAATAGTTCTTTGGGATTGGCGAAATAATCATCTAAAAGCAACTTCCATACTTTTTCATCCTTGTCATCATATCGAATGACTTGTATGGCAGGTGGATACAAAAGCGAAGCCCTATCGTTGCGTTTACCTATCCATAAAATACCCAAATTGGTTAAAAAACCATTCTTTTGGATGAAGTAGAAATCCAAAATTTCATCATCATTCATTTCCTTGATAAAGCGGCTTACCCGTTGTGAATTTCTGATGTCATTTATAAAAGTCCTTCTTTTTACTTCATCAAATTGAGATGCCGGAACCTTTTTGGTGGTTTGCTCTTCCCAAACAAATGCGTTTTTATCGGCTGCCAAACGGGCCATTTCATCGGGAGGCACAGGCTTACATTCATCGTGAACCCTTACATAATATTTGCCATCGGTGGTAGATGCAATGGTTTGTGCGTTGCGGAAAACTTGTATTTTGATATATTCCGCTTTGTTCTCAGCAGTTTCAATGGTTACGGCAATACCTACATTAACTGATCTGTGTGCAATGTTTTTCTGAATAATATCAGGGAGATTTCTATCGGTTATTTTCTGTTCTTCTGGTGGAAATATTGCTTTGTCTTCAATCCCAATATAGATAAAACCGCCCTGTGCGTTGGCAAAACAAACACAGTCTATGGCCAGCTCATTCCAATCGGTGTTTTTGCCGTTTAGGAATTTGAGTGATTTCTTATCTATGTTTTTATTTTCTTCCATTACCGTCTGAACCTTGATTATGCTTGATTAACTTGATTGCTTGATTTTATTATTGTGTACTCGTTTGAACTGTAAACTTTTTGATCCAAAATTGATTAACAGACCAATTTCCAAATTGTAGGCTTCCAAATAATTCATTGCTTGTGCTAAATGCACATCTTCCAAATTAATGATGGCTTTTATTTCCACCATTATTTTGTTCTCAACAAAAAAATCAACCCTGCGTGTGCCTACGTCATATCCTTTGTAAACCAAAGGCATTTCTTGTTCTCTGACAAATTCAATGTTTTGCAATTGCATTTCAATTGCCAAAGCTCTTTGATACACAACTTCCTGAAAACCATTACCCAAATGCTTATGCACTTCCATTGCGGCTCCTATGATTTTATGGGTTAAGTCTTGTTCTTTCATTGTCTTTCCTTTTGTCTTGAACCTTGATTATTGTCTTGAACCTTGATTTACTTGATTTACTTGATTTTTTGATTTTTCTTTAATCGTGGTAATCTGCGAATCCTTAAAATCAAGGTTCAGACCGCCACTAAACGCCTTTTGCAAGATGGATTTTTTCAGTTCTTCCAAATCAGCAATTTTCTTTTGATACACCGCTTCCAACTTTTGTGTTTCGGCTCGCAGGGCATCTAATTGGCGGACGATGGTTTGTTGTTCGATTTTAGATTTTGGAAAAGAGATTGTCAGATTTTCCCATTTTGATTTATTGATAATTGGTAATGTTGCCTGTGCTCCTTTACCTTCCAATAAAACTTTCTCTTGAAATTCTTTTGAAGTCATTGCATAGTAAATGAACTTCGGCTCAAACTCCTTTTTCACTGTCAAAGAATTTATTTGTTGATTGCAAGAAACTTCACGTTCTGCAAATCCAACTTTGCCGATAGTTGCACCAATACAAACCATAAGTATTGAACCGCTTTCCATTTTTCTACCTTTCTTCAATCCAATTTCACTTAATCCTTCATTGTCATAACGAATATCTCCTATGCCTGTAAAATCTACGTCTGCTGGTTTAATAAAAGGAATGAAATCACCGTAGTTTTCCTTTTCTGCTGTTTTAGGTGTTGTGCCTGTTTGAGCAAATCCAATATCTTTTACTTTTCTTTCTTCCCAACCATCCCCTTTTTTCTCAAACACTCCCTGCAAATAGCTTTCAAAAAGTTCTTTGGCGTTTTTGAGGTTTTGTTCGGCATTGGCTTTTGCCTTGGCTATGGCGGCAAAGGCTTCATCTAATATGGAAACGATGCGTTGTTGTTCAGGGAGCGGGGGAAGGGGGATTTCAATATCTTTAAATTTGTTCATTGATACTCCACCAATAATTCCTGCCATTTCAGTTGAAAAGTGCTTCTGAAATGATGATGTGAAGTAGTAATAATAGACGTATTTGCTATCTACATTCTTATTAGAAACAAGAGCAAAAAGCTTGTTCCCAAAACAAACATCCTGATTTGTAAAGCCAATTTTTCTTCCTGCACTTCCACCTTCTGCACAAATCAAAGGTGTATTTGATGGGGCAATCTTAAATTGATTTATTTCATTGAATGGTATTCTAACACCATTTTCATAATCTATTTCACTGTCAAAGCCTACATCTTTGGTTGCAATAAAAGGCAAGCCATCATCTAAGCCTGTGTATTTATCTTTTTTGACTTTTTCGTTAATGCTATTACCATTAAAGACTTTGCCAATTTCTGAAAGCTTTTTTATTTCCCAATCTTGCTTCATATCAATTCCAAAATTGAGTTAAGGATTTCCGCACTTTTTGTCTGAATCACGGATTTTCTCGGATTACGCAGATGACACAGATTATTTGACTGTATAGATTCTTTGGATTTTAAATCCGAGTAATCATTTAATCCGTATAATCCGTGATTCTGACGTATTCTCGGATTGCCCTGATGCCACAGATTTTTTGATGACAAAGATTTACAATCTGTAAAATCTTTTAATCCTTCTAATCTGTGAATCAGACAATTTAATCCGTGATGCTTACAATTTATTTCTTTCATAATACCAATCGTTTAAAGGTTAAACTTTTGCTGCCAAAATTGATCAGCAATCCTACTTCCAGTTTGTAGGCTTTTAGGTAATTCAGTGCTTGAGCCCAATGCACATCTTCCAATTGAATAATGGCTTTTAACTCAACCAGTACTTTTCCTTCTACCACAAAATCAGCCCTTCGTGTACCAATGGGCTCTTCAAGGTCTTTGTAAAAAATATCTTGCTCTATCTCTCTGGCAAATTGCAATCCTACTTTTCTCATTTCATAAGCCAATGCCCTTTGATAAATAACTTCCTGAAATCCATTGCCTAGAAATTTATGCACTTCAAACGAAGCTCCTAAAATCTTTTCCGTTATATCCTTGTATTTTAATTCTGTACTCATAATCTGTGCAATCTTTTAATCCATCTAATCCGTGATTCAGACAATAAGGTTTGCAATGCTTTCCAACACTTCATCAGCCTCTCTGTCCAATTCTCGCATCTCTTCCAAAATGGCTTGCGGTTGGCGTAGGGCAGCTTCTTCTTTTTTGTTTGGGTTCTTTACGCTTAAATCAAAAGTGTTTTGGTCAATGTCTTTTACATTTACCGTCCAAGAGTTTTCGCTATCAGCAAAGGTTTTTTGCAGTTCAACAAATTCTGCCAAGTCATTTTCGTTGAGTGGGTTGGTCTTGCCCAAATTGCGGTCGAGGTTCAATTGGTAAAACCAAACCTTTTGTGTGGCTTTGCCTTTTTCAAAAAACAACACCACGGTTTTTACACCTGCACCGGTAAAGGTGCCACCGGGCAAATCCAACACGGTGTGCAGGTTGCAGTTTTCCAACAAGGTTTTGCGTATGGCAACGGTGGCATTGTCGGTATTGCTCAAAAAAGTGTTTTTAATCACCACACCTGCCTTGCCGCCTGCTTTCAGTATTTTAATAAAGTGCTGCAAAAAGAGCGAAGCGGTTTCGCCTGTTTTAATGGGGAAGTTTTGTTGCACTTCGGCACGTTCCTTTCCACCAAAAGGCGGATTGGCCAACACCACATCATAGCGGTCTTTTTCCTGTATGTCGGCAAGGTTTTCGGCAAGCGTGTTGGTGTGTATGATGTTGGGAGCTTCCACACCGTGCAAAATCATATTCATAATGCCAATGATATACGCCAACGATTTTTTCTCTTTGCCGTAAAAGGTGCGTTTTTGCAGTATCTCGGTTTCTTTGGTAGAAAGTGATTTGCTGTTTCGCAAATAGTCGAACGCTTCGCAAAGGAAGCCCGCACTGCCTACTGCACCGTCATAAATT
>CAYUXT010000027.1:0-47120 GCA_964448955.1 uncultured Taibaiella sp. | reverse complement strand
CAAATATATCTTTTTAGGAAATTATTGGTCTTTATTGTAATTCACTTTGGTATTAACTCACTCCGGAAGTTTCCATTTCTCTATTTATTTTCTTTACCAATCCTTGCAATACTGCACCTGGTCCACATTCTGTAAATTTTCCTGCACCATCATTTATCATATTATGAACAGATTGAGCCCATTTAACGGGAGCTGTTAATTGGTTAATTAAATTCTTTTTAATTAATTCGGCATCGGTATAAGGCAATGCATCTACATTTTGATATATAGGGCAAGAAGGAGAAGTAAAATTAGTTGCTGCAATTGCCAACTCAAGTTCTACCCTTGCCGGCTCCATAAGCGGCGAATGAAATGCCCCACCAACCTGAAGCACCAATGCTCTTTTAGCACCGGCATCTTTTATTAAATCACAGGCTTTATTAATGCCATTTATACTACCCGAAATAACCAATTGTCCAGGACTGTTGTAATTAGCAGGAACTACTATTTCATCGTTAATTCCTTTGCAAATTGTTTCAATCTTTTCGTCTTCCAAACCCAAAATAGCAGCCATAGTAGAAGGATTAATTTCACAGGCTTTTTGCATAGCACTTGCTCGTGATGCTACTAATTTTAAACCATCTTCAAAACTTAAAGCACCGGCACAAACCAATGCAGAAAACTCTCCTAAAGAATGTCCTGCCGTCATATCGGGTTGAGGATGGTCTAAAGATTTAAAAGCTACTACAGAGTGTATAAATACAGCAGGTTGTGTAACTTTTGTTTGCTTTAACTCTTCTTCGCTTCCCGAAAACATTATGTCTGAAATACGAAAACCGAGTATCTCATTGGCGGTTTCAAAAAGCAGTTTAGCTTGTTCGTTGCTTTCGTAAAGCGATTTTCCCATTCCGGGAAATTGTGCCCCTTGTCCGGGGAAAATGTATGCGTGTTTCATATTATTTAATTATTACTAACTTTTACTTTTTAAGTCTATATAATTTACAATGTTTTTTTGATTACGAATAAGGCAGATGCCAATAATAATTTATATAAAAGAAATAGAAGCAGCAAATTGGTCTGCTACGGAAGGATTGGTATAAGAATCCTCTAAAGGTTTATTATTTAAAAAAGAAATAACCTCTATAATCAAATTCGGAATTTCGGAAACAATAATAATAGCGGCAATAACAAATAACGAAATGCTCAAAATGGTTTTATATTCCATTTTAAAATGCAAATAATTGCCTTCGAACCCCTTGTTTAAACCAAATCGAGAAATTAAATAATCGGACTTAATAATTAAATAATAAGCAACAAATACATATAAGGATATTATAAAAATAACTGCTATTATAAAAACTAAATTGATTCCGGTATCGAACATACCAAAAGAATCGATAAATAAATTAACGATAAAAGGTAAGGAGTTTAAAATATCTCTTATAAAAAACAATCCCAAAACTTTGAGTATTAAGTTTAGGATATTAACCACCGATATTCCATTAGGGTTATTATGGGCATCTTCTACAAAAGAAGCGTTTTGGTTTTGCTGGTCCATAATATTAATTTTAAAGAAAGGTAAAGGTAAAAATTCTTTTTAAATACACTGAAACTAATGCTAAATTTAGCGTTTATAAAATTTTATTATGATATATCAAATTTATTATTACCTTCGCGCTCAATTATTAAAATCACAATAAAAAAAACATTCTATGAAAAGAATTCTTTTCTCAGGGCTAACAGGGTTAGCCTTATTAGGATTTGCGTACTCAAGCTCGTATGCCGGAGACGTAAATGTAGTCCTCAAAAACAGTAGCGGCACAGGTATTGCCGGAGCTACGGTACACCGAATTATTGTTACAGGTGGAAACGATGGTTCGCCGGGTAGTTCCAAAGCCACAATTGCAGGAGGTGGTACAGCCACACCTTATACCCTAAGTGAAGGAACCTATAAATTTCAGGTAACCTGGAATCAGGGTGTGTTTGTAACCGATGTATATAATGTACCTGCCGTAGGTACAATTGATGTTGATGTATTTACAACCAATGTTACATACCATGCTAACTCCAATAGTGGTACAGAAAACATTAGTGGTGTAGTTACACAATTCAGAAGATTCGGCAACAATACCTGGCATGCAATCGGCACTACACCTGTTGATGGCAAGGTAAACTTAGAATTGCTTCCGGGTACTTACGACTTTCGTGCTTCCATGGGTGCTGCTAACAATTCGGAGAAAATATATGATGAAACCGAAATATCCCGTGCCAATTACAACCAGACAGGCAATACCGCTACTATAGACGGTGTTATCACAAAGGTTACATTAAACGCAATTGGTGGTGCAAGTACGCCCGTCCAAGGGCTTATAGCTTCGCACAGGTATCCGGGTAATAATTCCCTGCACAACTTTGGCACTACAGATGTCAACGGTACAGCGGTAAAATATTTATTTCCGAGAGATTATGAGTTTGAGTATTCTATCCATGGCAACAATGCACCATACTTGCGTACTGTTACCGTATCGGGCTCTGCTATGGATTTAGATGTATATCTTAACCAAGTTACTTTTCAGGCATTTAACGGAGACAATACCTCTACAACCGATGGTATGGTAGCAGAATACAGAAAAACAGGAAACAGTTCTTGGCGCACTTTTGGTACTACAGATGCTAATGGAGAAGTAGTTAAATTCTTATTGCCCGGCGATTACGACTTTCAGGCAACTTATGCGTTCACTACTAATACAAGAAGCTTAACAATAAGCGGTAATACAGAGTCTGCCGCTTTGCAAAATGTAGCATTCTATCTTACTCAGATAAATATTACGGCAAAAGCAGGTACAGAAAATGTAGCAGGGCTAACCACTCAGTATGCACATACGGGAATCGGTAATTCTACTTTAAGAGCCGCAGGCAGCACAAATGCCAATGGCGAAAACTCTTATAATGTATTCCCCGGTGAACACAGAATTTTACATACCTTAAATTTTACTACTCAGGATAATACCGGTTATATTGTACCCGGCGACGGAACAACACCAACAGTTCACAATATCAACTTAGCACTGAGCAGAGTTAAATTTACCAACCAGGGCACAGTATCTTATCAGCGTTCTACTTCAGCTAATTACACTGCATTAGATGCTAATGGTACCTATATTTTCCCTGGTGAGCGTACTTTCAGATTTGCAACTAAAGGAGCTACAAATACTACTACAAATTATCACAGAACAGTTAATGTTACTCCTGGTATTTTCAACAAATCTGCTGCAATAATCAAATTATTAGATAGCGATGGTAATCCATCTCAAATTGGTTCGATTAGAGGAGGTGTAGCTTCTATTGGATGGCACGTTGGAGGTACCAATGGCGGACATCATGTTTCACACGAAACTAATAGTATTTGGATAGACATTAGCAATTACAATGCTAATATGAACAGAATTTATGAAGTAAATAAAAACAACACCATTTCTACTCAATCTCAAAATATATCTACAAATAACGTATTTATATATCAAACAAATCTACTAACACTACGTTTACAAAAATGTAATGAAGACGGAATACAAGGCGGTACTATGCGAGTTGGATATAATGCTGATATAAATGCAAACTTATCCGCTTCGAGTATTTCTTTCCATTGGTCTGCTATAGCTCCATCTAGTAATGCAACCGATGTTAATGGTAACTCATCTGCACAAGTATTTCCAGGCAAATTCTATGTAGAAATGAAAACAGGCGCATCCACCCAAGACAAACAATTTGCTCTTACATCCAATGATACTGTTAAATGGACCACTACAAATGTAAAATTAAATTATGCAGGAGAAATAGCTTATGGTAAAGCCAGCATTACAGGTTTCTTTAGTAAGCCATCTATGGAATTATTACCAGGAACCTTAAAAATAAGTTTCCGTAACAACGGAGAAAACATCGTTGATTTCGAAGTTCCGGAAAACAATTGCAGCAATATAGAAAAAACAGCAGCTATTATTAGATTAGTAAATAGTTCTAATCAACCAATCGTAGGTGCTCTTGCAGGACATTATCAAAATGGAAATTGGAGAACGCCGGTAGTTCCAAATACACAAGCAAATGGTAATGCCATTTCTTTATTAGACGGTAATGTTACTTCTACACATTTTAGAATTACACATAATTATTTCACTTTACCTCGTAATAATGTAAACTTAGCTTCTGTAAATAACGTAATTGTTTTCAAAACAGAAAAAACAGTAATGCACTTAACTGATTCTGAAGGCAATCCATTAGAAGGAACTTCCTTACAACACTATGCAGGCGGTAACTGGAGAACATTTGGCAGTGGGGCTACTACTGGCGGTGTAGAAACTGACGAATTACTACCAGGTTCATACCACTTCAGATTAACAAACAATTTCTATACTAGCACGCAAAACGGCATTACCATTACAAATAACAATCAACCTGATACCGTAAAATTCAATACCGAAAAAGTAACAATGAAAATAATTGACTCAGACGGTAACAGCACCTTAGAAGGAACATCCTTACAACACTATGCTAATGGCAATTGGAGAACTTTTGGCAGTGGTAATACTACAAACGGCGAAGAAACAGATGAGTTATTTGCAGGTACATACCACTTCAGAATGAACAATAACTTTGCTACCAAAACAATCAATAACGTTGCCATTGCAGGAAATGATGTAGTTATTTTCCAAACAGAAAAAGTAATAATGAAGCTAATTGATTCTGATAATAACTCAACCCTTGAAGGTAATAGTTTACAACATTATGCAGGTGGTAACTGGAGAACATTTGGTAGCGGTAATACTACAGGCGGAGAAGAATCTACAGAATTATTTGCAGGTAATTACAACTTTAGAATGACTCACAATTATGTAACAAAAACAATGAATGGAGTTAATATTACTGAAGATAATACACCAGATGTAATAACTTTCCAAACAATTCTTACTAAAGTTGCTTTAAGGGGTTATACAATTAACAATATGTTTGAACCACTAACAGAAGGTACAAATATTCAATACTATGCCGGTGGTAATTGGAGAAATTATGGTGTAAATAATAACACATCTAATAGCGGAGAAGCTACATTACAACTTTTTGACGGAACGTATAATGTTAGAATGGACTTAAATAACACTACACAGACCATTAATGGACACGATTTTGAAAATGTAGAAAAATTAACATTTACTGCATCGAGAATTTATGTATATTCTGATGATCACATAGGTGGCTCTGCACAGTATTATGGAAACGGAAACTGGAGAACTATAAGCAATATTAATAGTTCAGGATATAGCAATGATAAATTTATCCTTCCTGGTACTTATAACTTCAGAATTACAGGTGTTGGTCCTACTGCTACTAAAGATAACGTAGCTATTAACCAAACTGTACAAGAAGTTAGCTTTTCTACTGTTTCTCAATTAAGTGGTAAATTAAACCTTAATTTTAACGAGGTTAGCCTTTATCCTAATCCTGCTACTGAGTATGTAACTATTAATGTACCATCTTCTAACTCTACAATCGAAATATTTGCTATTGATGGAAGAAAAATACAACACATTGATGCTACTGAAAAAATTAATACTGTATTAATTAATAAATTAATTTCTGGATTATATAAAGTAGTAGTAACTTACGAAAACAATCAAGAAGTAAAAACCTTTGTGAAAAAGTAAACAAAGGAATAAACCAATGATTAATAATAAAGAGGCTGACCTATTTGGTCAGCCTCTTTTATTATGGACATTAAGAATTAAGATGGAGATTAATACTGTTTGTAAAGTAAAAACTGTCTAAATTACTCCATAAAAAATATCACTCTCGTCATTATTGTTTATATTGACTAACATCAAATAACAGATAGTGTTTAAATTTGACGATGTGGTCAAAAATGCTCTAAAAATAGGATAAAAAATAGACAGGATAAAGGACTTGAGATAAAGGATTGAAAAAGGTTTTCAATATATTAATACCCTTAAATAAAAAAAGAACGGTGTTTTTACAACCGTCCTTTGTCTCGTTTTAGTGTTAAATTTTTTAGAAAGAAGTAAGATGCCTAAAGCAAAACTTATCTTATTCCCATTTATTTGATAATCAATTCTAAACCTTTTTCATTAAAAGCAACAATTTTACGAATTAAGCTATAAAAATATCATTTGTATTATCTCACAATCGAAATCCTTTTACTAAAATTAGACAAATTAGAAGATACAAGTAAAGTATATGTACCTGTAGATAACTTGCTAACGTCAATATTAACTATATTATCAGATTGATTTAGAACCACAAACGAAACATTTCGACCATTAATATCAAATATATTAATCTGATTAATTTTGTCTGCTTTTACAGTTAGATAATTGGAAGCAGGATTGGGAAAAATATCAGCCTCAAATTTATAGTTTACATTTATCTCAACAATAGAAGAAAAACTATAAATACCATCAAAATCAACTTGCATTAATCTATATAAATTTTTTTTATTGTCAATATTATTATCGGTAAAACTATAATTATAAATAGAAGCATTGAAAATATTATCAGATAATGAATTAATAAATCCAATATCATCCCAACTAACCCCATCTGTACTTTTTTGAATATAGAATCCTAAATTATTTTTCTCAAAAGATGTGGTCCAATTTAATTGAGCTTTGGAATTATCTTCACTTAAATACCCAGAAAATTGAACAAAATCAACAGGAAGTGGTTCATCTCCTATACTTGCAGTAATATTAATCCCAGATAAAGAAAGTGGCACAATAGACCAACCTAAACCGGGAGCCGTTACATAGTCCATTCTAACATTTATCAAATTAATTGCAGAAGTTTCAGCAACAGAAGATGTAGAAATGCGAAAAGCATAATTAAAAAATGAAGGTAACAGCAGATTATTAGTAAATCTAAATGTAGTCTCATTCCCTATAACTACAGAATCTGTTAATTCCCAACCAACTGGAATAGATGATACAAAATCTGGTTCTAAATAATTTGTATTTATATACGTTACAAATAAATGTACCGAATTAATTGGAATATCTGTTGTAAAGTTTTGTACTTCTACTCTAAAATCACAGTTATAACCCGCTCCAGGAAAAGAATCCGGTTGTACAACAGTATAATTATGATTAACAAAAGAATTATTTATAATCGAAATATTAGAATAAGAAAAATTAGAAAATAAAAGTAGAAAGAAACATAAAAAGTAGAAAGGATTTTTTTTCATAAAATAAGTAAATAATAGTTTAAATGAATAATAAGTTAATAAATAACATAATATTTATAAATGAAATAAGTAATCAAAGGTAGTGATTATTTGATAAAAAAGAAAATATAAGGTAAAATAAAACCAATACTTCATTCAAAACAAAAAATCAACAATATAAATACAATAATACTAAGTATAAATAATTTGTTATATCTTGTGAAATAAATAAAAAACTATTGCTATTGAAATAATGAAAACGATAAAAAAATATATTGCCATTTTTAAGAATGCTTTTAATGGATTTGTAAATGATAAAGCAATGAAATTAAGTGGTTCTTTAGCATATAGTGCCATCTTTTCTCTACCTCCAATGTTGCTCTTAATTATACTTATATCCGGTAACGTATATGGCGATGCAGCCACAGAAGGTAGAATATATGAAGAGTTTGGGGCAATGTTAGGAGTAAGTACAGCAAAACAAATTCAAGATGTAATTATAGCTATAAAAAATCAACCCAAAACAGGTTTAGTGGCTGTATTAGGTTTTATTGCATTTGTAATAGGCTCTACAGGAATATTTGTAGAAATACAAGACTCGCTAAATATGATATGGGGAGTAAGACCTAAGGCAAAAAAGGGGTTTATTAAATTACTCTTATCACGAGTAATATCGTTTTCTATTATTATAGGATTAGGTTTAGTAATGTTTGTATTATTAGTCGCTAATACTATTATACTATCTATAAGCGATTATTTTTTTGAATTATTACAAATCAATAGCATCCTACCCGATTTATCAAAATCTATGCTTTCATTAATAAATAATGGGTTTATGTTTGTAATGATGGGTTTTTTATTCGGATTTATATTTAGAACTCTACCAGATGTAAAAATAAGCTGGAAACAAGTATGGAAAGGTTCTTTTCTCACTTCTTTATTATTCTTAATAGCTAAAGTATTAATAGGTGTATATTTAGGAAATAATAGAATGGCTACACTTTATGGTGCTGCAGGTTCAGTAATAATCTTAATGCTTTGGATTTATTTTAATGCAGCTATATTTTACTTTGGAGCAGAATTTACAAGAGCTTATGCAGAATACCACGGCAATAAAATAATACCTAACAAATATGCAGAATACACAGAAAAAAGATTGTACGAAAAAATGAAAAATGAAAATGAAAACACTATATAAAATTATAGAGAGGATATCCACACATAACCAACATTAAAAATTAATACACCAATAGAACAATAACAATAAACCAAATGTGAATTAATCCCCATTTTTATCAACAATTAGATAGAATTAGGTGTACAATAAAAAATAGAAACTGTGTAAAAAAGAATCTGATTTCTAAATGGTTAAAAATCCAAATCACAAAAACATTTTTTAATAAAAATTTAAACAGTTAATAACCTAAAATTCATAATTCACATTCTATATAAAACTATAACAAAGCAGTTATTAACAATGTGAATTAATACAAAAAAATACAATAAAATCAATACTTACAAACAAATTAAACAATGTGTATAATACAAGAATAAACTTTGAATTGATATAAAACAATAGCTTCAAAAAATTATTTATCCCCTAATTAACAGCACTAATAGTAATAGATATTTTATTTTATAAAAAAATTTATAACTACTATTATGGAAGTGAAAAACTAAAAATGAAAAACCTCCAGAAAAAATAAAATACCCGAATTTTAAAGATACTTTTGCCCTGCTCAAAAAAAATAAACATTAATAATTTTGCAACAAGACATCGCCATAAAAGTAGAAAACCTCTCTGTAAGTTTTCCGAAAGATACCCTCTTGTTTGCCGCAGTAAAAGATATTAGTTTCGATATACCAAAAGGAAAAACTTTAGCACTTATTGGTCAATCCGGTTCCGGAAAATCCATTACTTCTCTTGCTATTATGGGACTTTTACCCAAAAAATCTATTATATCCGGTAATATATTTTTAGAAAATAAAAATAATATATTAACGATTACTAAAAAGGAAAGAACAAAGATTAATGGTAACAAAATATCTATGATTTTTCAAGAACCGATGAGCGCATTAAATCCAATAATGAGCATTGGAAATCAGCTTACAGAATCTATACTTACCCATCAAAATATTGATAAAAAATTAGCTAAACAACAAGCATTATATTGGTTAGAAAAAGTACAATTACCTACTCCAAAAGAAATATTTAATCGTTATCCACATCAGTTATCGGGCGGACAAAAACAAAGAGTAATGATAGCAATGGCAATGTGTAATAAGCCAGCATTATTAATTGCAGATGAGCCTACTACAGCATTAGATGTATTGGTACAAAAAGATATAATAGATTTAATGAAGTCCTTGCAATTAGAATTTGGAATGGCAATATTATTTATTACACACGATTTGGCTTTAGCACATTTAATAGCAGATAAGATTATAGAATTAAAAAATGGTACAATAATAAACTACGAAAAAAAACCAATAAATACCGAAATAATAAAAGAAAAAGCAGTAGATAATAATGCAGTTTTGGTACAAATAAATAATCTGAATGTACATTTTACCCAAAATAAAATAGATATTTTAAAAGCATTAGATAATGTAAGTTTATCCATTTATAAAGGAGAAATTTTAGGATTAGTAGGTGCTTCTGGTTGTGGAAAAAGTACTTTAAGCAGATGTATATTAGGTTTGCAAGATTATATATCCGGTCATATTTTATTTGAAAATAAGGATATGAAAATGATGCATAGAAAAGAAAGAAGTGCTAAAGTGCAAATGGTATTTCAAGACCCATATTCGTCGCTTAATCCGCGATTAAATGTACGAGATACGCTTTTAGAAATTTTACATTTTCACCGCCCCGAAATAGAAAATAAAAATAACGAAGTAAATAAATTAATAGCTTTAGTACAGCTACCCGAAGGTTCGGAAAAGAAATATCCTCACGAATTTTCCGGCGGACAAAGACAAAGAATTTGTATTGCCAAAGCATTAGCAGTACAGCCACAGCTAATTATTTGCGACGAAAGTGTAGCAGCATTAGATACCGTAATTCAAGAACAGATACTGCAATTATTAACAGATATTCAGCGAGTTACTGGTATTACCTATTTATTCATTTCGCACGATTTGAATGTAGTAAAAAAATTATGCAACAGAATAGCAGTAATGAACCAAGGAAAAATAATAGAAATCGGAGATACGAAAGAAGTAATTGAAAATTCTAAAGAAATTTATACTGAAAAGTTATTAGCAGCGTCTATGTTGGTGTAAAAATTGGTATTAAGTAATAATAGATACAGTTTAATAAATAATCTCCTCCGCTCTAAAGACGAAATTATTGCTACTCAAAAACAATTAATAGAGTAGCTTCAACTAAAAATGTAAATCGTTAAAGAAATAGTTTGGACATCAAATAAGAGAACAAAAGAATCTTTAGATTTTTATCTGTGCATCTGTGGCATACATATGTCCTACTTAACCATTAGATATTTTTCAAAATTTAACTAAAGGTAAAGAAAGTATAAGTTACCACAATTATTCTATCTCCTTAGTAACAAAAAAGAAAATATTATTTTGCCTAAGGGTAAAAAAATAAGAACTTTGCGCCTTCAATTTAACTCATCTAATATTTTATAATTTTATGAAAAAAGGAATATTACTCTCTCTATTCACTTCCTTAGCATTATTTGGTTTTTCACAAGAAGAAGTAAAAGACTACCACGCTTTAGTGGACAAAAAAACTATGCAAAGCACCAATGTAGATACCGTAGCTTGGGTATATAGTGGCACACTTACCCTTGGCGCTAATCAAGGTATATTACATAACTGGCTTGCAGGGGGTGAGTTAGCGTCGTTAACAGTAAATGGTTTATTTGCCGGTACACTTACACGTTATTACAACAAACATTTATGGACTAATAATTTAGATGCTGCTTATGGTTTGTTTTATGCAAACTCTAATAATTTTGTTCCCCGTAAAACAGACGATCGTATAGACCTTACCTCTAAGTATGGTTACAAACTGCACGACAAAAAAGACTTTTATTTTGCTACGCTATTAAATGCCAGATCACAGTTTACAAAAGCTTATAATTACGATGTACCAAATTGGGATACATTCTCTACATCTCGATTTTTTTCACCATTGTATGTAACCTTTGCTCCCGGTTTAGAATATAGAAAAGGTAGCCAAATAAGTTTATTCTTTTCTCCAGTAGCGTCTCGTTTTACTTTTGTAGATTTATATTATACCAATAGAGCACCAGAAGGAGCTTTTGGTGTAGAAAATGGAAAGACGATGCGTTTTGAGTTAGGAGCATATCTTACCGCACGCTATCAAAAAGAATTTTCTGAAAATGTATCTTACCGTACACGTTTAGACCTTTATTCTAATTATTTAGCCAAAGACAGATTCGATAATACAGGTGCATTAGTAAAAAAAGATAATCCCGGAAACATAGATATTATGTGGGATAACTTTATATCTTTTAAATTCTACAAATATTTTTCGATTAATATAGGTGTTACAGCTATTTACGATAACGATGTGCCATATAATAGTACTTATGTAGATGCTAATGGAGTAGTACAGCAAAAAGGAGAGCCATTCAGCGGTTTAGGCTGGTGGCAAATTAAGCAAGTAATGAACATAGGCTTTAATTATACTTTTTAATTTGTACACTTAATTTATTGTAAGAGGTTGTCTAATAAGGCAGCCTCTTTTTTATTAAAAATATTTTTCGTTTTGTACGATGTACTAATTCCACATTGCTATTTTGATGATAATAGAAAAAAAATTGTATATTCGTTATTATTAATATGCATAAATTACAACAATATGAAAAAACTATCTTTAACTTTTCTATTCTTTTTTGGAATAATCGGTTTTACCTTTTCTCAAGGCGACTTTGCGCCGATAGGCGCAGAGTGGCATTATAGTTATGCAGACTTAGGCTTAGTAAACGCTGGTTATACATTAGAAAAATCAATAAAAGATACCGTAATAAATGGTACACCTTGTAGGCAAATAGAAACAATGCGATATAGTAGAAATACGTTAATCGCTAATGCGCCAGTAGATACAGCCGGACCATTTTACAAATACTATTACTCTAATCCCGATACTGTATTTTATTACAACACTGTTTTTAATACGTTTTTGCCACTCTATATATTTAATGTAAATGTTGGCGATACTATGGTGTATCATATTTCTTACATTGACAGTCAGTACCCCGATTCTTTTTTCCGATTATTAGTAACGAATATTACCGATACCACAATTAGCGGGAAAACGCTTAGAACAATACATAACGAATCCTTAGACGAATGGGGATTTGATGGAGGGGAATCTCAAAGCTATACCGAATTATTAGGTACTCAAATCGGAAATCCGGAACATTCATTTGGTTATCATCCCCTTTCTTATATTCCACCACATATTCGTTGCTATATCGACGATGATATTCTGTTCCGACCAGATGTTAATACAGCTTGCGATTCTATTCCTCCGGCTTTTAGTAATATTAAAGGTAACTTCTTAAAAAATTATGGTATTACCCTATACCCTAACCCTACTACCGACTATTTTAGGGTAGAAAAACTAAACCCAACCATAGATATCAATACAATAACCATTAGAGACATTACAGGTAGAGCCATTAAAAGCCTAATCGCCACAACTGCTAATCGTTACTATATCGCCGACTTAACTAACGGAATGTATATAGTAGAAATAATAACTCAAGAGGGTAGTGCTTATTTTAAACTTAATAAAAATTAATTTAGAGCGATTGTAAAAAAACAGCAATATGCATTGAAATCATACCAACTCAAAAAAATCGGGTTGGTATTTTTTTTGCTAAACTAATATAGGTCTAAATTGTATGGTATTCATTCATACCTTAACTTGCATTGTTTTTAAAAAAATAAGTAATGAGCAAATACCAAAAATTACAAGAGAAGAAAGAACAGGCTTTATTGGGTGGTGGTCAAAAAAGAATAGACAGCCAACACGCCAAAGGCAAATTAACAGCAAGAGAACGCGTAGAGCTATTATTAGACGAAGGTTCTTTTGAAGAAATAGGAATGTTAGTAACCCATCGCAGTAGCGATTTTGGTATGGAAAAAGAAAAATATTATGGCGATGGTGTGGTAACAGGCTATGGTAATATCAATGGGAGATTAGTATATGTTTTCTCACAAGATTTTACGGTATTTGGAGGCAGTCTTTCCGAAACCCACGCCGAAAAGATTTGTAAAATAATGGATCTTGCCTTGCAAAATGGAGCGCCAATCATCGGCTTAAACGATAGTGGTGGCGCGCGGATTCAGGAAGGTGTAGTATCGCTTGGAGGCTATGCAGATTTGTTTTACAGAAATGTAAAAGCAAGTGGTGTAGTGCCACAGATTAGTGCCATTATGGGACCCTGCGCCGGTGGTGCGGTGTATTCTCCCGCACTTACAGACTTTATAATGATGGTAGAAAACACATCTTATATGTTTGTAACCGGACCCAATGTGGTAAAAACCGTTACCCACGAAATAGTAAGCAGCGAAGACCTCGGAGGGAGTATTACACACGCTACAAAATCAGGAGTTACACATTTTACTTGTGCCAACGAAGTAGCTTGTATAGAAAACATAAGACAACTATTGAGCTATATGCCTCAAAATTGCGAAGAAGAAACGCCTTCCGTAACCTATACTTCGCAAAACGAATTAAGACCACAACTGAATAGTATAGTTCCCGAAAACCCCAATCAACCCTATGATATAAAAGAAGTAATTGCAGAAATTACAGATACAGACAGTTTCTTAGAAGTACATAAAACTTATGCCGAAAACATAGTAGTAGGTTTTGCCCGCTTAGCCGGGAAAAGCATAGGTATAGTAGCCAACCAGCCGGCAAGTATGGCGGGAGTTTTAGACATTGATGCATCTGTTAAAGGAGCAAGATTTACCCGTTTTTGTGATGCCTTTAATATTCCCTTATTAGTATTGGTAGATGTTCCGGGCTTCTTACCGGGTACAGACCAAGAATGGAATGGTATTATTATGCACGGAGCTAAATTGCTCTATGCGCTTAGCGAAGCTACTGTTCCAAAAATTACGGTAATCACTCGCAAAGCTTATGGCGGCGCTTACGATGTAATGAACTCTAAACACATAGGTGCCGATATGAACTATGCTTGGCCTACGGCAGAAATTGCAGTAATGGGAGCAAAAGGTGCAGCAGAAATTATTTTTAAATCGGAAATAGCGGCAGCAGAAGATAAAGATGCCAAATGGAAAGAAAAAGAATTAGAATACACAGAAAAATTTGCTAATCCATACCAGGCGGCAGCCCGAGGTTTTGTAGATGAAGTAATTACGCCAGATGTTACCAGAGAAAAACTAATAAAAGCATACAAAATGCTCGAAAACAAAGTAGCATCCATGCCGAAGAAAAAACACGGAAATATTCCGTTGTAGGGTATTTGTAAGCATTGCTATTGTTACATTAAAACAGATTGCACAATTTATACCAACAAAACCAATGCTTTTCTTTTTGATAATCAAGTTGGACAAATTTTAAAATTTGTCCAACTTCCTCAATAGCTCATTTAAATTTCATATTGGTATTACAATGCAGAATTGTGTGTCATTGGAAAATTTATAAAATGTATCAACCTATTTTAGGCATACAGGCTTTAAACTGCCCTTCTTTTTAGAAACACAAAATTAATTTTACTATTTTTGGTTTATAAAATAAATAGACCTCTAACATAATTATCCATTTTCTCTCTTTGGGTTATCGAGCGAAGTCGAAATATGAAGAGTAAAAAGAAAGGAGAGGTAATAAAATAATGGAATTATGTTAGAGGTCTAATGAAACGAACACACAATTATAACCCTTGAACACTACCAACGAAATATTTGAAATAGCTACCCGATATGTGCAGCAAACCAACCGACACATTTTCCTAACAGGAAAAGCAGGAACCGGTAAAACCACTTTTTTGCACCATATTAAAAATAATACCCAAAAAAAATTAGCAGTACTCGCACCCACGGGCGTAGCTGCCATTAATGCCGGAGGAAGCACCATACACTCCTTTTTTCAATTGCCTTTTGGTATGTACTTACCACAGCCAAATACGGAATGGGGAAACCATAATAATCAATTGGTTTATAATAGACATCAATTACTCAGCAGCCTTAAATTAAGTACCAATAAAAGAGAGTTGATAAAAGAATTGGAGCTATTGATAATAGATGAAGTTTCGATGGTGCGTAGCGATTTATTAGATGCCATAGATGTAGTATTGCAAACATTACGGAAAAAAGACGGAGTTCCTTTTGGAGGTGTGCAAATGCTTTTTATAGGAGATATGTATCAGTTGCCACCTATTTTAAAAGACGACGAAATGCCGCTGCACCAAAAAAATTACGAAAGCCCCTTTTTTTTCGATGCCAAAGTAATGCAGCAAATAGACTTTAAATACATAGAGCTTACCAAAATTTACAGACAAGCAGATACACAATTTATAAATCTGCTCAATAATATAAGAAACAACGACTGTTCGTACGAAGATATGGAATTGCTCCATACAAGATACAATCCTAATTTTACGCCTACCGACGAAAAATATATTACACTATCGTCGCACAATTACAAAGCGCAAAATATTAATACGATAGAGCTGCAAAACCTAAAAGGAAATGTAGAAAAATTTGATGCAGAAATAAGCGGAAACTTTCCCGAACACGCCTTCCCGACCGACTATACCATACACTTAAAATTAGGGGCGCAGGTAATGTTTATAAAAAACGATATGGGCGATTCGAAAAGATATTATAACGGCAAATTAGCCAAAGTAATTTCATTTAACAAAGAAGAAAATACCATAGGTGTACGCTTCGAAGATAGCGATGCCACTTACAATATCGAAAAGGCAGAATGGAAAAATGTACAATACAACTTCAATAAAGAAAACAATAAAATAGAAGAAGACGTAAAAGGCGTTTTCTTGCAATTTCCGTTAAAGTTAGCTTGGGCGGTTACTATCCATAAAAGTCAAGGCTTAACTTTTCAAAAAGCAATTATAGATGCCGGAGATTCTTTTGCTGCGGGGCAGGTATATGTGGCATTGAGCCGGCTTACCGGATTAGAAGGGTTAATTTTAAAATCTAAAATCAACCCCAATGTAATTTTTACCGAACCGCGCATTACGGCATTTTCCAAAAAAGTACAATCGAGCGATTTGCTGTTGAAAGATTTAACGACTGCCCAAAAAGAATATGCCGAATACATTTTATTACGCACTTATGATGTAGAAAAAATACATAACTTAATTGCTCTAAACGAACAGTCTTATACTTCTCGCAACATACCGGAGTTAGAAAGCTGTATGCTGTGGAGCAGAGCATTGAACAATAGCATAAACGAAATTAACCAAACCGCAGTACAGTTTAATAAACAGCTTAACGGATTGCTCCTGCACAACAATCTGAATTATGTACATATTGCAGAGCGAGTGAGCAAAGCATCGGAGTGGTTTGTAACTAAATTGGAAACTTCATTACTCCAATCTTGCAAGGAGCACATTGCAAAGATGAAAGCAATGAAACGAACCAATAAATACATAAAAGACATTGCCTATATAGGCACAGAAATAGCCAGAAAAATAGAAGAGATTAAATCTTCGGTAGCATTAGCACAAGGGTTGGCAGAAAACAAGCCTATACAAGATTTGCTCGAAGAGCGAAGCAAAAAAGAAACCAATATTTCCTCCATTACAACAGATGATATATCCGTAAACACTAAAGGCAATAAGCAAGAAAAGGTTAAAAAAGAAAATACAAAAGAAATTTCGCTAAAGATGTTTAAAGAAGGCAAGAGCATTGCCGATATTGCTGCTGAAAGAGGAATGGTTACAGGAACCATAGAAGGACACCTGAGTAGTTTTATCGCTACAGGCGAAATAAATATAACCGATTTAGTAAGCCGGGAGCAATTAGATATTATCTGCAAAGTAATGAACGAAGCAGAGGAGACAACATCTTTATCTGAAATTAAAACTACCCTTGGCAATGACTTTTCTTATGGCGCTATACGTGCTACAAGAGAGTGGCTACGCATACAAGATCAAACGACATAAGGAAAGCAGTTCCTTAGTTAGAGAACAATCTCTCTACTCTCCGCTTCTGTGTAAGAAAACTCCGTGTTCTCCAAGGTGATTAAAGGTATATTCAATACGAAACTTGATGTCGTAAAAGGTTACAATATCTATTCCAAAACCATAGCCATAAAGTGTTTTGCTGTGTAAATTGTCATTAATCGGCATTGGATTGTAAGCAGTACCAATGTCTGCAAATATTTTTGGATAAATTCTTAATGGTATAACCTGAAAATATTTAATAGAAGGAAGGTTAATTTTTAGGTTTAGTGCTTCGTATTTCCAACTTGCGCGAGCCAATGCAAAAGAAGAGCCATCTATAACATAATATTGATAACCCCTTATATAATCGTAATCGTAGCCCAAATTTCTCCTTAAAATATAGGGTTGTTCTTGCTTACCCGAAATCCTTGCTCTTAATACCAATGAAGAAAACCATTTTTCCCCAATTTGAAAATATATATCTTGATGCAGGTGCAAAGAAGTTTGCCACGCCTTAGAGCGAAAGGCGTAATATTGGTCTAGTCTGCCTATAAATCTATGTCCGCGTAAAGGATAATTCCAGTTGTCCACTCCATTGTACTCAAATCTATAAAATAGATTGGCTACCACATCGTTAGTCAATCCGTTGCCTAAGTAATCGGGATTAAGCAAAGCAATGGTGTCGTGGGTTTGGTAATAGGTAAGGTTAGTGCCGATTTTATGTTGTGCAGCAAATGCCGGACGATAAGTGTACCACGCTTCTACCCTACCTTGATGCAACATATAAGCATCTAAATTTCTATAAAATTTTTGTTTATTACTATCGGTCATATATTGTATTTCGCGGTTTCTCATTCCGTAAATACCAATGCCATAACCATGTTGTTTGTTTTTATCTGCAAAAGGATTGGCATAAGAAATGCCCACTTTTTGTGTGTAGCCTAATTGTCCTGTTACGCCGATTAGTTGTCTTTTTCCCCTGAAGTTTTTATGCAAAAGCGTAAGTCCGAGATTAATTCTGTTGAGTTTAAAGTTTTGTTCTTTCATCCATACATTAATATTACGGTCAGCAAGTTCAAATTCGGGCTCGGGCCATATAGGAAACCTTTCGTTGAGATATATCAGGATATTAATATTCTTCTTGTTTAGTCCTATATCTGCAACATCTGTACTGTCTAACCCATATAATATAGGTTCCACAATTGCTGCCACATAGTTAAAAAGCTGTGTATTGAAAACTCTTTTTTCGATAAGCTTGAGTACTTCAGGAAGGTCTTTGGCTGCGATACAGTCGCCAACTTTTACATCTAACTCTCTTAAAATAATATCGTCTTGTGTTAAGAGCCTATCGCAATTATAGGGTATAATTTTTATTTCACTTATTGTAATACAAGCACTTGCTTCGAGAGTGTCGTTTTCTGTTTGGGCAAAAGAAAATTTTCCTATTTGCAAAAGCAGTAAAATGAACAATAAAAGCCTAAAAAAAAAGTGCATAAATAAATTTGGAAACGGCAACTATACAAATACATTTATTGCCATTTGGGTGGCTTTGTTGAGTTCGTCGATATTTATAGAATGATTGATTTTTTGAGCATCTGCCCAAAGTATTAGCTCTTCGGTAGCCATATTACCTACTAATTCGTCGGCAGCCATAGGACACCCCCCAATTCCTTTAACAGCACTATCGTAGCGCAAACAGCCTGCATTGTATGCTGCTTGTAGTTTTTCTACTCTTGTATTGGGAGTAGAGTGAAAGTGTGCGCCAATATGTACATCGGGAAATTCGGGTATGAGTTGCGAAAAGATATAATCAATATTTTGTGGGTTAGATACGCCTATGGTATCTGCAAGTGCAATATTTTTAATGCCCAATGCACTGAGTTCTGTAAACCATTTTATGGCTAATGCTGCGCTGTATTCGTCGCCATAGGGATTGCCAAAACCCATAGAAATATACAGGAGTAATTCTTTGTTTTTAGCTGTTGCCATTTCTTGCATTTCGGCTACTTGCGCTAAAGACTCGGCGATGCTTTTATTGGTATTTCTTTGTTGAAATGTTTCGGAAATAGAAAAAGGAAACCCTAAATAATTAATTGCATCGTACTGTAATGCTTCACTTGCCCCACGAATATTGGCAACAATAGCCAAGAGTTTAGTATTAGTACTGCTAAGGTCTAATTGTTTTATTACTTCGTGCGTGTCGGCAAGTTGTGGTATAGCTTTGGGCGATACGAAAGAGCCAAAATCCAGCACATCAAAACCAACTTTTAGCAATTGATTGAGGTAAGCAATTTTGGTATCGGTAGGAATAAAATGTTTCCAGCCCTGCATTGCATCTCTCGGACATTCAGTAATGATTATTTTGTTTGCCATTAGGTTGTTATTTTATTGCCAAATGAACAATTATTTATTAAAAAACGCTTTTAGTTCGCTTGCGTCGTCGGGTTTCATTTTGCCGGCAAGTATAAGCCTTAGCTGTCTGCGGCGTAGCGAGCCATTGTATCTTTCTATTTCTTCGTCTGTTTCGGGAGTAACTTCGGGCACTTGCCTTGGGCGACCATTAGCCCCTAAAGCTACAAAAGTAAAATATGCTTCGTTGGTCATATACTTATCTTGCGATAACAAATCTTCGCCATATACTTTCATATATATTTCCATAGAGGTATTAAAAGCTCTTGTAATAATGGCTTCTATGGAGAGTACATTACCTACTTTAATAGGATTGGCAAAAGAAATATTATCTACCGATGCCGTTACCACTTGTGTATTGCAGTGTCTTTGGGCGGCAAGGGCGGCGGCAATATCCATCCAGTACATTAGTTTGCCTCCCATAAGGTTGCCTAAAAGGTTAGTGTCGTTAGGAAGTACCAATTCGCTCATTGTGGTAAGCGAAGAGCTTGGCGTTTTTGCTGTAAGTGTCATATATCCGTTTCTATAAAATTTTGTCAAAAGTAGCCTAAAAAATACTTAGAGACCGAAGCGTATTCTATATTTATTTCATCGCCTTTATTGTACAGCGAGTATTCGGCTTCGGTAACTTCTATACTGAGTTTGCTTGCCGATTGTAAAAAAAGATGAAATGTATTGTTGTGCGGCATATATTTTTTTCGCGAAACTACGGTTTGTTCTATAGTTTTGTTTTTTTGTTTAATGTCTTTAAATATTTTCCCTACATTTTGATGATAGCCCAATATAGAAACTAATGTAACTATAACCATCAATAATATCGTAGCAATAATAAAAAACGAAGGGCTTACCCTTGCCGTTTCCACAGCTTCGGGGTCGGTGCTTTCGGGGGCAAAAGTATATACCGAAATAAGGATAACAAGTATAATTAAGCTAATTAGATAAAATAACCGAACAACTTTAAAGTAATTACTTCGCGTACTATAAGCTTTCCGAGTAAGAAAATCGAGTTCTTCGTCGGTTAGCCGTTCTTGATATATAATTACACCCTGAGACATTAATCAATAATATAGCTCAAAGTTAAGGTATATTCAATATTTGAGAATATTGATTTGGCTTATGAGAGATTAGAGAAATTTTTTATTCTCTTTCAAACAATACAATATCTAAATAACTCCTTACCTCAATCAATCCAACACCGCTATACACTTTAACTCGATAGCTATCGGCGTGGGCAATGAGTTAATTTCTACTGTCGTTCTACAAGGTAAATTATCTTTAAAATATTCGGCATACACTTTATTATATGTAGCAAAATCTCTTTTCATATTTACTAAGAAAACTGTAACATCTACTAACTTATCCCAACTGCTGCCGCTTTCTTCTAATACTATTTTTACATTGTCAAAAACATTTCTGCATTGTGCTTCAAAATCGAACTCAAGGAAGTTGCCGTTTTTGTCGGTTTTTAATCCCGGTATTTCGTTGCTTACCGTACGTGGTCCTATTCCCGAAAGAAATAAAAGATTGCCTGCTTTGCGTGCGTGTGGGTATAAGCCCACAGGTTGTGGTGCTTTGTCGGTATATATTTTATCGTTGCTCATTTTTTTTAATTCAAAATTTTAAAAGGAAGCTTTTAAGCGTAATACAATTTATCAACAAATTATTTATTTGCTTTAAACCTACGTAATAGTTCTTTTTGGTTTTTAATGTCTTTTGCTTTTATAAACTCAGTATGGGTAATTAATGTCTCTCCTAATTTTTCCATAACCTTATATACAATCTGAAACTTAATTTGCGGTTTGTTACTATTTGGTTGCAACATAAAAGTTTGTGTAATCATATCCGCGTTTTTGTGCGCATAATAAGAATTTTCGGTTGATGCAATGAGTTCATCTATTTCTTGTTGTACTCCACTTATATTGCCCTTAAATTCCTGAAAAGTTTTTTTATCTAAAAAGTTAAAATTAAGGTGGTCAATAGTTTTGTGTTGCATACCACTACTAATATTGTTCATCATTTCGTTGATGTGGCTATTGGTTCTGTTTTTGCTTTCGTCTATAATCTCCTTTAAAAGCAGTTCTCGAGATAGTGTTCTAACCTCATTACAAGCAGCCATTAATTTTGAAGAAAAGCATTTAGTAAACTCATCAGTATCGAAATATTCGTGGCTCACTCTAAATAGTTTTTTTATCTCGCTCAAATGGCTTTCGTTTTTGGTAACATTTGCAATGGCTAATTTTATATCATTACTATTTACTTTATTAGATTTACGCTGTTCTTTTATTATCTTCATTTCGGCGCATACTGCATTGGTATAATAGTCCATTCCTTCTTTACTTACCGTCATTTCGGGGCAAGCCAAATTGTCGAAATCCGATTTAAGAAAACTATCAATAACATCTGTAGCTAACACAGTAATAATGGCAGAGTCGGATTGATTTTCCTTATATACTTTTTTCGCCTCCGCTAAGAATTTCTTGTTTTCCATATTAAAAACTTCTTTTGCAGAATATTCTAACGCTGCATATCCCAAATATTCCGACGATTCTACTTCTTTATATTTTTCGGAAAACTTATTTTTCAATTCTTTGTACAATACATTTTCTTGTGCATAGATGGTACTATTTCCCAAAACAATTAATAATACTATAAAAACAATTTTTTGCATCAAATTACATTTATGGATTGCTGCGACAATAGCCAAAGCCGATTATGGATAAAAGGAATTTATTGCCCCTAATATTACTCTAAGCAATAAAATAATTAAACAATATGCTTAATATTGCAACAAATATACCAAGTATAAAATTAAGATAAGCTATGGCATTAACAAAATTAAAAAATTACGCTTTAGGACAATGGATACCGGCAACAGATAATGGCGAAGTATTGTACAATGCGCTTACCGGCGATGCTCTATATACCGCAGACAGTAAGAATTTAGACTTTGCCGCAATGATGCAATACGGAAGAACTACAGGAGGAAAAGTGCTACGCAAAATGACTTTTCACGAGCGCGGCAGAATGTTAAAAGCACTTGCTATGTATCTTTCTGAACGTAAAGAGAAATACTATAAAATATCTGCACTAACAGGTGCTACTAAAGCCGATAGCTGGGTGGATATTGAAGGCGGTTTTGGTAACTTGTTTGCCAATGCATCTTTAAGAAGACAATTTCCCGATACGCCTTTTTACACAGAAGGCGATACCGCAAAATTATCGCGCAACAATACTTTTATTGGGCATCATATACTTACGCCAAAACGTGGTGTGGCATTACATATCAATGCTTTTAATTTTCCGGTTTGGGGAATGTTAGAAAAAATTGCGGTTAATTTTATGGCTGGGGTTCCGGCTATTGTAAAACCGGCTACGCTTACTTCTTTCCTTACCGAAGCGGTAGTAGAAGATATAATTGCTTCCGGCATTTTGCCCGAAGGTGCTTTACAGCTCATTTGTGGCTCTGCTCGCGGCATTTTGGATTTTGTAGAAAATGGCGATACCGTAACTTTTACCGGCTCTGCAAGTACCGGAAAAATGCTTAAAGCACACCCAAGGTTAATAGAAGAAGCAGTGCCTTTTAATATGGAAGCAGACTCTCTTAACTGTTGTGTATTAGGAGCAGATGTTACTCCCGACCAAGCAGAATTCGATATTTTTATTAAAGAAATAGCAAGAGAAATTACCACTAAAGCAGGTCAAAAATGTACTGCGGTGCGTCGTATTATTGTACCCGAAGACAGAGTAGAAGATGTAACCATAGCCTTAGGGAAAAGATTAGCAAGTGCTACCATCGGCGACCCTGCGGTAGAAGGCGTGCGTATGGGTTCTTTAGCTGGCATTTCTCAGAAAAAAGAAGTTTTAGAAAAAATAAACGAGCTACGCAATAGCCAAGAAATAGTTATTGGCGATGTTGATAATTTTGAAGTAATTGGTGCAGATAAAGACAAAGGAGCTTTCTTGCCGCCAATTGTTTTTTTCAACGATAATCCATTTGCCAAAACAGATGTACACAATATCGAAGCGTTTGGTCCGGTAAGTACTATTATGCCTTACAAAAATCTTGATGAAGCCATAGAATTAGCGCAAATGGGCAAAGGCTCATTAGTGAGTTCTATCGTTACGGCAAACGAAGACATAGCACGTACTTATACTTTAGAAGCAGCCACTATGCACGGTCGTATATTAGTACTCAATAGCGATTGTGCTAAAGAAAGTACAGGACACGGCTCGCCTATGCCGATGTTGATACACGGCGGTCCTGGACGTGCCGGAGGTGGTGAAGAAATGGGGGGAATAAGAGGTGTGCTGCATTATATGCAACGCACTGCCATTCAAGGTTCGCCCACTATGATAACGGCTATAACCAATATTTACCAACAAGGAGCAAAAGGAAAAATTACAGACATTCATCCTTTTAAAAAGCACTACGAAGCATTAAATGTAGGCGACCAATTAATTACCGAATCTCGATTAATTACAAGCGAAGACATAGACAAGTTTGCGGCACTAAGCGGCGATAATTTTTATGCCCATAAAGTAGAAACAGATTTTACCGGAACTATGTTCGACCAGCAAGTAGCACACGGATATTTTATTATGAGCATCTCTGCCGGGCTATTTGTAGATAGCTATGTTATTAATCCGGTATTGCTCAATTATGGTATTGATGAATTAAGATTTACCAAACCCGTTTACCCCGGAGCAAAAATACATATACGCTTTACTTGCAAACAAAAATTACCCAACGACACTACATCCAATCCCGATGACGCAAGGTCTTTAATAAAAAGAGGAATAGTAAAATGGTTAGTAGAAATGCTCGACGATACCGACGAACCATTGGTAGGTGTAGCTACTATTTTAACAATGGTAAAATGTAGCGAATAGTTAATAGGGAGATGAGTAATAATTGCAAACCTAAGCAGAAGTGAAATATATAATAATGATGAAATTAAAATCGAAAATAAGTTTATTGCTTTTGGCATTGAGTCTAATGTTTTATAGCTGTAAAGACACGAACTCGGCAGAAGCTACAGCCGAAAAATTTATATTTAGTATGGCGAGGTTAGATATGGAATCTGCCAGAAGCCTATCTACCAAGGACACTTGGCGAATACTTAAACTTTTCGATGTTGCTACCAAAGAAATGGACGAAGAAGAAAAAGACGCATTGGCTTTTAAAATAGACAAATTTACTATTACCAATACAGAACCAATTAACGATTCTACAGTAATAATTACATACGAAACGCAGCCCGAGTTTATGCCCTTTTCTGCTCTTAAACTTGTAAGGCAAGAAGATAGCGAAGGAAAGGGTAGGTGGAAAGTAGATATTTCATCGCTCGATAGTATCGGCAACGACAATGAAATTATTATCGAAGAGATGAAAGCAGTAGAAGAAGATTAGCGATGAACTACAATTTTAGTGTTTAATTCTAATTTATTTTTTTACCAATTTTAGCGACTTATCTACACCGGCAGCTTTATTGATAGCCCTTAAAGTATAAGTTCCTTTAGATAAATTCTCACTATTAATTTCTATAAAATTATCATCGCCATTATATCCTTCCCACACTATCCTGCCGGAAATATCGAATAGAAAAAAACGACACTCTTTGGGTATGCCATCTATATGCCAAGAGTGTGCCGCCGGATTAGGATATACGTAAAACATATTGGTATCTGCTCCCGATAAAGAATACAGTGCTTTGTTTTTTGCAACTTTACCCACTCCGTTTAATACCCAATTAGCAGGGTCTATTTCTAACCTGTTGATGCTATTGCTCCATTTAAAAGTAAAAATTTCACTTTGTTTGTTCATTGGTATAGTAATAGTTGTGTCCGAATTTTCGGATATAAATTTTATCTCTAAAGGAATTTGAAATGTAGCATCAGAAAAAGGTACAGAAGTGTTTTGTTTTAGTTCAAAATACACATCATTATCCACCTGATTCCAGATTACATCTATAACAGGGTAGCCTTCTCCGTAAATCCATTCTTCGAAAAACCAAAACATATTGCTGCCTACATATTCATTTACATGCAGTATAAAATCGTTGGTACTTGCATTGCCCAATGCAAAGATTTCTTGATAATCTTTTAGCATAGTAAAAAACAAACTGTCGTTGCCAAACAAATATCTTAAAGTATGAATAACCACGGCGGGTTTGGCATAAGTCAATGGATAATTAAAAACCCTGTTTACATCTATGGTATCAGTATTATACACTTTACCGCTTGTAGCTATTGATGCATAATGATGTAAATCGTCTAAACGTTTTTTGCTTATTTCTTTACTTTCAAACTCGGCAGAATATAAGTATTCGAGATAGCTCGCAAAACCTTCGTTGAGCCATAAATCTGCCCACGTTGCACAAGTTACATTATCGCCAAACCATTGGTGCGCCAATTCGTGCGCCACTAAATATTTACCGAAATTACCCATTGTGGACATCGTTTGGTGTTCCATTCCTCCACCTAATGGCGTAATACAATGACCATATTTTTCTTGCCAAAAAGGATAACGCCCAAAAAGACGCGAAAACTGATGAATCATTTTTACCGTTTCGTCTATTTGCTCTTTATTTTTTTCTAAATAATCGGGGCGGTCGTAAATATAATTTTGAAATAACATAGAGTCGCTACTGTTTTCGAAATGTACATAATAGCTATACTCTTGATACGGAGCCACTGCCAACGATATAAGATAATAACTCACTGCATACCGATGTTTCCATTCGTATCTTTTTTTTCCATTAGAGAGTGTGGTAACATTTTGTAATAAACCGATACTACCTGCCATTAAATCGTCGGTTACGGTAATCCATACATCGGTGGAGTCTATTTTATCTTGGAGCGACTGCTTTACCGGAAACCAATCTGCTGCAAAATATGGTTCGCTCAAGGTGTAAGTAGCGCGCACATCCCATTCTTCATTGTAATCATTTCTTATTCCTTTAGAGAAAAAACCTTCGCCTTGCTGCGGCTGACCCAAATAAAAAACTTGCGCAGTAAATAAAGAACCTTGTGGAATGACTTGTGGAATGGCAACAATTCTTACCGCACCAATATTCTGTACCGATAGCTTTTCTCCATTGATCAATACGCTATCAATTTTTAAATCTGCGGAAAGCTCAAAAACGTACTCATTAAAATTTTCGCTCAATGCTTTTGCCTGCGTGGTTACATTTCCTTCGATAGAATTCTTCATATTACTTACCGATACATCAAGATGAATATAAGTAACATCGTAATTGTTTTCTCGATTGTCTGCTACATCAAATTCGCTGTTGTGGTGTATTGCTGCGAGTTTGGCATTATGGCAAGTATGTTGGTATTGTGCTATTCCTAAGAATGGGAAAGCACAAAAAATCATCAAAGTCCAAATCTTTTGCAATGTCATACGCTCTTGTTTTTTTATTTGTAAAGATAATAGATTTTAAAGCAGCACCTTGTTATTCGAAATTAAAAAGAATAGAAATATCCAGCTCTTTTCGTTTCAATATAAATTCATTTTTATTCAAAGGTCCTATTATGTTTTGCTCTTCCTTATCTATTATCCAATAGTTAGTTAAGTTTGTAAATATTTTTTGATAATACGGAATGTTATTGAGCATACTGTCGACAATATTTTCAACGATATTTTCATTATTTTCTACATTTAAAAACAAGTCGGATATGCTTTCTTCTCCATGAGGAAACCAAACTTGGTTGTCGTTTCTATTATCATTATTTCCATTAATAATATCCGTTATTCTTCTTTGCATCGTTTCTCTATGGGGATGTTGGCGAATGATTAAATAACGCTTATTCTTTTTTACTTCCATTATACTATTGTAAATAAGAATATTTTTCCCATACAAATTATCCGTTGGAGAATAATAAAGTATAGAGCCATACGGATAATCGTAAGTAGCTCCGGCGGGTAAATAATAATATCCATTTCCTAAGCTTTCTTTTTCTTCACAACCGACAAATACAATAATAGCGATTAAACCTACAAGATATTTCATTAATGAAAAGCGATTTATTATGAATAGCATGCCAAAATTAATTTAGAGCTCAAATTAACTAAAGTATTGATTTTAATCTCTCTAATTAACAGAAATTATCTATTATTGCTATTCAGTCCGAAATTTATAAGAGCATTTTTATGAATAATTACAAGAAATATAACAACATCGTTGGTTGGTTAGTGTTTGCTATTGCCACCATAGTATATCTAATGACGATGGAGCGCACCACCAGCTTTTGGGATTGTGGAGAGTTTATTGCTACAGCATACAAACTACAAGTAGGGCATTCTCCGGGAGCGCCGTTGTTTATGATAATCGGCAGAATATTTACCCTTTTTGCAGCCAGCAAAGAGCACGTAGCCTTAATGATGAATGCAATGAGCGCGTTGATGAGTTCGTTTACTATTTTATTTCTTTTTTGGACGATAACACACCTTGCTAAAAAACTAATAGTAACAAACAACGAAGTCATTTCTAAATCCAATATTATAGCGATATTAGGAGCAGGAGCAGTAGGAGCTTTGGCTTATACATTTTCCGACACATTTTGGTTCTCGGCAGTAGAGGCAGAAGTGTATGCGTCTTCTTCATTTTTTACCGCTATTGTTTTTTGGGCTGTATTAAAATGGGAAGATGTCGCCGACCAACCCGGCAGCGACAGATGGTTAATACTTACGGCTTACCTTATGGGGCTTTCTATCGGGGTGCATTTACTCAACTTACTTACCATACCGGCTATTGCAATGGTATATTATTTCCGAAAATACAAAGTAAGTACAAGTGGCTCCATTGCTGCATTAGCCATTGGTATAGCCATATTGGCGTTTGTACAATTCGGATTAATACAAGGAGTGCCGATATTGGCTTCTAAAATGGAAATGTGGTTTGTAAATGGTATGGGTTTGCCGTTCGATTCGGGAGCTATATTTTTTATGGTACTTTTATTAGCATTACTTATTGGGGCTATTTATTATTTTCATAAAAAAGCAAAATACAATTTATACTTATACACTTTGGCAACATTGTTTGTATTAATAGGCTACTCGAGTTATATCAGTACCATTGTGCGCTCACGTGCAGATGTACCTATCGATATGACTAACCCCGATGATATTATGAGTTTGGTAAAATATGTACAAAGAGACCAATACGGCTCGCAACCGATACTTACCGGACCCGATTTTAACAGTGTACCATCAGGATTTAAAAAAGGCAAACCGGTATATTACGAAACCACCAAAGACGGAAAACCATTTTACGAATTAGTAGGATACGGACAGCCGGAGCGTGTTTATGATAATTCAGAAAAAAGGTTTTTTCCACGAATTTGGTCGGCAGGACATACTCGTTTTTACCAAAGCTACCTTAACCTTGCCGCCGAAGAAAAAGCAAGTGGTAAAGACAATTTTTATTTCTTTGCCAATTACCAACTCAACCATATGTGGTGGCGTTATTTTATGTGGAACTATGTGGGCAGACAAAACGATGAACAAGGTTCCAGCTATGGCGAGCCACAAAACGGAAATTGGATTTCGGGAATTAAGCCAATAGATAAACTCTTTGGTAGAGGCGATATAGATACTATGCCCGATTATCTTAAAAATAATAAAGCCAGAAACCAATTTTATTTCTTGCCATTTATACTAGGTATTTTAGGGTTAGTATATCAGTTTAATAGGAGCAAAAAAGATGGTATCATCGTTAGTTTGCTTTTCTTTTTTACCGGAATAGCCATTGTATTGTATCTAAACAATACACCACCACAGCCACGCGAAAGAGATTATGCATATGCCGGAGCTACTTATGCATTTGCTATTTGGATTGGCATTGGCGTGCTGATGGTTATAGACTGGCTTTCTAAACTATTAAAAAACAAAAGTACTTCGGGAATGGTTGCCGTAACGTTATGCGTTATTGCAGTACCTGCACTGATGGCTTTTGAGGGATGGGACGACCACGACCGCTCGCAAAAAACTTTAGCAAGAGATACTGCATACAATACGCTTATTAGTTGTGATGATAATGCTATTTTATTTACCGTGGGCGATAACGATACGTACCCGCTATGGTACTTGCAAGAAGTAGAGGGGGTACGTAAAGATGTAAGAATAGTTAATCTTAGCCTTTTAGGAATAGATTGGTATATAGAGCAATTACACAACAAAATAAATGATGCTGCAGCTGTGCCAATGATTTGGGAAACCAAAGATTATAAAGCCGACAAAAACGATGCTGTTTTGGTAAGAGAAATGCAAGGAGTTTCAAGTGCTAACTATTACGACCTAATAGAAATGCTTCAGGTAATTTACGCTAACCATCCACAGCTACAAGTAGAAGTATCTACAGGAGAAAAAATTATGTCTATTCCATCTGCTAATTTTAGCCTTGATGTAAACAAAGATGCCATTATTAAAAGCGGTTGGGTTAAGGCAGAAGACAGTAGTAAAATAGAAAACAAACTGTACTTTACTGTACCGGATAGAGCAATTTATAAAAACTCTTTAGGTATATTAAACATTATCGCCGGAGTAGCGCGCGACGGTTGGAAAAGACCAATTTATTTTAGTGCCGGATTCCCAGGTGGTAGCGATTTTCAAGGTTTAGAAGAGTATTTGCAAGTAGAGGGTGTAACGCATAAATTAATGCCTTATGCCGTTGCTAATTCTTCGCCACAAACAGGTGCGTATCAACAAACTAATTTAGACAAATCGTTGGATTTATTTTTGAACCAATACAAATGGGGAGGAGCAGAAACGGGTAAAATTTATTTTGATGAAAAGAACAAAGTAATGATGATGACATATAGAATTACAGCAGCAAAAATTGCTAATGAACTTTCTGCAAACGACCGTAAAGCAGATGCAGCCAAGGTTTTAGATAAAGTAATGCAAGGCATCCCTTATGCATCGTATCATTACGACCAAAGTATATGGATGATGATAGAAGCATATTATCTCTGCGACCAAAAAGAAAAAGCAGCAGCAATTGGCGATGTAATCGTTAGAGATAATGTACAATTATTAGAACACCATATAGCTATCGGCAACGAAAATGCACGCAAAAAAGCATTGGATATAGATGTACGAACAGCTATTGGAGCGATTAATTTCTTAGTGGATTTGTCTAAACGCGCAAATGATAATACAAACAGCGCAGATTGGGAAAAAGCATTAATAGATGTGGGAGCGAAATTGCAGCAAGCGGGTTATGGAATAAAATAACTTGCTGCTCAATTGAAAAGATTGAGGGTATACCAATGTATATAAGGAGTTATGTAACAAACCCTATTTTTCTACTATCTCTTGGCACAATTCTACCAAAACGCCATTGGTGCTTTTGGGGTGGAGAAAACAAACCAATTTATTATCCGCACCTCTTTTGGGTGTTTCATTGAGCAATTGAAAACCGGCATCTGATAGGCGTTTCATTTCAGTTTCTATATTGGCTACTTCGTAAGCAATATGGTGTATGCCTTCGCCTTTTTTTTCTAAAAATTTAGCAATAGGACTAAGCTCTGTACTCGCTTCCAAAAGCTCTAATTTGGATTCGCTGAGTTGAAAAAATGCAGTTTTTACGCCTTCGCTTTCTACGCTTTCTGTTTTGTAACAATTGGTATTGAGTAAGGTTTCAAAAAGCGGAATGGATTGTTCTAAGTTTTTAACGGCTATGCCGATATGTTCTATTCGTAGCATTTTTTAAATGAATTTTTATAAAAGAAAAAATCTCTACCGCCACAAAGATAAACGATAGAGATTATTAGATTTATCGTAAATGACAAAAATTATTACGATTTATATTTTCTAAGAAAAATACATTTACCACACTTTAGCCCTAATGCTATCGGCACGCCACATTTTATCGCCTTCTTTTACATTAAATGCTTTGTAGAATGGCTCAAAATTGCTTAATGGTCCATTGCAGCGCCACTCTCCGGGAGAGTGAGGGTCGGTGGCTATTAGCTGACGGGCAGTTTCAGGTCTTGCTTTGCCTCTCCAAATTTGTGCCCAGCTCAAAAAGAATCTTTGGTCGCCGGTAAAGCCATCTATCAATTCGTTGCTTTGTCCTTGTTTGGTTTTCTTAAATGCCTGATATGCTATGGTAACGCCGCCAAGGTCTGCAATGTTTTCGCCGAGTGTAAGCTGTCCGTTTACGGGTACGGTATCTAATACGGTATAGCTGTTAAATTGCTCTACCACTATTCCGGTTTTGTTGCCAAATAATTTAGCGTCTTCGTCTGTCCACCAGTTGCGTAAGTAGCCTTCGGCATCGTATTTACAGCCCTGGTCGTCGAAGCCGTGCGTCATTTCGTGCCCTATTACTGCGCCTATGCCACCATAGTTAATGGCATCGTCTGCATTAAAATCGAAAAATGGAAACTGCAATATTGCTGCCGGAAAAACGATTTCGTTATAAGTAGGGTTATAGTAAGCATTTACGGTATTCGGGGTCATAAACCATTCTTTTCTATCTACTTTTTTACCGAGTTTGGATATTTCTCTATTATATTCAAAAGCCGAAGATTTTAGAATGTTTGCAACATAATTATCTGGAGTGATTTCTAATCCTGCATAGTCTTTCCAAGCATCGGGGTAGCCTATTTTACGAATAAATGTATTGAGTTTGGCAATGGCTTTTTGTTTGGTAATATCGCTCATCCAATCTAAATTAGTTATTCTTTCGTGGAATGCATCTTGTAGATTTTGTACCAATTCTACCATCCTTACTTTTGCTTCGGGTTTAAAATGTTTTTCTACATATAAAGCACCTAATTGGTCGCCGATAGCACCATTAATTACACCCATTACTCTTTCCCAACGTGGTTTTTGTTCTTTTTGTCCGCCAAGGGTTTTACCGTAAAATTCAAAACGTGCATTGTCAAAATCATTGCTAAGATATGGTGCCATATCGCTTACCAAATGAAAACTTAAATAATCTTTCCAAGTAGTTAAAGGTGTGGCTGCCAACTCTTTGCTTAATGCTTTGTAATATTCGGGTGTAGCAACAATAAAACTATCCACATTAGCAGCACCTAATTTTCCAAGTAAATCGCTCCAATTTATATTGGGAGTTTGCGCGCTAAACTGCGAAGAGGAAAACTTATTATATCTTTTATTGGCATCGCGCATATCTACCGGACGAAGCGATGCGGCAGCTAATCTTGTTTCTAATGCCAATATATTGTTTGCTTTTTCTACGGCATCTGTTTCGTTTGCTCCCGAAAGCGTTAATATCTTAACCATATATTGTTTGTATGCAACTCTTTGGCTTTCGCTTATAGAGTCTGCATTAAAATAATAATCTCTTGTAGGTAGTCCAAGCCCGGATTGATAAAATTGAATGATGTTTTCGTGAACATCTTTATCGTCTGCACCGATATAGCCGCCAATGATGGAGTGCACGCCTTGTTTGTACAAATCGGCAACTACATCTAATATTTGTTTGTTGTCTGTAATGCTTGCAATATTATTGAGCAAAGGTTTTATAGGCTCTATGCCTGCTTTTTCGATGGCTTCCACATTCATACCACTTTTGTAAAATGCGCCTACATTTCCTTTGTTGGTTCCAGCTTTTTCGCTTGTATTTTTAACTTCTTCCAAAATTTGGTGTACATCTTTATTGGTGCGGTCGCGAAGCTCATCGAAGCTGCCCCATCGAGTTTTATCGCCGGGTATTTCGGTATTATTTAACCAAGCCCCATTGGCATATTTAAAAAAATCTTCGGCAGGGCTTATGGTAGTATCCATATTTGCTTTGTCGATAAATTTAAAAGAGCTTTGTTTTTCGGCAGGAGCACTGCAAGACAGAATAGTAGTACAACTTGCCGCTACGATACTTAATTTTAATAATGATTGCATTTTATAAAATGTGTGTGATTGTTTTTAATATTGGACGGCAAAGAAAAATAAATAATATGAAATTATCTATTTTTTGTAGTGGTTTTAGTATAAATTACCCTTGAAAGGGGGAGAAAAAAGGAGAGTAGGTTAATCTTTTTCGTAATCTACTTGTAAGACAACTTTGTTTTCAAAATTATCGTAAGTAACTTATGATTTTCTTTTATTCAAAACAAACTACAAACATTAATGCAAATTGGAAATTACACAAAAGATTTTCTAAGGCGAAGATTTTGAATTTTTACTTTACATAAACCTTCCCAAAATCTGATTTATAAACATTTTACCGTGTGTAGGGTCTAAAACTACCAACATAAATATTAATCCGTACAAAGCACCCCAAAGGTGCGCATCGTGGTTGATGTGTTGCTTGTCGCGCTTACTCATATAAATAGTATAGCCCAAATACAAAATGGCAAAAACAATATTAGGGATACGCAGTCCGGGCAGTATTATTAAACCTATTTCGCCCCAAGGTGCTAAATAAATTACGGCAAATAAAACAGCGGAAACGCCACCCGAAGCGCCAAGCGAACGAAACTGCGGATTGTTTTGGTGCTTTACCGAAGATGGAATATTGGCTACAATTATGGCACTCAAATAAAAAATTATAAACAATTCTATACTCATAACCTGCTCTAAAGATCTTCCGAAAAAGTAAAAGGTAATCATATTAAATGCCAAGTGTGCATAGTCGGCGTGTACAAATCCCGAAGTAATAAGTCTGTAAAACTGTACAGGGCTTTGTTTCATATAAGCAGGGAAAAGCCAAAGGTCGCTCATCGTTTTGGCATTGTTAAAAGCCATTATGGAAACAATAGCAGTAATAATTATTAATATGATGGTAATGCTCATTGTTAATTGTTGTAAATGTTTTTTTAATGGTTTATTATAGATTGAATAATGATTGTTGAAAACTGATTTTCAAATTTATAAACCGTTGCGATCTTTGTGTCTTTGCAAGAAAAATCGCCCTTTACCTTACGTCTAATCTAATATTTTTTTGGAAAGGAATACCGGCTTTGTCTTTGCCTTTAATAATCCACTGAACATTATCTAAAGTAATTTCGCAAGGAGCATCATTGGCAGATTTTACTTTTTTAATAGCGTTATGCCATTGGTTTTTTTCAGCTTGTTTGGCACGTTGGTTTTTTAGTGTTTTATCTACTGCTGCTTTTAATTTTGCATTATTAAGATTTGGAAATTGCGGATTGGAAATTGCTGTTTTATTTAAAGTTTCGGAGCTGTTTTTGGTAACTTTTACTGTTTTCCAATCGGAAGTATGTTTGCCCAAACTGCTTAATGCTAATATTTCTTTATTGTGTTTTATGGACACTTTGCTTTGGTATCTCTGCTGAATAGTTATGTCTGTAGCTCCTTCTAATACTAATTGAGACAAAAGTAAATCTCCTTCTGTTTGTAGATAGCTTAGGCTGTTTTCTTTAATTGCATTTTGTTGTTTTAGCTCCTTCGCTTCAATGCCAACAAAAACAATACTTGCCTCCGGTGTAATTTTAAGCGTAAATCCTTTTGCGTTTTGTCGGGGTGCAGTCGGGGTTTCTGAATTGGAAGCAATGGTATCGGTTTTGGGTTCTTCTGGTTTTGTAACAATAGGTGTAACGCTATCAATAGCCGGAGTTTCTTCTTGAGGCACAAATCTTTGTTCTATATCTATTACATTGTTGCCTAAATACTGTTGGTCGGTTTCGGTTACAATTAATGTAGAGTCGCCGAAAGCCATTGGTGCAAACCCTTTGTTGCTTTGCGGTTCATTGCAAGAAAACAACAAAGTAGCAATTAAAAAGAATATTAATTTTCTCACTACAAACAAAATTTTGGCTAAGTTACTATTTACAGATAATAATGCAATGTATCGGTTGCAATCATTTTGAATGCAAGATGAAATTAAATCAAAGTAACTATAATTTATATTTCATATTGGCATAACTATAGCAAACTAAACAACAAACAATATCTTTGTATCGTATTATTGTTATAGTTCTAAAAAAATGCAAGCAAGCCAAAGCATATTATTTCCAAACGGAGTCGGTACAGATTTGTATTGGCACTATCATTTTGGCGAATTATTAACCACGCAAAACCCTAAAAATACTTTTATACTTACCGATAAAAATGTACACAAACATTACGCACATTTATGGAAAGAGTACAACTGTATTGTTTTGGAAAATGCAGAAAATAGCAAATCGTTTACGGCAATAGAAAATGTCGTTAATCAGCTTTTAGAATATGGCGCAGACCGCAATGCTACACTTATTGGCATTGGTGGTGGGGCGCTTACAGATATTGCAGGATTTGTAGCAGGGATATACAAAAGAGGCATCAAATGTATTTTAGCACCAACTACAATTTTAGCAATGGTAGATGCTGCAATAGGCGGTAAAAACGGAGTGAATATTGGAAATTACAAAAATATGGCAGGGCTTATCCTTCAGCCCGAAGCTATTTGGTACGATTGGGATTTTTTACAAACACTACCCAAAGAAGAATGGATAAACGGTTTTGCAGAAATTATTAAACACGCCGCCATTAAAGACAAAAATTTATTTGCAACATTACAACAAAATTCTTTGTCTTTTTATAAAAACAATAAAGCGGATTTAAGTAAACTAATACAACAAAATATAAACATTAAATCAACGGTCGTTATCTCTGATGCTACTGAAAAAAACGAAAGAAAACTCTTGAACTTCGGGCATACATTAGGGCACGCCATCGAACACTTGTACCAATTACAGCACGGACAAGCTATTGCAATAGGAATGGCATTTGCAGCAAGATTATCGGAAAAAACTAATGGGTTTAAACAAACTAATAATTTAATACAACTTTTAGAACAATACCACTTGCCCGTTCAATTGGATTATGACAAAGGCAAGATAGCGAATTATATGTTTGCCGATAAAAAAGCAATAGACAATGATATTCATTTTATACTTTTAAACGAAATTGGCAATGCTACAATTGTGCCAATCCGTAAAAGCGATTTAATTCAATATCTGTAAAAATTATAAAAACAGAATGGACATAACCATTAATCCTTCTCCCGTTTATGGAACAACACAAGTGCCTGCTTCTAAAAGTATGGCACAGCGTGCGCTTGCGGCGGCATTGCTACGAAAGGGCAAGACCGTTTTACAACAATTTGGAAGCTCCGAAGATGAATTAGCAGCATTAAATATAATACAGCAGTTAGGGGCAAGTGTAATACAAGAAGAAAACAATACAATAGTTTATAGCTCAGGAGAAATTATAGTCGAAGATAATGCAGTAATTAATTGTGGCGAAAGTGGATTGGCGGCGCGTATGTTTTTGCCCATTATGGCTTTAAACAAAAAGAAAAAAACAATTACCGGCACAGGAACATTATTCCAAAGACCATTTGATGTTTACGAAAACATATTACCGCAATTAGGCATCAGCATAAAAACCAATAACGGTAACTTGCCCATAGCGATTGAGGGCGCATTGCAAGCCCAAAACATAAACATTGACAGTTCTCTTAGTTCGCAATTTCTTACCGGATTGCTGTTTGCATATTCGGCGGCAAACATTACAGAACCCGTTTGTATTGAAGCGAAAAACCTTAACAGTAAGCCATATATCGATTTGACCTTGCAGACCATAAAAGATGGCGGATTAAATGTTCCTGAAAATAAAAATTACAATAAATTTAATTTCAATCCGCAAGCCCATAGCACTAATACAGATGTGGCAATTAGCATAGAAAAAGATTGGAGCAGTGCTTCGTTTTTAATGGTAGCCGCTGCAATTAGCGGACAAGTTACCCTATTAGATTTGAATATCGAAAGTTTGCAAGCAGATAGAAAAATTATAGAAGTTTTAGAACAATGTGGTGCCAATATACAATGCGAAAACAATACGATTGTTATTAGCAAAAGCCAATACAATGCTTTTGTTTTTGACGCTACAGATTGCCCCGATTTAATACCGCCGTTGGTAGTATTGGCTGCATACTGCAAAGGACAAAGCAGAATAGACGGCATACAAAGATTAATACACAAAGAAAGCAATAGAATAGAAAGTCTTAAACACCTAATGACAAGACTAAACATACCTTTTGTGTGTGGCGATAATTATTTTTTAATTACCGGACAAGAAGCAATAAGTGGCGGTACTGTAGATTCGTATAAAGACCACAGAATAGCAATGGCAGCAGCTATTACAGCTTTGCGGGCAAAAGAAAATGTAACCGTTACCAATGCTTCGGCGGTAAACAAATCCTTTCCTGATTTTTGGAAAGTTTTAAAACAAATTTCTACTCAAACCCATTATTAATATTTAACCATTCAATGCTAATAACCACGCAAGCAATAGTGATTAAAACCATAAAATATGGCGACACAAGTTTAATCGGCTATGTGTTTACAGAGGCTATGGGCTTGCAAACATTGATGTTAAAGGGTATGCGCAAAGCAAAAAGCAAAAGTGGCGGTGCCGGTATGTGGCAATCGGGAAATATTTTAGATATAGTATTGTATCATCATCCGCAAAAAAATTTTCAGTTGGTAAAAGAATTTAAGCCGGCTGTAATTTTCCAATCTTTACCCGAAAATATTGTAAAACAATGCGTGTCTGTTTTTGCAATGGAAGTGCTTTCGCTTTATTTACACAAAGACATCGAGCAAGAAGATTTATTTTATTTTACTAAAGAATTTTTGACCGCATTAGATTGCTTGCCTACTCACTCTATTGCTAATTTGCCTCTTTATTTTTTAATACACTGTGGCAGGCTCAATGGTTATATCATTACCGGAAAATATAGCGACTTTGCTAATACCGCCAACCTACGCGAAGGAAAGTTTAGCGATACCCTAAACGTACAGCCCCCATATTTAGTCGGAATCGAAGCGCAATGTTTGAGCGATTTGTTGCAGATACAAAACATTAAAGAGGTTATTACTTACTTACTCAACAAACAGCAGCGAAAACAAATTTTACTTGCGCTTATCCAATTTATGGAATGGCATATACCGGCATTTAAACCCTTAAAATCTTTGTCGGTAGTTAGTGCGGTGTTGGAGTAAATAGATTCTTCTTACAATATAGTTACGGAATATTCTAAGCATGGGCAATCTATTCTAATAACATTTAATTATATGCCCAAATTTTTATATAAGCAATACTTTTTATGAATTGTAATTTGGATAATATTCCCATTAGGCTATTTTGCAACTATATACAATAATGGTATAGGACTTGCCAAACAACCAACACATTGTAATTTAGACTATGTTTTGGAGGGTTCAATAACTATATATGGTTTTAAAATTCAAAATTTTATATTTTCTTATATTATCGCGAAGCCCCTTGCGTATAAAATAGCTAAAATCGCTTGAAAAGATTGTAAAACATAGAGAATAGGGTTGTTTAACAAACCCTAAAGCCCTACACTATGGAGTAGATTGTGGTTAAAGGCAAGAGAAAAGGCTATTCCGCAAAAGCCTCAGTTAAACTTTGCGTAAAGTTGGTTTTAACTTGTTTTAGAGCATTGTTTATCATTTCGAGAATGGCATAATCTTTAGAGATGCCGTGTCCGATAATTACGGGAGCGTTTACGCCTAAGATAGGGGTGCCACCATATATTTCGTAGTTAAACCTTTCTAAAAACTCGTCTTTTACTCCTCTTTTATGGGTAAAGATATCGTAGATGGACTCTGCCATTTTAAGGATTATATTGCCGGTAAAACCTTCGCAAACGGTAACGTCGCAAGCATTAGAAAACACATCTCTGCCTTCTATATTACCTATAAAATTTAATCCTTCGTGGCTTTCGAGTAGAGGATAAGTGGCTTGAGCTAATATGTTTCCTTTGCCTTTTTCTTCGCCAATATTCAATAATCCTACTCTCGGATTTTTAATACCTAATACTTTTTCGGCATATATGGAACCCATAAGTGCAAATTGTACTAAGTTTTCGGGTTTACAATCTGCATTGGCTCCTGCATCTAATAGTAAATTAGTAGCACCGTCTAAACTTGGTATAGGCGATGCAATGGTAGGGCGCAATACAGAAGGTATGGCTTTTACAGAATACATAGCCCCTACAAGCATAGCCCCGGTATTGCCGGCACTAAGAAAGGCATCAATCTTTTTTGCTTGCAACAGCCCAAAACCGATAGAGATACTTGAATCTCTTTTCTCTTTAAGAGCTTTGGTTGGGTGCTCGTCCATTTCTATTACCGTTGCCGATGGAACAATGACATAACCGTCCTCTAAGCCTTGGAGCGAAGACATATAAGGACGCATAGCATCAACATTACCTATTAAAGTAAGCTTAATGCTTTTGTCGTTATTATTAGACAAAAATGCAGCAGCACCTTTAATGGTGGCTTCGGGAGCAAAATCTCCACCCATTATGTCTATTCCTATGTTCATTTTATTTAGTCGGTGGTAATATTAGAAACAAATATAGCCGACAGATTCTGTTTAATGCAGCTCCTATCGGCAATTATTGTAAATTTAACAGAGTTTATGCCTGCGCATTGTCATCTGTAGCGGTTTCTTCTTCTGCTTTTTCTATTACAACCTTTCCTCTGTACACTAAGTTACCTTCTGAAGACCAGTGTGCGCGGTGGCGTAAATGCGACTCACCGGTAGTTTGGTCGATACTGAAAGTAGCCGCTTCTGCCTTGTAATGTGTGCGGCGTTTTGCTCCACGTTGTGCCGAGTGGCGGCGTTTTGGATTTGGCATGACTTCTTATTTTTTAATTATGATTAATTATTATTTTGTTTTATTGTCTTTCCTTTCGGAATTATTTTCTATATTTTTTAGCTTTTCTAAGCCTTTCCAAAGATTATTAATTTGCTCTTTGGGAGCTTCTTCTGCCATTTTATTGAGCAATTTTAACGCCTCTTGGTTGCAGCCCGACGTGCCATCGTCATTATTGGGGTGTATATGCTGAATGGGTACACTCAACATTACAAATTCGTACAGCCATTCAGAGATGTCTATTACCGTTTGGCTTCGTGGTATAAATACGACATCGCCATTTTCTTCATCTTCGTTATTGCGTGTGGCATCTTCGTTTTCGCTTACCAATTTTACTACCATCTCAAACTCTTCCCAAAGAGGTAATCTATATACATCGCCACATCTGTCGCAGGGTAACTCTATGTTGCCTCCAATATCGAAACGAAGCAGAAAAAAACTACTTTTCTTATCAAACTTCACTTTAACAGAAACGGCTAACTTTTCGTACCAGTCTTGTTTTGGAAAGCCGATTTTATCTAATTTAAAATCGTCTAACTCGTAAGCAAACTCGTGCACCCCTGTAGCTAATCCGTACCATGCAATCTCAAATTCGCGACGGTAATTCATCTGTTGTTAATTATTGCTATAATGTCAATGAAACGCTTCTAATCTTTCGCCTAATTATATTGCCATATAATATTTATAATATAAAGCAAAAATAAAATTAGGGCTGCAAAGGTAAAGGAAATATTTTAATTCTACATCATTTTATTTCTTTTAACCATATATTGGTAAAGTGTTTCATTTAAGTCGGCATTAATATCGCAAGGAATTAGGTCTATTTGGTGCTGCAAACAGTAGTTTTGGAGCGATGTACGATATGCGGCTACCCGTTGTATGTATTCTTCTTTAATGTCGCTTGGATTGAGCTTTAGGGTTTCTCCGGTTTCCATATCTACAAATTCTATGGGGCGATTTTCGAATGTTAAATCGTACTCTTTACTATGGTCGCTTACATGAAAGAGGATTACTTCGTGTTTTTGGTGTCTTAAATGTAGCAATGCAGAGAGTAGCTCGCTTTCTTCCGACATAGTATCGGGCATATCGCTAAAAATAATGACCAAGGATCTGCGGTGGAGCCTTTCGGCGAGCTCGTGCAAGGCATTGGCGGTATTGGTACGCTTATGGGTATTAGTAGTATTTATTAAATTGTTCAAATCGGCAAATAGCTGTCGGTAATGCCTGCCGTCCGATTTTACATTAGAAAGACTATATAAATTTTCGTCGAAATATGCCAAGGCACTCGCATCTAATTGTTTTTGCAAAAGCAGTAAAATAGATGCAGCAGCAATGCAAGAGTATTGTAATTTATGGATATTACCCACTTCGGGGTAAAACATAGAAGCTGAGGTGTCTATCGCTATACAGCACCTAAGGTTGGTTTCTTCTTCGTATTTTTTGACAAACATTTTATCCTTTCGGGCAAAAACTTTCCAATCTACGTGCCGGAGGTTATCGCCGTTATTGTAAAGTCTGTGCTCTGCAAACTCTACCGAAAACCCATGAAAAGGGCTTTTGTGTAAACCAATAATAAAACCCTCTACTGCTTGTCGGGCAATGAGTTCTATATTTTCTATTACGCTATTACGAGGTATTTGTAGCATTTAATAAATTCAAAAGTAAACAATTCAAAAGTAAAAATTCAAAAAATTGTTGATTAGGTGATTATGATTTTTGAGTATTTCGACTTTAGTTTATATTGAGCGAAGTGAAATGCTCAATGACCACGTAGTCGAAGTATGATAATCTGATGATGATCTTTAAATAAAAATTAAAAATCTTCCCCTTGTCATTGACGACGACAGGAGGAAAAATCTAAAATAAGATTACATAGCGATTTAGCGAGAAATGAAAATGTGCTTCGAGAAATTCAATAGTATTCAAAAGTAAAGGTATGACATTAGCAACAATATAATTGTCGAGCAGTACATTGTCCCAAAGTTACAGTATGAAAACGAAACTAAAGGAGATTAATTGAGGAGAACTTGTTCATTTTATGGTTTTGTATTATATTTGAAATCGAAAAGGTTATACTTCGCTATAATTTGGAACAAAAAATTTCACAATTTTTAAAATGCCAACGCTTATGAAAACAAAAGGTTTACTTTTTATCGTCTTTATGTTATTTGCTAATGCTGTATTAGCGCAGACATATTTTATACAATATTTTGATGGGGTTGTACCTGGATATAGTGCTATAGAAATAATGTTTGAAGGAGATAGCACTAATATATGGCAGATAGGTCCGCCTCAAAAAACCATATTTGATTCTGCTGCTACGCAACCCAACGCCTTATTAACTGATACCATAAATTATTATCCAACTAACGACACATCTTCATTCAAATTTACTATTAACCACGGTTTGTTTTGGTATGGGGGCGTTTTAGCTATTCAGTGGAAACAAAAATTAGATATGGACAGTGGCTTTGATGGAGGCAAAATTGAATTTTCTATAGATGGAGAACAAACGTGGCAAAACGCGTTTAACAACCCGAATGTGTATAATTTTTATGGCTTTTTAGACGAAAACAGAGATACCTTACCCAATGGAGATTTTGTATTTAGTGGTACCGATAGCACTTGGAGAGATGTTTGGCTTTGTTATGATATAGATTGGATGAACTCTCAAATGGATAGCATGGTTATTCGCTATACTTTTATGTCCGACTCTGTAGATAACAGTAAAGAAGGGTGGTTAATAGACAATTTAATTGTTCATCATACTTTTCAGCACACCATTAGCGAAAGAAAGTTAGAAAAATACATTAATGTATATCCTAACCCAACTAATGATATTATCCATATAGAAATTGAGAAATCAAAAGACTTCCATATTATCGAAAATATGATGCTCATAAACTCTTTGGGACAAATCGTAGAAAGCTGGAACTATATACCTACCAAATATTGGTTTAGCACTAAAAAATACACCAACGGTAAATATTATTTACAAATCAAAACGAACAAACAGTCTGAAACCATTCCATTTGTTATCCACCATAGGTAAATTGTGTTTGCATGAAAAAGTTGGGAATTATTATTATTGCTATTATCATTGTTTCGTTTAATAATATACTGCATACTACTACGCCTTATGCGTTTCCGACGTTAAGAGCTTTCCCTAAAATGCCCATTTCGGAAGACAATCCGGTAACAGTCGAAGGGGTAATGCTTGGTCGCTATCTTTTTTACGATACCATTTTAAGTAAAAATTTGGATATGTCTTGCGCCTCTTGTCATAGTCAAGAAGCTGCATTTAGCGATGCGCCACTGGCATTTTCTAAGGGCAACAAAGGTGTAGCTACAAAGCGCAATTCAATGCCGCTATTTAACTTGGCTTGGTATCCATCGTTCTTTTGGGACGGCAGTGCTTCGAGTATAGAAGAGCAAGTTTTTCATCCGGTTAGAGATAAAAACGAAATGAATTTAAAGTGGTCTGTTGCTGAAACAAGAATACAAAACAGCGACTGGTACAAGCCCTTATTTCAAAAAGCATTTGGTAATCAAAAGATAGACAGCATACTTATCTCAAAGGCGATAGGTCAGTTTTTAAGAACGATTATTTCTAACGGCTCTAAATTCGATAGAGTGCTTAACGGAGACGAATATTTAAACGAACAAGAGTATAAAGGTTTTGTAATAGCTAATGATATGACCAAAGGAGATTGCTTACACTGCCATACTTCTGACGCAAATGCTTTGGGCACTATTGCGGCATTTAGCAATAATGGTTTAGATAATATTAAAGATCCACAACTATACAAAGACAAGGGTTTGGGTGGTGTTACCAAAGACGAAAAAGATAATGGTAAATTTAAAATTCCCTCATTCAGAAATTTAATTTTTACGGCTCCATATATGCACGATGGGCGATTTAAAACGATTAGAGAAGTGATTGATTTTTACAGCGAAGGGGTGCAGTTGAGTGTAAATATAGATTCTAAAATGGGTTTAGCACATAGAGGCGGAGTAAGATTAAGCGAAGAAGAAAAAGAACAGTTAATTGCATTTCTGCTCACTATGTCGGACTCTACACTTATTAGCAATCCGCAATATAGCAATCCGTTTAAGTAGTTGATAGTTGATCAATTTTTAAACCTATAAAGGTTGCAAAATATTCCTACTTTTAATGCCTTTAATGGTTTTTAGAAACAACTTTGCGCCCTTAGTGTCTTCTTTGCGTCCTTAGCGAGAACTATAAACTTAGCGAGAACAATAAACATAGAATGCGAGAAATTTCTCTTACGAAGTAAAAACCCCGAACTTTGCACAAAAAAAGTTCCAAATCTGCCTTTCAATGATTTCATTATCCTTTGCAAAATATAATTTCAGCATTAAAGAAGAAGAAGACAAGCGAAAGATATTCGACATTGTTCGCAAAAAATATATACACCTTACTCCCGAAGAGTGGGTAAGACAGCACATTATACATTATTTGATTACAGAAATGAATTACCCCAAATCTATGCTTGCGGTAGAAAAAACACTGACAATAAACGGATTAAAAAAGCGATTTGATATAGTAGTTTATAACAGTTTAGCGCAACCTTGGATGCTGATAGAATGTAAAGAGCCGGAAGTGCCAATAGACGACAAAGTGCTGCACCAACTATTGAGCTATCACCATACTTTACAATGCAAATATTGGTTACTTACCAATGGCAACGAAACCTATTGTGCAATACAACAAAACGAAACCATTACTTGGCGCACCTCTCTCCCGGAGCATGAGTAATAGCCCAAAAACTAATTCTCTTTTTATGTAAATTGCAACACCAAAAACAAAAAACGGAATGGCAAATAAAAAAATTATAGGACTCGGCAATTTGGTTTTTTCTACTAACCCCGATTGGAAACCCGAAACAGAAGAAGAGCCAATAGAAACTTTAGCACCCGAAAAACAAAAGCTAAAAGTTACCATAGACAAAAAAAAGCGAGCGGGTAAAACTGTTACCTTAATAACAGGATTTGTTGGCAACGACGAAGATTTGCAAATACTTGCCAAAACTATAAAAACCAAATGCGGTGTAGGAGGAAGTAGTAAAGACGGAGAAATATTAATTCAAGGAGAGTACAAAGAAAAGGTAGAGCAAATACTTACAAGCTTAAAATATGGGTTTAAAAGGTAAAAAATTAAAAGCGTTACCCATAGCGAAGCCGAAAGGATTAGCAACCAAGCAATAATCTTTTTCCTCGGCGAGAACTATTGCCAATGTAGAAAAGCATTGCGTCTTTAGCGTCTTCTTTGCGCCCATTGCGAGAAACCCTTACCCCCCCTAACTACTTAATGGCAAAAAAAATACTAAAGGTTAAAAAAACAATACAATTCTTACCGAGAACTATAAACATAGAATACGAGAAATTTCACTTACGAAGTAAAAACCCCGAACTTTGCACTAAAAGAAAATGACCATACAATTTTCACTACACAACATACAAGGAGCCGTAGCTATGTTTTGGCAGCAGGCAAAAGGCTATAAAATCATTACATTTAATGGCGATTTAGGTGCCGGCAAAACCACCTTTATTACACATCTATGTCAGTATTTGGGAGTAGAAGACACCATAAGCAGTCCTACTTTTTCTATTATTAACGAATATCTTTTTAAAGACGAGCAAGGTAATCTACAGACCATTTACCATTCCGATTGGTATAGACTAAAAGACGAACAAGAAGCCATAGATGCCGGAATAGAAGACATTTTGCGAAAACCTACTAATGTATATAACTTTATAGAATGGTCGCAAAGAGCCCCCAGTCTGCTACCACCAAGCACTTTAGTCGTAACATTAACTACAATAGATGAAAACACAAGACAGCTTATTTTGTAAGCAAAATCAGGAGGAGCATTATTCCAAAATTACTTTCCCTTGATTAAGCGTGCTTGTCATCGCTATAAGTGCTATATAAATTCTCTACATTTCCTCGCAGGTCTATAAAAAAGCAATGCGCATTAATGCCAAACTTATTACGAAGCTTATTTGCAAGCTCCGTTGCAAATTGTTTATGCATTTCTATTTCCTCATTTAAAGAAAGGTTAGATATATCAACATTTATAAACGCTTTATATGCCCCACAGTCTTGGTGCTCTACAATGTAAATGTCTTCGATATGGTGCAAGTCTTTTGCTATTGTAATATGGTCATCCATTGTCTTGGTCCATGCTTCGCTGTATTTAAGTCCAGAATCGTTAAGATAATTTTTGAGATTATCGGTACATAATAAGGAGGTGCCGGCTAACGCAAAGTGGTCGTAACGGTTTTGTAAATTTTCGTAATTCAAAAAATCCACCAAATTATCGGTAAGCCGTAAATCTATAAGCTTAATACTAAAACATTGTGCTTGGGTACTTTGTATTCGCCCCTTTGAGGGTAGTGAAGTAACGACATAATTCTTTAAGTTTATTGGATTAAAAATATAAATTGGTTTCGATTTGCAAGTATAGTGAATTATGTGCTAAAATAAGAAATTACAACTACAGAGATGAAAACGTACAATTCAAAGAGAAACAAAGAGTTTCCAAGTTATTTAATTTTTTCCGTTAAATTGTTGAATCTACCAAAACCAAACCCTTAACTTTCCTTAACTTCTTAATGGTTAAGAATATTAATGGTAAAAAAAACCATTAAGGAATG